>JBOHGX010000225.1:0-24730 GCA_050700255.1 Pseudonocardiaceae bacterium
AGCGGACGGACCGCAAGCTACACCCGCCCGAAAACTCTGCTCAAGTGTCGAGCTTCTAGGGACCGAGGGGCTCTAGGTCGCCGTCGTCAAGTCGGTGGGTGTAGGCCACCTTGGTTGTTCCGTGTTCGGTGATGGCGTTGGAACCGAAGACCTTACAGATCAACCCGGGCCCGGATTCGTTGTGGAAGTGCCGCACCGCAGTCGCATCGTTCGTGACCAGCGTGCGCGGCACGGCAAGGCCGCAACGCGCCGCCGTGGTGAGTTGGAACGGTTTGTAGATTGCATCACTGGCGCGGTTGGGATGGTTCACCCACAACGTGTCCAACGATGCCAGCACACCACCGACCCCGAGACGTGCCTCACGGAATGCGAACCGCCGCTCAGGTTGGGAGAGATTCGCCGGGAAGTCAAATGCGGTCGGATCCCGATACCAAATCGAGCGGATGTCGTCGAGGTCAACCCGGTGATGCTCGGTCGACAGGCAGCCCACCCATCGGTCGCCTTCCAGTCGCGCCTGGATGGTCAAACGCTGTGGAAACCATGACGTGTCCGTCCGGAACACCGCAATCTCCCGATCGGTGAGCTGCCGGATCACCTCATCCACCGACGCGTCGCACTCCTGGGCGAAGATAACGACGGTCACAGTTCCTCCCAGTCGTATTCCTCTTCGACTCCCTCATCCCATCACTGTGCCGTTTCGTCTGCACGTCCTTGTCCATCGTCTCGACCAGCGCGCGGCCACTCGGGTCCAGCGCGATCTGTAGCTCGGGTGAGTACCTATATTCGGGGCGCTGCGATGGGGTGATTCGCTGAGCGATCACGTGGCTGCCGCTCTCGGCCGGGACGCCGAGGTCCGTGGCCGCTACATGACCGCCGTCGTGGCCCGGGTCTGTGGCCTCGACTGGTCCGTCGCCGCTCAGCTCGCGCAGGATCCTGCGGGCTTTCCCCAGCCCGTTCTGGTGGCCCAGGGATTCGCCCGGGAAGCAGTCAGCGACCGCGACGCTGGCGCGCGATGGTGCGCCGCTGCCATGCTGCAAGCGCTCCCTGACCGGAAGGTAGCTCACGTGGTTGTCATCGAGGTCCGCAACGCTGAGCTAATGGAGACCGTGACCAACGAAGCCAAGCCCCTCGACATCACCAACGGGGCGATCGTCAGTCTGATCGGCGCCGTGGACAGCTTCACGATCTCCACCATGCCCCAACACGACGCCACCAAGGACATCATCACCGACTACTCCTTACCGGCCGAGATGACGGGTAGCGGGGCGATCATCAACGGCACGGTGCACATCCACGCTGGCATGGCCATAGAAGGTGATCAAGCAGTCGCCGGTCATCTGCACCGCGCGGAGATCGGAACGTTCTTCGGCCGCGCCTACATCATCTCCTCCTGAGGGCTGGACACCTGGAGAGAACACGCCGGTCGATAGACACTGAGAGGGCGAGCTCAGTAGACCAAGGCAGCACGCTGCCCACCTTATGACTCAAAGCAACTCATGCGGGTTCCTTCCCGGCAGAGCCGGGGCCGTCCGTGGTGATCAGCCGCAGTTCACTCCCCACGATCCGCCGTGTCCGCCGGCCTCGCCCGCCGCAGGGCGCGACCACGTGATCGTCGATCAATACGTCTGGCACCCGCAGTCCGACAGTACAACGGGGTGGTCGGTCGGTCTGTGCGGTGAGGAAGGAGACTGCGACGATGGGCAACGGCTACCTGGACGGGAACTACGCTCCGGTACAGCAGGAACACACCATCACCGAGCTGGCGGTGACGGGAACCATCCCGGAGCACCTCGACGGGCGATACCTGCGCAACGGGCCCAACCCGGTCGCCGAGATCGACCCGCAGACCTACCACTGGTTCATGGGCGACGGGATGGTGCACGGGGTTCGGCTGCGAGACGGCAAGGCGGAGTGGTATCGCAACCGCTGGATTCGAAGCCCCGCCGTCGCCAAGGCTCTCGGCGAGCCGGCACGCCACCGCCGCCATCGTGCCGGGCTGGAGGTGCTGGCGGCGAACACCAACGTGCTCAGCCACGCCGGCCGCACCCTGGCGCTGGTCGAAGGTGGGGTCGCCAGCTACGAGCTCACCGACGAACTGAACACAGTCGGACCCTGTGACTTCGATGGCTCGCTGCGCGGCGGCTACACCGCTCACCCCAAACGCGACCCCGACACCGGAGAGCTGCACGCGATCTCCTACTTCTTCGGCCGCGGCAACACCGTGCAGTACTCGATCATCGGAGTCGACGGGCGCGCTCGGCATACCGTCGACATCCCGGTCATGGGCAGCCCGATGATGCACGACTTCTCGCTCACCCAAAACCACGTGGTGATCTACGATCTGCCAGTCACATTTGATCCGGCTCAAGGCGCCGAAATCATCTTCCCACGCGCATTGCGAACACCGGTACGGCTGGTACTCTCCGCCCTCATCGGCCGCGTCCGAGTTCCTGATCCGATCACGGCCATGTTCGGGAAATGCGCCCGCGGGAACGCGAACATGCCCTATTCGTGGGATCCCACCTACCCGGCTCGAATCGGAGTCCTGCCACGGCAAGGTGGTGCTCACGACATCCGGTGGTTCGACGTAGCGCCCTGCTATGTCTTTCACCCGCTCAACGCATACGAGAAAGCCGGCACGATCGTCTTGGACGTGGTGCGGCACCCCAAGATGTTTGACAGCGTCGACGAGCGCAGGGAGCGCCACGGTGCCAACGAGGGTCGGCCCACACTGGACCGCTGGACCGTCGATCTTACTGCCGGGACGGTGTCCGAGACCCGGCTCGATGACCGCGCCCAGGAATTCCCGCGTATAGACGAACGACTCCTGGGCCGGCCGCACCGCTACGGCTACGCCATGCAGGCAGCGCCCGGCACCGGAGCCATCGCCGTCGACGCCGTCCTCAAACATGATCTACATCGTGGCCGCACCACCGAGCGGCGGCTGGGCCGGCACAAACAACCCAGCGAGTTCGTGTTCATCCCGAACACCTCCGATGCAGCCGAAGACGACGGCGTGCTCATGGGCTTCGTGTACGACGCCAGCACCAACCGCAGTGACCTCGTCCTGCTCGACGCCGCCACCCTCGAGAACATTGCCGCGATCCACCTGCCTGACCGCGTCCCGCATGGCTTCCACGGCAACTGGTCACCCAGCCCCGCCGCTACCACAGCGCCGCATCAGTGAGGTGGACCAGGGATCCCTCCGATCACCGGCATCGGCCGCTGTGACCAGTCCGCAGCCCGCCAGCGTTCAAGCCAGGGATCGGTGGCAATGGCCGGCAACAGCCCCTGCCACAGTTCCGTGACGGCCTCCCACAGCTCGTTGTGGCCCCGGAACAGGTCGCAGAGCAGGTTAGCGCCGGTGATCATGGAGACGACAACGCGGGCGATCTGGGTCGGATCGACGCCAGGCCGCAGCAGCCCACCTTCCGCAGCGGCGGTGAGTTGCTCCTTGGCCGCCGCCTCTCCGTACATGTAGTGCGTGGCGGCGTCTGCGCACACCACCCCAGGGTCAGTCAGCAACTGGATGCCACCGCGGGCGATCGGATCTTCGATCTTGCGGACCACGACTTCGTCGGTCTGGGCGAGCAGCGACCATAGTGGGTCCAAGCCGCGGGCCTTGACCTCGGCAACCATCGCCCGCCAGCGCGCGACCATCTCGGCCACCACCGCATCAGCGAGAGCCTGCTTCGAGGCGAAATGAAAGTACAGCGCGCCCTTGGTGACCTTGCTCGCGGTGATCACCTCGCTCAGTGATGTGCCGTGGTAACCCACCTCGGCGAACCGGGTCGCGGCCGCGATGAGCAAGGCCTGCCGGGTGACCCGTGCCCGTCCTTGGAGACGCTCGGCCGGTAACGCTGCTGCTCCTGCACCGGCCGGCTCCCGTTGTATCGCAACCACCCGACCCCCACTCACTGACCTACCACCTGTCGTGCCACGCCACTCGACATGGCACCACGCTAGAACATCCACGCGGGGCGGGCTGCGGTGCGGCGTTGGAGTGAACCCCCTTGGCCACGAGCCAACCGGTCGGTACTTTTCCTGAAAGTCGGCAACTTGTCCAGGGGCGCCGATCACCGCCGTTTGAATGCACTGTGGGGAACCAGCGTAGAAGTCTGGCAGGGGTGGTGCTTTTGGTCTGGCGCAATGTCAGGCAATCACCCGAACCGCACGAGTCGCAAAAGGGTAACGCTATGCGCAGAGTGAAAACGAGCTGGATAAGGCACGCAATCGCTCGACTCGACAACACGTGTGACCCATCGCTATCACCGCGCGGGTGACTCCGCAAATGGCCAAGGCTAGCGGCGTACTATGCTACCCCAAAAGCACTGGACGCCTTGTGCCTGGACGCATCCAAGAGCTCGGTGCGCTGCAGGTCGAGCGGGAACGCAGCGCGCTGGGCGAGCTGCGAGTGGCCTTGGTCCTCGGTGACGCGGGCCTGGGCAAGACCCGGCTAGCGGTCGAACTGCTGTCTGGCGCCGATGAGTTGGCCCGCGGGTTGATCTGCCACAACTCTCCGCTGGGGGGTATGCCGCTGTTCGGCCCGTGGGCGGAGGTTCTCGGCCTGCATGCGGCTGATGTGGACGCCGATCGGGTATGCCGCGCTTGCGGCAGCGGGCTTGGGGACCTTCCGGCGCTCGTGCACCGCGCCGAGATCGCGCACGACGCGTCCGCTTGCGCCGAGGCTCTCCGCTACCACTTCGTCGAGTGGATCCCGGGTCTGCTCGCCAAGGCGAGCGCTGACCGGCCGATCATCGTGGTCCTCGACGACGTTCATCAGGGCCACGACGTGGTGTGGGAGATGCTGCTGCGGCTCGCGTGGGAATTTCCAGCCAGTCAACTGTTCGTGCTCGCCACCGCCCGACCGGCGGAGCTGGCCAGGCACCGGACTGCCGTCGAGGTGCTGCATGCCCTAGAACAGGAGGCGATGGTACGCCGGATTCAGCTCTCCCCGCTTTCCTCGGAGGACCTCCGGGAGCTGGCCGCAGGGGTTCTTGGGCAAGACCGTGTGCCGTCCGTACTGGTGGAGTGGCTCGTGGTGCACGCGCAGGGCAACCCGCGGTTCGCCGTCGGGCTGCTGGAGGCATTGGTCGACAACAGCGCAGATCTTCAGGCACCTGCGTTGGATGAGGTACCGGAGAAACTGGCCTGCTGGGTGCGCACCGAAGTAGCACGGCTCGACCCGCCCACTCTGGCGCTGGTCGAGCTGCTCGCTGTGGTCGGTGACCTGATCGATCCTGATGACCTCGCCCGGATCACAAGCCAGCCGATCGACGACGTCGCGTTGGCCCTGGAGCGGCTGGTGCATTGCAGGATGGTCGTTGAGCAGCAGCACGATCAGTCCTTGAGCTACCAGGTGTCCCATTCGCTGGTCCGGGAGGTGCTCTATACCGGCATCGGCGGCGCCCGGCGGCGCATGATGCACCGGCGGGTGGCCGAGACGCTGCTTGAGTCTGGACAGGCGGAGGCGGCAGCGTCGCATTTTGTTCGCGCGGCGCAGGCCGGGGACGGCGAGGCGATCGACGCGCTGATCAGGATGGCTGCCCAGGCTGAACAACGAGGGCGATGTTCCCAGGCGTGGACGACCGTGTCGAGATTGCGGGAGCTGTTGCCGGTCGGCGACGAGCGCTGGCATGGCGTGTTCGACGCGTTGTTCCAGCGATCGGGTTGGGGCATCGTCGATCGAACCGAGGACTATGTCGCCGAGACCACCGCCGTGCAGCGGATGCGGCAACTGATTGCGGGGGTCGGTGACCTGCAACGGCAAGCTGATGTCCGGTTATGGCTGGCGGGTTTGTTCGCCTACGGAGCCGGTGATCTCGATGCGGGGCAACGGGAGTGCCAGCAGGTACTCACCCTGTGCCAGCGGGCCGGCTGCGAGGCGGCGGCTCGGATGGCTGCGATCGAGCTGGCCAAGATCCGCGGGCTGGCGGGGGATCTGTGCGGCGAGGAGCTCGAAGCACGGCAGTTGTGCAACGACGCCAAGCGGGTCGGAGATCAACGGGGGATCGCCGAGGCGCTTCGGGCGTTGGGCCACGCCCTCGGATTGCAAGGCCGTTTCGACGCGTCCGAGGACGTGCTCATGCGCAGCGTGGAGTTGGCCACGGCAGCAGCGCGGTTGTCGTGGATGTCCCAGAGCTTGGCACTGCTCGCCTCCTTGGATGCGTGCCGGGGCCACCTGGTCTCGGCTCGCAGCCGGTGGGCGCGGGCCGCCGCATCCAGCCCGCACTATGACCCGATGATCGGACGATGCGGCGCGTTGATCGAGCTGCTCGCCGGGGATCTGGCGATGGTCGCCGCGCATGCGCGGCAGGCAGAAAGCCACAATCCGGCGGGTCGATGCCGGCTACCGGTCCGGCTGGCGGGCCGGGCGGCAATGGCCGCGGCAGAGCGCGGCCATCTCATCGAGGCCCGTCGAAATCTCGACGCGATGACGCGCACCGGCGGTAGGCCGCAGGGCATCCTGGAGCCGTGGTACTGGTGGGCCGAAGCAACGGTGGCCCGAGCCGAGGGCCGACTGGCTGCCGCGGCCGCCGTCCTTGAACGGGCAGTGGACGGCTACTCGGCGATGAACGTCTGGGCATTGCGGGCCTTCGTTCTCGCTGATCTGGCCGAGATCGCGGTGGTCGTCGGCGATCCCGACGGTGCGGCGAGGGCCGCGGCCTCGGCCGACGACGACGCTCGCCGCACAGGCGCACCGATCCACCAGGCGCTGCACCAATTCGCCACGGCATGGGCCCTGATCTGCCGCGGCCGCCACGACCTGGCGGCACGGGCCGCATTGGGCGCTATGGACGGATTCGACTCCAGCGGATACGCGCTACTTGCGGCGCGCGCCCGGGTCGCCTACGCCAACGCAGTTCAGCAGTCGGACCGAGACGCAGCGCAGGAGGCGTTGCGCGCGGCCGCCGCGGCATTCGACGCGTGCGGAGCCGTTGTCCGCCGCGACCAAGCCCGTGCGCTGCTCACCCAGCTCCAGCCGCAGGGGCGATGCACCGCCCAGACCGTGCACGGCCCGGACTCGCTCACCACACGGGAGCGGCAGGTCGCCGAGCTGGCCGCCGGTGGCTACACCGCCCCGCAGATCGCCACCCGGCTGCACATCGGCGTGCGGACCGTCGAGACCCACCTTGCCCGCAGCTACTCCAAACTAGGGGTCACCTCCAAGCAGCAACTCGTGGCCCATGGCGCCGAGCTCGGGTTAGCACCCAGCCGGTAGCGAAATCCATAGTTTCTACAGATCGAGCGCACCCAACTCGCGAGTTTTGAGATGCTCTCTTAAAGGCTTCCTGTCTTCCGTCCGTGATCGGTTGGTCAGCTGAGAAGGTCCTCGACTGGGGACAGTGCCACCGTACCTGTGGCCGGTTTCTGATAGCGGCCGGTGCCGTGGGCATGCCAGTGGTTAGCGCCGGCGATGCAGTCGTGGATGCCGGCCACGTATCGGTGCACCGCTTCCTGGGTGACGGTGTCGAGTTGCAGGGTATCGATCAACTCGGGCAAGCGCTGCTCGGCCGCAAGGAGGTCGTTCACCCGGTCGTTTATGAGCGCGCGAGCGGCGATGAATGCCTGTTCCCGGGTAATGCGCCGTTCGTGTTGCAGCACCAGGATCAGGTTAGACACGATGCCGCAGGCGATTTCCTTGTCCAGTGAGTACAGGTCGTTGATCCAGGAGAAGAGGTCTGCACCAGCAAGGACGATCTCCTGGAAAATCGACGAGTGGTAGACCTGATCTGAAAGTACTGTGTGCACGCAGATTTCGATGACGTCAAAGCAAGTCAGGACGGCGCTTGCGTCCCGGCGGAGCGCGATGTAGTCGGCGAGTGGCAACGGGGTGCCGCCTTCACGGAGCTGGATATCGCGCAGCCCGCCCGCCATGATGCCCATCAGGTGCCGGGCGAAGCGCTTCTTCCAGGCGGGCGAGGCCAGCGCGTCGAAGCGATGGGAGAGGTCGGCGAGCGCCCGGATCAGTGGCGTGCCGGCGAGCGGGCCGGTCGGCAGACCCGATTCGAGCACCCCGCCGACGGCTTCGATGACGTCGGTCCACCTTTGAGCGGATCCATGGGTCCCTTCTTCGTGTTGGTCGTCGACGAAGAACAGCCAGGCGAACCAGCCAGCCGCCAGCTCCGCCTCCGGTAGCGGTGCATCAGGATAGCCGTAGGCGGCAGCCACGCCGAAGCGGCTCCGGACTAGTCCTTTCGTGGCGGCGTCACTGTTGGCTAAGCGGAAGCGTACGACCCACTCGTGGGTCGATGTCTCGATCCTGGCGAATTGTGGATGCTGGCGTACAGGAAAGGGCAGGTTGATGAATGGCGTCGTAGTGGACGTCACGGCGCGAGTCCTTTCCGTTCGGTTCGTCAGGTATGTGGTTGGCCAGTAACCGCAGTGGGCGATCAGGGTCCGGCACCCAGCTCGCCGAGGTGAGAACTGTCGTACCGGGGATGCGCTGCTCAGCCGGATACAGCTCGGCGGCCAGATCGCCCAGTACCGCGCGGTGGGCGTTGAGCTGGCACCGGCTGCCCCGCCAGCGTTCCTGGCTGTCCCGGACCGGGCCCGGTCGGTCGCTGACGTGCGGTCAATGGTCCCCGGGACTCAGCGGATGCGCATCGTCCCGGCCGCTGGGGTTGCGCCGAATCATCTACACGGAAGTCCGCGTTAGGTTGAAGTCGACCTTCCGATTTGAGGGCTCGGGGATGCGAGCCGCCAGACCTGTTCGCGTCGATCATCTGCATCGCAACATCCAATACCAGGTCCCGGCAAAGTCCCACCTCGGCTGCTCAGGAGTAGTTCTACTGGTCTGAGGGGGTCTCATGCGTGGTGCCGTAGGGCTTGAGCGATGTTGTTGGCGCCGGCGCACGGGCGCGGATGTCGATGGCGACTTCGCTGATCAGTGGATCGAGCTGGCCAGCGGCGTTTGGGGTGAACCCTTGCCACCAAGCCAACCGGTCGGTATTCTAGCTTGGGTAGGTCCGGTCAGAGTGGGACCATGCACGCTGGCGTAACGCTCCTCGATGCTTTATCCGGGCGTCCCGGACTTTGCGCCAAAGGGGGTATCATTATGTCCAGGCATCACAAGGTTGGAGACGCCAGGATAGGGACTCGAATAACCTTCCTGCATTCTCACCAAGATCCTTCGTCCTGTGAAGAGTTATCGCCGCAGGCGATCCGATCAGTAGCTGACATTCCCGGCCGGAGCGAGAAGGTCGTTGCATGCCGGTGCCGTTTGCTCTTGGCCGGGAGCCCCCTCCATATTACTCCGCCGACAAGAAAGGACAGAGACGATGGCAGACGAGCAGGTCGAGACGATCAACGAAATCCCGCTTGTGGTAACTCTCTGGGATCATTGGCTGTATGGTTCGCGGACTGTGTTACTTGAGGACACCGCCAACCTGGCAACTCCTGAACCAGGGGTGTCAACCTGGTGTGCGCAGGACGCCGCGAGCAGCATATGCATCCAGCCGGGCCCTGACTTCGATCCCTCTAAAGAGTACTACATTGGCCTATATGATCTGAATAACTACGAGGGCGACAGTCTCGTGCTTCCTCCGGGAATATACCGGAATCTATTCGATCCTCGTTTCGTGTTCGGTGACCGTGTTGCTGCAGTGAAGTTTTACCTCCCGGATGAAGGCACTGGCGAGCCAACTGTCAAGCCGACGCCGAACCTGCCCGCCGTGCCGCAAGCGTGTCAGATACACAGTATTCCACTGGTGGTAAAGGGCTATAATAACGTCGACTTCAAAGGCTTGCGGTTCATTGCCGTTGAGGATGTTGATACTTTTCACCAGTACTCCGGCGGCTGGGGTGACCGGTTTGATGCGGTGAAGGTAGTAAAGGGGCCCAACTATGTCGAGGGTGACACCGCCCGACTTTATAGTAAACCATATTACGGCGGAGTATCAGTGACGTTGCCTCCGGGCAATTACTCAGACTTGGGTAAAACGGACACCAGTATAAAAAATGCCGTTGAATCGATCCAGATGGGACCGACCGAGGAGGTAGAAATCCAGCGCTGGAAAGTATTGAGGGACCGCGCGCAAGAACTGAGACAATGCCAGGACGAGTTGAAGAAAAAGAGGCAACAAGCCGATCACCTCGATGAGCGAATCAGAAAGTGCAGGGAGGAGCAGAAGCGACTTAGGGGCGATTCACCTCCGCTTGCGCCGATGCCGAGAACCGTGATGTAGACGCCAGCGCCAGTGGCGGGACTGTTGCGTTCGGGGATGGGAGCAGCGGTTGCCATGCGTGATGCATGAGATCCGCTCGCTGTATCGCCTCGCCCATCCCAACCCTCGGCGTTCGCTGGGTTCGGTTCCCGCCGGAGGTGATCGTGCTCGCGGTGCGGTGGTGCCTGCGCTTCGGACTTTCCTACCGTGACGTGGAGGAGCTGCTGGCCGAGCGCGGCATCGAGGTTGACCACGTGAGCGTGTACCGGTGGGTGCAGCCGTTCACTCCGCTGCTGATCGACGCGGCCCGACCTTGCCGGCTGTCCCCGGCGATCGATGGTTTGCCATGTCAAAGTCGCCGGAAGATGGATCTATCTGTACCGGGCGATCGACCAGTATGGCTAGGTCATCGATGTGCTCGCTCACCGAAGCGGGATCTGGCGGCCACTCACCGGTTCTTGACCCGCGCGCTCGAGCACAGCCCACGCCCCAGCCGAGGTGAGCACTGACCGGGCTCCCGCGTATCCGCGGGAGCCCGATGAGCTGCTGCCCTCGGCCTGCCACGTCATGCAGCAGCACGCGAACAACGCAGTCGAAGCCGATCACGGCCATCTGAAGTCCCGCCTGAGGCCGATGCGTGGTCTCAAACGGCTGCGCTCAGCCCACGTCCTTACGTAGCTCAGCCGCCGTGACTACTTAGTTTTCCTCTCTTTTGGTATCAGTTGGGTCGAGGGCTGGAGCACTGGAGCAGTGGCGGTTAGAGCTCGGTGGGGAATCTGGGCTGACGATGCCTCATCGGCAAGGTGACGAGTTTAGCCGCGCACATCCGTGCCTGAACCCGCAGATCCCTTGGGACGGCGAACGGAGGGAGAGGGAAACGCGTGTCGACTACGGCAGGCCCCTGGCCTGCCGGCTAGCCGGCCGAGGAGTCGTAGGGGCCCCGGGGCGGCGATCGGGCGTGCCAGGCACTGTTGCGTTGCCGCAGCGCAGGCAGACTCATTTGCAGTGGGCGAGAACGAGTTCAATGATGATCGTCGAGAGCCCCATCCCATCACACCCACACATGCTGTGTTCTCACGCTACTTCGCGGAGAACGAGACACCCTGCCGTTCGAGAAGGATTACTGGGTAGCCACGCAACTCGACCCGGTCAGACGGAATATCTAACTCCCGCAATAGTCGGTCGATGGATTTTCGCGCTCGGCCGATCTCCTCATCGGCCAGTACGGCAAGTTCAAGATAAGCGCCCAGCCCTTCGACATCATCTATCTGTATTTCAATTTCTCCGAAGTGTCCACTTCGGCGCGTTTTCTTGACTACAACAGCCAGTTCTGCACCCATGGCATCCATGATGCGTTCAGCGACAATTCCGTCTTGGATTCTCGTCTCAATCTCCTCCCAGACGCCGTCGTGGCTGGTCAGCCGCTTCATATTTAAGGTAGTTTCGGACGGCGTGTATCGAACGCGAGCTATGGCCGAGCCAGGACCGTGGACGTGATCCCGGAAACCACGCTCCTTGAAGTACACATCGCGCTGCAAGACCGGCGCGGTAAGCGAAATCTGGCGGGCAGCGAGCTCGCCGATAAGCCGCTCTCGCTCACCTATGTTGAGTTTGACCCGGCTTTCAACCTCCACGGCGTCCTCATCTAGTTCCACGAGGTGGTCGGTTGGTCCCGCTTCCAACGTAGCCGTCCGGTACAGTCCTGGCGACCCGCATCACCATGGTCAGCGCGGTAGAAGTCAGGGCTGGATGGACCGCGGAGCGGCCCGAGGGGCAGTTGACCATCGCGGCCGCCGCGCTGTGGCTACTGCAAACTCGGAGTCACCTGCAGCAACAGCTGATGCGCCTCGCCACAGAGTTTGGGTTCACACCGGGTCCGTAATTTCTACGGATGTCGCCTTGCGTGGCGGCCCCTAGCATGTGTCGTGACTATGACACTAATGGCTGTCAAGAATTGCCTGCCGTGGGCATCGGTGCGGATAGAGATTGGTGGTGTGTGTTGTGACTGAATCGGCGCAGTTGGAGTCGAGCGTGAACGGTCAGTTGCCGCAAAACGGTGATCGGCCACAGTTGACCCTGGCTACCGAGGCTGCCCGTAATCTGGCGACGACAACCAAGTCGCAGCCGCAGATGCAGGAGATCACGTCACGCTGGCTGTTGCGGGTGTTGCCGTGGGTGGAGGCCTCGGGTGGAACTTTCCGGGTGAACCGCCGGGCGAATTACATGGTGGGTGATGGTCGCATCGCGATCGCCATGAATGGGGACACCGAGATACGGGTCGTTTCCGACGACCTGCACGAGCTACCGATGCTGCGTGACTTCGACGATCCCGAAGTGCTGAGCGAGCTGGCGGGTCGGTTCGAGCTGCGGGAGGTCGGGCCCGGGAGCACCATCGTGCGGGAGGGTGACTCGGCTGATCAGCTATTTATCATCGCCCACGGCAAGGCCAACAAGATCGGTCCTGGCAAGTACGGCGAACCGACGGTGTTGGCGGTCCTCACCGACGGCGAATATTTCGGCGACCGCGAGTTGGTCCAGTCCCAAGATACCTGGACCTACACAGTCACCGCCGTGACCCCGTGCAAGGTACTAGCGCTGCCCGATCAGGCATTCCGGGAACAATGCGATCGGTCCGAGGCCCTGCAGGCTCAAGTTGACTGGTTCCGGTCCAACCTCGACCAGGACCAGAATGAATATGGCGAGGCCACCATCAAGATGGCCGCGGGCCATCAGCAGGAAGACCTGCTGGACGGGACGTATGCCGATTACGACCTCAATCCCCGGGAGTATCAGCTCAGCGTGGCCCAGACCGTCCTTCGGGTGCACACCCGGGTCGCGGATCTGTTCAACAACCCGATGAACCAGGTCGAGGAGCAGCTGCGGCTGACCATCGAGGCCCTGCGGGAGAAGCAAGAAAACGAACTGATCAACAACCCTGACTTCGGGCTGCTACGCAACACCGAGTTCTCGCAGCGGATCAGTACCCGCACCGGACCACCCACCCCCGACGATCTCGACGAGCTGCTAGCGACCGTGTGGAAGGATCCGGACGTCTTGCTGGCGCATCCCAAAACGATCGCCGCGTTCGGGCGGGAATGTAACCGCCGGGGCGTCTACCCGGACAGCATCGACCTCAACGGTCACAAGATGCCGGCCTGGCGTGGTATACCGCTGCTGCCCTGCAACAAGATCCCCGTCACCAACTACCAGACCAGTTCGATTTTGCTGATGCGGACGGGCTTGGAGAAGCAAGGCGTCGTCGGCCTGCACCAGACCGGACTTCCCGACGAGGTCCAGCCCGGCCTGAACGTCCGCTTCATGGGTATCGACGACAAAGCCATCATGGCCTACCTGGTCACCGCCTATTACTCGGCAGCGATCATGACCCCCGATGCCATCGGAATCCTGGAGAACGTCGAGATATCGCGTTTCGACGACTCGTCAGCGACGGCTGCACCGCAGTCATCCTCGACCCCGCCGCCCTCGTCCCCGGCGCCCTCGACATCGGCGCCCTCGACATCGGCGAGACGGCCGGCCTCATCCTCGGCACCCGCACGAAAGCCGAGATAACGAGGGCCCGTGATGCAACCCTATGAACTGCCGGACTTCTACCTGCCGTATCCGGCGCGGTTGAACCCGCATCTGAACACGGCGCGCGGGCACACCAAGGCGTGGGCCCGTGAGATGGGGATGCTGGACGCGCCACCGGACCAGCCCGGCTCGGATATCTGGGACGAGGCCAAGTTCGACTCGATGGACTTCGCCTTATTGTGCGCCTATACCCATCCCGACGCACCAAGCCGCGAACTCGACCTGGTGACCGACTGGTACGTCTGGGTATTCTATTTCGACGATCACTTCCTGGAGCTCTACAAGCGCAACCAGGACCAGGCCGGCGCGAAAGAGTACCTCGACGGTCTGCCCGCCTTCATACCAGTAGACCTCAGCTCGCCGCCGGAGCCGGCCAATCCGGTCGAGCGTGGGCTGATCGACCTGTGGGCGCGCACCGTTCCCTACCGGTCCCCGGAATGGCGGCTGCGGTTTTTCGAGAGCACCCGCAACCTCTTGTACGAATCGACCTGGGAGCTCGCCAACATCAGCGGGAACCGGGTCCCGAACCCTATCGAGTACGTCGAGGTGCGCCGCAAGGTCGGCGGCGCACCCTGGTCGGCCGACCTCGTGGAGCACGCCGCGTTCATCGAGATCCCAGCCAGAGTCGCCGCTGCCCGGCCGATACGTGTCCTCAAGGACACGTTCGCCGACGGGGTGCACATGCGCAACGACCTGTTCTCCTATCAGCGCGAGACCCAGGATGAAGGTGAGATCAACAACTGCGTTCTGGTGCTGGAGCGGTTCCTGGACGTCAGCCCGCAACGCGCCGCGGACCTGACCAATGACATCTTGACGTCTCGCCTCCAGCAGTTCGAGAACACCACCCTCACCGAACTGCCGTCCCTGTTCGAGGAGTACGGCCTGGATCCGGCCGAACGCGAAAGCGTGCTGCTCTACGTCAAGGGCCTGCAGGATTGGCAATCAGGTGGGCATGAGTGGCACATGCGGTCCAGCCGCTACATGAACGAGCAGTCCCGTCGTGAGCCGTCAGTGATGGAGCGGCTGCTCGCCGGGCCCACCGGCCTGGGCACCTCGGCAGCGCAGATCCCGCTGTCACCCGGGTCGCTGGGCGCGCAAAGGGCGAAGTACTACACGCACGTGCCCTACGAACCGGTGGGGCCGACCACCCTGCCCGACTTCTACATGCCCTATACCGCCCGAGTCAATGTCCACCTGGAGCGGTCACGTCAGCATTGCATCGACTGGGCCCGCCAGATGGGGATGCTGGAGTCATTGCCCGGTGGTATCCGCATCTGGGATGAGGAGAACCTCGCGTTGTTCGATTTCGCCGTCTGCGCGGCGAGGTTGCATCCGGACGCGTCCGGTCCCGAGCTCGATCAGTCCTCGGCCTGGCTGACCTGGGGAACCTACGGTGACGACTACTTCCCGGCGGTGTTCGGTCCTACCGGCAACATGGCGGCCGCCAAGGTGTTCAATGCCCGGCTGCCGATGTTCATGCCGCTGGATTGCGGCAGCACGCCACCGCCGGCCAACGCGGTGGAGACCGGCCTGGCGCAACTGTGGCTACGCACGGCGTTCCCGATGCCCATGGCACAGCGGCGTCAGTTCCGCCACGGTGTCGAGGAAATGACGACGAGCTGGTTGTGGGAGCTGGCGAACCATATCCAACACCGGATTCCCGACCCGGTCGACTATGTCGAGATGCGTCGCAAGACGTTCGGCTCCGATCTCACGATGAACCTGGCCCGCATCGCCCGGGCGGCGCGGATCCCGGCGGAGACCTTCCGCACCCGAGCAGTTCGTGGGCTGGAGAACTCGGCCATGGACTATGCCTGCTTGACGAACGACATCTTCTCCTATCAGAAGGAGATCGAGTTCGAGGGTGAGCTGCACAATTGTGTGCTGGTCGTGCAGAAGTTTCTCGACATAGACCGGGAGCGGGCGGTTTCGGTGGTCAATGATCTGATGACCTCGCGGCTGCGGCAATTCGAGCACATCATCGCCACCGAGTTGCCCATCCTGGTTGATGATCTCGGCCTGGATTCCTATGCCCGCGAGGCTCTCGACGAGTACGTTGTGGGACTGCAGGATTGGATGGCCGGCATCCTGGACTGGCATATGTTGACCGGCCGGTATCCCGAGCCGGCATTGCGCCGGCGCTACCGGACGCCACCGCAGCGATTCGGTGTTCCCGCCGGGTTGGGCACTTCCGCTTCTGTTATTGGGCTGCTGAACAGTATGAGGGCCACAGCTTAAACGAAGGAGAGCCGGTGTCTGTGCTGTCTCGTGTGTCCGCGCCTGCGGCCACCCATGACCTGGCGGGCGCAGTGGTCGCCCTGCTTTCCAACCCAGAACGCGCGGCCCCAAGCAACCTTCCTGGATCTGTCGGAGATCAGCTGGCCGGAGACGAAGACCGGCCAGCCATGTCGGTGGCAGACCGACTCGTCACCGGTCCCCGGGGGCTGGGTACGTCGGCGGCCCGGATCCTCTCGCAGCGCACCGCTGGGCAGGTTTCGGCTGGACCGGTACCGGCCGTGGGGTCCGCTGACGGTGGGTCAGGTTCAGAGCTGTACTGCCCTCCGGCGGTCCGTGACGACAAAGCTCTCGGCGAGGAAGTCAACAGCCGCCTGGTCGACTGGGCCGAGCAGGTCGGAATCTACCCCGGGCAGCTCGACCGCGTACGAGCGGCCAATTTCGGACGCCTGATGATGCTCAGCCATCCGGCCACGGATGACCCAGACCGGCTGCTGGCGGCATCGAAGTGCGTCCTGGCGGAATGGGCCACCGACGACCACCTCCTCGACGAGGAATCCCTGGGCGCCGACTCGAAGGTGATCGGCTCGCGACTCGGGATTACCTACGCGGCCGTGGACCCGGTTGATCTCCCGGTCTGTTACGCCCCCCAGCTCGAGGCGGCGCTATCGGAGGAGCCCGTCGCGGTCGCGTACCGCTCGGCATTCGAACACCTTGCCCAGTACGCTACAGCGACGCAGGTTGCCCGGCTGCGCCACGAGCTGTCGGTCATGTTCATGGCCTACAACCACGAGGCGAACTGGCGCACTGGAGGGCGAATCCCGCCGGTCTGGGAGTACCTGACGCACCGGCATGAGAACAGCTTCTTGCCCCCCATGGTGTTGGTCGATCCGATTGCCGGCTACGAGCTTCCCGCCTTCGAGTTCGCCGATCGGCGGGTACGCCGTGTGTTTTGCTTGGCCGGAAGTGCGAGCGTAATTCTGAACGATCTGTATTCGATGGGTAAGGAAGCGGACGAGGACTTCGACCTGCCCAAGTTGATCGCCTTCGAGGAGAAGTGCTCTCCGCAGGAAGCAATCGAGCGCACGGTAGCGATCCATAACGAGCTGATGCACACCTTCGTCGAGGAAGCGGCCGCCCTCAGCCAGCTGGGCTCGCTTGCGCTGCGGCGTTTCCTGGCCGACATATGGGCCTGGCTCGGCGGCAATCGCGAATGGCACAGCACCACAGATCGGTATCACGGCGCGAGCACCGCGTGAGCGCTCCGAAACTCGGCCTCGGCGCTGGTCCGTCCGCTCAGGCCGACAGGGAAGGAGATTCACCATGACCACCCCTACCACCGCCAAGGTGCTTCACACCGCCTACCAAAAGTCCGTTGCGGCGTATTGGAACGGCAACCAGCAAGACCCGGTCAACCTACGGCTCGGTGATATCGACGGGCTGTACCACCACCATTACGGGATCGGCGAGTACGAGCCGTCGGTGCTGGAAGGCCCGAGTGATACCCGAGACGATCGAATCATCAAGGAGATGCACCGCCTGGAGACAGTGCAGGCAAATTTACTCCTCGACCACCTCGGCGACATCTCGCCGGGTGACCGCCTGCTGGACGCCGGATCCGGCCGGGGCGGTACCAGCCTCATGGCCAACCAACGCTTCGGCTGCCAGGTGGACGGCGTGACGATCTCGGAATACCAGGTCGGGTTCGCCAACAGCCAGGCTGAGCAATGGGGCGTGGCCGATCAGGTGAGGTTCCACTTCTGCAACATGCTGGACACCGGTTTCCAGCCGGGATCGTGCCGGGGCGTCTGGACCAACGAGACCACCATGTACGTGGACCTGTTCCAGCTATTCGCCGAGTTCTCCCGCCTGCTGGAGTACGGCGGCCGCTACGTCTGCATCACCGGCTGCTATAACGATGTGACGGGTGGCCGGTCCAAGGCGGTCAGCCGGATCGACGAGCACTACATCTGCAATATCCACCCCAGAAGCGACTACTTCAAGGCGCTGGCGGCCAATAATCTCGTCCCGATCAACGTCATCGATCTGACCGCCCACACCATCCCGTACTGGGAACTGCGGGCGAAGTCCTCGGTGGCCACCGGTATTGAGGACCCGTTTCTGACGGCGTACCGCGAGGGCAGCTTCCACTACCTGCTCATCGCCGCCGATCGGGTCTGACTCCTACCTCCGACCGTATCGAGATTTGGTGAGGTGCGTAGTGACCATGACGGATCCGAACGTCGATATTGTCGAGCAGCCACGATTGAGCCCCCCTCAATTAAGTCTCAGCACCGCCGCGGCCCGCAATCTGGCGACGACGACGAAGTCCGTGCCACAGATGCAGGAGATCACACCGCGGTGGCTGCTGCGGATGTTGCCGTGGGTGGAGGCCTCGGGCGGGACGTTCCGGGTGAACCGCCGATTGACCTATACAGTGGGTGACGGGCGGGTGACCTTTACCACCACAGATGCGCAGCTGCGGGTCGTTCCCGGTGAATTGCGCGAGTTGCCCATGTTGCGGGATTTCGACGACACCGAGGTGCTCAGCGCGTTGGCGGGCCGTTTCACGCAACGGGAGATTGCGGCAGGCAGCACCCTTGTGGAAGAGGGTCAGCCGGCCGATCAGCTGGTCCTCATCGCCCACGGCAAGGTCAACAAGATCGGTCCTGGCAAGTACGGCGAACCGACCGTGGTCGATGTTCTGGCCGACGGGGACTATTTCGGCGATCGGGAATTGGTGCAGTCGCAGGACACCTGGACCTACACAGTCACCGCAGTGACCGCATGCACGGTGTTGACCCTACCCCAGCAGGAATTTGAGCAGGTGACCGCACAATCCGAGACGATGCGAGCTGCGCTCGAGCGATTCCGGGCCCAGGCCGGCCGTCCACAGAATAAACGTGGCGAGGCCAAGATCGAGCTGACCGCCGGGCATGAGGGTGAGCCACAGATAACGGGAACCTTCGTCGACTATGACCGCACACCACGGGAATACGAATTGAGCGTGGCCCAGACCGTGCTGCGGGTGCACACCCGGGTAGTAGACCTGTACAGCAATCCAATGAACCAAACCGAACAGCAGCTGCGATTGACCATCGAGGCCCTGCGGGAAAAGCAAGAAGATGAACTGATCAACAACCCGGACTTCGGATTGCTGAACAATGTCGATTTCCAGCAGCGTATCCATACCCGCACCGGGCCCCCCACCCCGAACGACATGGATGCGCTACTTGCCCGCCGGCGCAAGACGCGGTTCTTCCTGGCGCATCCGTACACGATTGCCGCGTTCGGTCGCGAATGTAACCGCCGGGGTATCTACCCGCCGAGCGTCGACGTTGATGGCCGCCAGGTGACGGCGTGGCGCGGAGTACCCATCTTCCCCAGCAACAAGGTCCCCATCACTGAACACCGCACCAGCTCGATCCTCGCGATGCGCACCGGTATGGAAGACGAAGGCGTGATCGGGCTACGCCAGACCGGAATTCCCGATGAAGTCGAGCCCGGATGCAACGTCCGCTTCATGGGGATCAACGACAAGGCGATCATCTCCTACTTGGTTAGCACCTATTACTCCGTCGCTGTTCTGGTTCCCGACGCGCTCGGCATCCTCGACAACGTCGAAATCAGCCGGTATGAGGAGGCGTGATCATGCCTACAACTGACGTGGAGACCGAGAGCCGGTCAGCGCGCGAGGTGCTCGCATGGAGCCGAACTACCGTTGAACCCGCGCTGCGCGCGGCAGTCGGCACGCTGCCCTCGTCGATGCGGCGCATCGCCGGCTACCACTTTGGCTGGTGGGACGAGCATGGCGAGCTATACCTGCCCCCCGACAAGGGCCCAGAAAAAAGCACTGGGGGCAAAGCGATCCGCCCCACGCTGGTATTGCTGAGCGCGCAGGCCGTCAGTGATGTCGCGGGGGTTGCGGCCGCGGCGGTGCCGGCCGCCGCCGCGGTGGAGCTGGTGCACAACTTTTCGCTGCTGCACGATGACGTGCTGGACGGTGACGTCACCCGCCGCCACCGCCCCACGGCGTGGAGCGTGTTCGGTCTCAATGCGGCGATTCTCGCCGGCGACGCCTTACTGACACTGGCCTTGGATGTGCTCGCCGGCAGCGGACACCCGGCCGCCACGGAGGCGACACGAATGCTCACCGCCGCGGTCCAGGATCTGATAGACGGTCAGAGCGCGGACTTGGACTTCGAACAAGGAGTGGTGGTCGAGCTGGCCGAGTGCATGAGTATGGCCGAGCGAAAGACCGGTGCCCTCTTAGAGTGCGCCTGCGCGGTGGGCGCCGCATTCGGAGGGGGCAGCTCAAGGCAGGTCGAGCATTTCCGCCGCTTCGGCGCTCACCTGGGCTTGGCGTTCCAGCACGTGGACGACCTACTGGGCATCTGGGGAGACCCGGCTGTGACCGGCAAGCCGGTCTACTCGGACCTGCGCAGCCGTAAAAGGTCCCTTCCGGTGGTGGCCGCCCTGACCTCCGGAACCCCGGCGGGGCTCGAACTGGCCGAGCTCTACCACTGCGACCATCCGCTTTCCAATATCGACCTGGTCCACGCCGCCGAACTGATCGACATCGCGGGTGGCCGCACCTGGAGCCAGGTCCAGGTCGACGGCCTGCTAGCGCTAGCGATGTGCGACCTGCAGGCAGCCAACCCAGTGGCCCAAGCCGCCGGTGAACTCGGCGCGCTGGCCCGGCTGGCCACCCGCCGTGACCACTGAATCCCCGGAGGCACCACAGATGGCACTCACCGTCCTGCTTGCCGCACCACGGTCGTTCTGTGCCGGGGTCGAACGCGCCATCGCTGTCGTGGAACAGCTGCTGGACCAGCGCGGCGGCCCGATCTACGTGCGTAAGCAGATCGTGCACAACGTCCATGTGGTGGCTGATCTTCAGGCGCGCGGGGCAGTGTTCGTCGACGAGCTGGACGCCGTTCCAGACGGCGCCACAGTGGTGTTCTCCGCCCACGGGGTATCCCCCGCGGTGCGGGCGGAGGCGGCAGACCGGGGGCTGGAGGTGATCGACGCGACGTGCCCGCTGGTGACCAAGGTGCATGCCGAGGCACGCCGGTTCGGCGCGCGTGGCGACACCGTGATCCTGATCGGTCACGCGGGGCACGAGGAGGTCGAGGGCACTCTAGGGGAAGCCCCGGGCCGGATGATCCTGGTACAGAATGCGAGCGAAGTCGCGGAGCTGCAGGTCGCCGATCCGGGGCGGGTGTCCTACCTGACCCAGACCACCCTGGCGATGGACGAGACAGTTGAAGTCGTCGAGGCGCTGCGAGCCCGATTCCCGGCGTTACGAGGCCCGGCATCCGACGACATCTGTTACGCCACAACCAACCGGCAGGACGCGCTCACCGCGATCGCCGCGGAGTCGGATCTGGTGCTGGTGGTCGGCTCGACGAACTCGTCCAACTCCGTGCGGCTGGTGGAACTCGCGCGCCGCCACGGCACCCCCAGCTACCTCATCGACGACCCCAGCGACATCCGGCCGCAGTGGCTGAACGGGGTCGGTGTGGTCGGGTTGACCGCCGGTGCCTCGGCCCCGCCCCGGCTGGTCGACGCCGTCATCACCGCGCTGGAACGGCTGGGGCCGGTCACCGTGGTCGAACGCGAGACCACCCGCGAGACGGTGCACTTCACCCTGCCCGCAGCGGTACGGCGATCATGAGCCTGCTCAATCGCATCACCGCCCCGACCGACCTGAAAGAACTGCCTGCCGCGACGCTTGCCGACCTGGCCGCGGAGATCCGCGCGTTTCTCATTGACAAGGTGTCGAGTGTCGGCGGCCACCTGGGACCCAACCTGGGCGTGGTCGAGCTGACCATCGCCGCGCACCGGGTGTTCGACTCACCCCACGACGTGCTGCTGTTCGATACCGGGCATCAGGCCTACGTGCACAAGATCCTCACCGGCCGGTGCGCCGAGTTCGACTCACTGCGCCAAGCCGGCGGCCTGTCCGGGTACCCGTCCCAGGCCGAGTCCGTCCACGACGTCATCGAGAACTCGCACGCCTCCACCGCGCTGTCCTACGCCGACGGTCTGGCCAAGGCCTTCGCCCTTCGGGGTGAGGGCAGCCGGCGGGTGGTGGCGATCGTCGGGGACGGTGCGCTGACCGGGGGCATGTGCTGGGAAGCGCTCAACAACATCGGCGCGGCCACCGATCGGCCGGTGATCATCGTGCTCAACGACAACGGTCGCTCCTACTCTCCGACCGTCGGTGGACTCGCCCGCCATTTGAATGAATTGCGTCAGTCTGGTGTGAGCCGTCACACACTGTTCGAGGATCTCGGGTTGGCCTACCTCGGGCCGGTCGATGGGCATGACATCACCGACGTTGAGAACGCCCTGCGACGAGCCGAGCGGCTGCGCCGCCCCGTCGTGGTGCACTGTGTGACCCGCAAGGGCCGCGGCTACCTCCCGGCCGAGCACGACGAGACCGACTGCCTGCACACCGTCGGCGTCATCGACCCGCACACCGGCTGTCCCCGCTTCGTCGGCAAGCCGACGTGGACCTCGGTGTTCGCCGAGGAGATCACCGCCATCGGCGCCGACCGCGATGACGTGGTGTGCTTGACCGCGGCGATGCGCCATCCCACCGGGCTAGATGGCTTCGCCACCAGATTCCCTCATCGGGTCTTCGACGTCGGGATCGCCGAGCAGCACGCTGTCACTAGCGCCGCCGGCTTGGCCATCGGGGGGCTGCACCCGGTGGTCGCTCTCTACTCCACGTTCGCCAGCCGCGCGTTTGACCAACTGCTCATGGACGTGGCCCTGCACCGGCTGCCGGTCACCGTCGTCCTGGACCGGGCCGGGGTCACCGGTCCGGACGGGCCCAGCCACCACGGCATGTGGGACGCGTCGGTCCTGCCGGTCGTGCCCGGGTTACGTCTAGGCGCGCCCCGGGACTGCGCCCGGCTGCGGGAACTGCTCCGCGAGGCCGTCAACACCGCCGACGGGCCCACCGTGCTGCGCTACCCGAAGGCCAGCGCGGGCCCCGACATCCCCGCCACCGGCAGGATCGGGCAGTGCGATCTGCTCCGCGACGACCCCGCCGCGGTGGGCCTGCTGGTCGCCGTCGGACCGTTGGCCGGTCCTTGCCTGGCCGCCGCCGACGAGCTCGCCGCCCACGACGTGCCGGTCACCGTGATCGACCCGCGCTGGATCGCGCCGCTGGACCCGGCGCTGCTCACCCTGGCCGGCTCCCACCGGCTGGTGCTCACCGTCGAGGACACCACCACCACCGGCGCGCTCGGCGCCCGGATCGCCCAGGCACTGGCCGCCGCCGGCGCGGACACCTGCGCGGCCACCTTCGCCCTGCCGTCCCGGTTCCTCCCGCACGCCTCCCGCGATCAGATCCTGCACGCGCACGGCCTGGACGCGACCGGCATCACCACCGCCGTGCTCAAACGACTCGCCAGCACCCACCGCGGGAAGGTCACGGCCAAGGAGATCTGATGACAACTGTGCAGCTGGGCATGCCGGCGCCTGTCCTACGGCGGCGGGCGTCGCGCCAGGTGATGGTCGGCGGTGTGCCCGTCGGCGGTGACGCGCCGGTGTCGGTGCAGTCCATGACCACCACCCGTACCTCCGACATCGACGCCACCCTGCAGCAGATCGCCGAGCTCACCGCGGCCGGTTGCCAGATCGTCCGGGTCGCGGTGCCCAGCCAGGACGACGCCGACGCGCTGCCCGCCATCGCCACCAAGTCACAGATCCCGGTCATCGCCGACATCCACTTCCAGCCCCGGTACGTCTTCGCCGCTATCGACGCCGGCTGCGCCGCGGTCCGGGTCAACCCCGGCAACATCAAGAAGTTCGACGACAAGGTCGCACAGATCGCTGCCGCCGCCGCCGGCGCCGGGGTGCCGATCCGGATCGGAGTCAACGCCGGCTCGCTGGACCCCCGGCTACTGGCCAAGTACCGCCACGCCAGCGCCGAAGCACTCGTCGAGTCGGCTTTGTGGGAATGCTCGCTGTTCGAAGAACACGGGTTCGGCGACATCAAGATCTCCGTCAAGCACCACGATCCGTTGGTCATGATCGCCGCCTACCGCCGGCTGGCCCAGCGCTGCGACTACCCCCTGCACCTGGGCGTCACCGAAGCCGGACCGCGCTTCCAGGGCACCATCAAGTCCGCCGTCGCCTTCGGGGTCCTGCTCGCCGAGGGGATCGGCGACACCATCCGGGTATCGCTGTCCGCTCCACCCGTCGAGGAAGTCAAGGTCGGCAGCCAGATCCTGGAATCGCTGGGCCTGCGACCCCGCCGCCTCGAGGTCGTCTCCTGCCCCTCCTGCGGGCGCGCCCAGGTCGACGTCTACACCCTCGCCGAACAGGTCACCGCCGCGTTTGACGGCTTCGAAGTCCCGCTGCGCATCGCCGTCATGGGCTGCGTGGTCAATGGCCCCGGCGAAGCCCGCGAAGCCGACCTCGGCGTCTCCGCCGGCAACGGAAAAGGCCAGATCTTCGTCCGCGGCAAAGTCATCAAAACCGTCCCCGAAGACCAGATCGTCCAAACACTCATCGATGAGGCACGGGAAATGGACTGGCCAAACTCCTCCGAATGAGTCGGTGAACCGACAGTCCGGGTGAGGCCCTTGCGAGAAGGGAGTTCCCACTCATGAGCTTGCAAATGATCCTCGTTCTGGTGGTGGCCGCCCTCGCCCAATACCGTCTGGGCCTGGGGCGACAACCAATTCGGGCAGCTTGGCACGGCGAACACAGAACGGAAA
>JBOHGX010000226.1:0-1994 GCA_050700255.1 Pseudonocardiaceae bacterium
AATAACAGCAGTCTGCATCCAGAACGCGGGAAAAGGATCGAAGACCGGGGCTAGACGGCGCCCAGCAGCCGACGGCAAGCGTTGAGGCCCTCCACTTCAAGCGTCCACTCCGGACGGACGAAGTGCGACGGCTCGAGAAGCAGCCGGATCTCAGTGGCCGCCACTCCCCGCCTGGCCTGGGTGTTGGCGCCGTCAATGCGGTAGCCCAGCTTCTCGCTGATCCGTAGTGAAGCGGGGTTGTCGGTGAAAGCCCCCGAGCGTGCAGTGCTGGCCGCGAGGTGGTCAAAGGCCAGCAGCAATACGGCGGTGCGCATCTCGGTGCCGAAGCCGTGGCGCTGGTGTGCGCAGCCCAACCACGAGCCGGACGAGATCTCCCCGAGGATCGGGAACGCCTTGGCCGACAGTCCCTGGGCGCCGATGACCTGGCCCCCATGGCGAACCAGGAAGTTGATATTCCAGTCCGATGCGGTCAGCCGCGAGCGCGCACCCCAGTGGTACTGCATGGTGCCGCGCACCAGATCGTCGGGTGCCTGGTCGGTCCAGGGAAACAGGAACGGCATTTCGTGCGGCGGGTGCACGCCGCACAGCGCCAGCGCCGCCAGCTCGTACAGTCCCTCGTCATCGTCCGGGCGCAGCGTCAGGCGAGGGGTGCGCAGCACCAGATGCCGTAATGGCCAGGGGTCGGGCATATCAACCACGGTGCCACGGGTTACCGTCGGGCACCGTGCGCGCCATCACCATCACCCAGTACGGCGGCCCGGAGGTATTGCAGCTCAGCGAGCAGCCCGATCCCACACCAGATCGCGGCGAGATACTGATCGACGTCGCCGCGACCGCGGTCAACCGGGCTGACCTGTTGCAGAGACAGGGCCGGTACGCCCCGCCACCGGGGGTCAGCGAGATCATCGGGCTGGAGTGCGCCGGCACGGTGGCCGAGCTCGGCGAAGGTGTGTCCGGGTTGCGCGTCGGCGACGAAGTGTGCGCGTTGCTGGCCGGTGGGAGCTACGCCGAGCGGGTCGTCGCACCGGCCGGACAGGTGATGCCGCTGCCACCCGGGGTCGATGTGATCACCGCGGGCGGCGTGCCAGAGGTGGCCTGCACGGTGTGGTCGACGGTGGTGATGCACGCCGGACTCACCGCCGGGGAGCTGCTGCTGGTCCACGGCGGGTCCGGCGGCGTCGGCACCCATGCCATCCAGGTCGGCACGGCGCTGGGCGCGCAGGTCGCGACCACGGCGTCAGCGGCGCGGTTACCCCACTGCGCGGAGTTGGGCGCGCAGATCCTGATCGACTACCGCGAGCAGGACTTCGCCGAGCAGCTGCACGGCCGCGCCAACGTCATCCTGGACAACATGGGCGCCAAGTACCTGTCGCGCAATCTCACGGCGCTCGCCCCGGACGGCCGGCTGGTGGTGATCGGTCTACAAGGTGGTACCACCGCCGAGTTGGATCTCAGCGCCCTGCTACCCAAGCGGGCCAGCGTCGCGGCCATCGGGTTACGCGGGCGACCCGTGGAGGGCCCGCACGGGAAGGTGGCCATCTGCGCCGACGTCGTCACCTGGCTGTGGCCGATGTTCGGCAACGGTCGGGTCAAGCCCGTCGTGCACGCGACTCTCCCGCTAGCGCAGGCTGCGCAGGCGCACCAGATGCTGGAGGCCGGTGGTGTCGTCGGGAAGATCCTGCTGACCACACATGGTTGAGCGGGCACTGCGTGCATCAAACCGTGTGCATAACAGCGCGACACACCGGGCACCCGAGGAGGACACGCGCGGGTTGGGCGGGTGGGGGAGAATGGGCTGATGAGTGAACCGGATGAGCAGCAGGTCATCGTGGTCGGGCCGGACGGTATGGCGGTGCCAGGCGGCAACCCCGCCGAGCACGGCGGAGCGGACGTCTCCGACATGGTGGAGCAGCCCGCCAAGGTGATGCGGATCGGCTGCATGATCAAGCAGCTGCTGGAGGAGGTACGGGCCGCGCCGCTGGACGAGGCCAGTC
>JBOHGX010000227.1:0-14979 GCA_050700255.1 Pseudonocardiaceae bacterium
GCTGGTGGCGGCGGCGTCGGGGGTGTCGGCGGATACGGTCGGCAAGGGTGCCGGGGAGCTGGAGGTGGGGATCGTTGCCGACGGGCGGGTCCGGGCCAAGGGCGCGGGCCGTAAACCGGTCGAGCACAGCGATCCGGGGTTATGGCCCGCGCTGGATGCGCTGGTCGACCCCGAGTCCCGGGGGGATCCGATGTCGGCGCTGCGGTGGACGACGAAGTCGACGGTGAAGCTGGCCGACGAGCTGGCCGCTCAGGGCCATCGGGTGGCGCCGGTCACGGTGGCTCGGTTGCTCAAGGACCACGACTACAGCCTGCAGGGCAACGCCAAGACCCTGGAAGGCACCCAGCATCCTGACCGCGACGCCCAGTTCCGCTACCTCAACGACCAGGTCAGCGCGTTCCTGGCGGAGGGATCTCCGGTGATCAGTGTCGACACGAAGAAAAAGGAGAACGTCGGAACCTATAAGAACGGCGGCCGGGAGTACCAGCGCAGTGGGGAACCGGTGAAAGTCAATACCTACGACTTCATCGGCGAAGCCGGCAAGGCGGTCCCCTATGGGGTGTATGACGTGGCCGCGAACACCGGCTGGGTCAACGTGGGAACCGACGCCGACACCGGCATGTTCGCGGTCGAGTCGATCCGCCGCTGGTGGAACCGGATCGGGGCACCGGCCTACCCCGGTGCGACCCGGCTGCTGATCACCGCCGACGGCGGCGGATCCAACGGGTCTCGGCTGCGGCTGTGGAAGACCCAGCTCGCCGAGCTCGCCACCCAGACCGGGCTTGAGATCACCGTCGCGCACCTGCCACCGGGAACCTCGAAGTGGAACCGGATCGAGCACCGGCTGTTTTCCGCGATCACCATGAACTGGCGCGGGCGCCCCCTGGAGACACACGAGGTCGTCGTCGAGACGATCGCCGCGACCACCACCAAGACCGGACTCACCGTCGCGGCCACCCTCGACACCAACACCTACCCACGCGGCATCAAGATCACCGACCGGGAGATGAAGGCGTTCGAGGCCCGCTACCTGCACCGACACGACTTCCACGGCAACTGGAACTACACGATGCCCAAACCCGAACCCGCCCAGGAAACGACACACCCGGGAGAGCAGACATAATTTCTGTGCAAGCCCTTAGCTGCCGTCGTGTTCCGGACGTGCGATCGTCGTGAGTAGCGCGGTGATCTGTGCCATGCCCGTGCCGAGGGTGGCGAAACCTTCGCGCATCTCTCGGCCCTGCTCGGCCAGCTCCTGACGGACGCTGGTGATCTCTCGGCCCTGCTCGGCCAGCTCCTGACGGAAGCTGGTGATCTCACGCCCCTGTTCCAGCTGAGTCTCCCGTAACGCGTTGAGACCCTGAGTGTGAGCACGCAGCTCAGCACGAACCTCCGACACGTCACGGTCGGCGCCGGACGCCAGGACGCGGGCAGCCGCTGCGTCCGAACTGGCGAGGGTGAGCTGCTCACGGAGCCGGGCAACCTCACGCTCAAGGGTGGCCAGGCGGGTCTCGACGTCGTCGGAGTCGGGCACGGGCGTGATCCTACTGTCAGTCATCCCGATCCGGGCACTGCGGCCGACCGTGTCCCGATGCTGCGCCGACGTGCCGATCCAGCATGCTCCGTGGCTTCGCCACTAACGTCGCCACTAAGCTTCAGCAGCGAAGCTGGTGGCGAAGTTTGGGGGATTGATCCACGTTCTCGACGAAGGGGTTCAGCTCTGATGACCGAACCCGCGAGACCGGTCGTTTCCCCGCTGGATCGGCCGCAGCAGTTTGATGACGCTAGCTCGTTCCAGGTGCGTGACAAGCTCCAGGAGTTGGTGGAGCGGGACCTGCTCGGGCCGCGGGACGGGGATACCGAGCAGTTCACGCCGCGAGCGATGGGGCCGCGCGAGCGGTACCTGGTCGGGATGCTCGGCCCCAAGCACCAGCCGAGGTCCACACTGGACGACGCCGACACCGTTTCGGACACCGAGTCCGGCGTTCACGGTGAGACCCGAGGCGACGAGGCGGGCGAGCTGCCGGAGGTAGTCACTACCCAGAACCTGGGCCGGATCTGGGCGTCGTCGATGGGTCTGTCCTTCTGCGTGGGCGCTGTCAGCGACGTCCTGGCAGTCATCGCGTCGTGGGGGCAGTACTCCAAGCAGGAGACCGAGGACGACGAGGGCCGGAAGCGGACCGTGTGGACTCGCGAGCCCAGGGAGTTCCGGCTGGAGGTCCGCCTCGACGGCGCGAGCGATCAACGCATCCCGCTGACTGCGACCGACCTGCGTGACCCTGCGTCTACCTGGCAGTGGCGGTGCGACGGCACCAGACCAAGCGCACCGTCGAGCTGACGCTGGTCAACAACCTGCAGGAGCCGCCGTCCAACGCCGACACAGCGTGGCTGTTCCAGACCAAGCTGACGGTCACCGCGCTCGACGGCGCGGCCCCCGCCTTCCTGCCCATCGACGATCCACTGGAGGATGTCGACCCGGCGCGGGAAGATCCCGAGGAACTGCACCTGCGGCTGCTCTATCGCAACCAGTTGAAGTTCGCCAACGGCCACAACGTCGCCGTGCACGCGCACACCGAGCCGGCCATCCGGCGCGCGCACAAGCTGGAAACCACCTGGCTGCCCAGTTACAACGTGCCGGCAACGATCGCCCCGATCGGTGATGGCACCCCCCTCGCCACCGCGCTGCTGTCCATGGATGACCTCGCCACAGCCGACATCGACACCCTGCGCGCCGGGCTCTCACCACTCGCCGACGGCTACGCAGCCTGGCTCGACCAGCGCGCGGCTGACATCACCACGCTGCCTGAGCCGCTGCGCCCGGCGGCTGAGGCCGCGGTGTTCCGCGCCTGCCGCGCTGCCGACCGGATCCGCGCCGGCATCACCCTGCTGACCGACCCGGAAGCCCCCGGCCACACCGATGCGCTGCGGGCGTTCCGGTTCGCCAACCAGGCCATGGCCTACCAGCGGCGGCACACCGAGATCGCGCGGCTGCGCGAGGCCCCGTCGGTCAGCTACGCCGACGCGAAGGGCGCTGTGGAGGAACGCGGCGCGAAAGCCGCATCCTGGCGTCCCTTCCAGCTCGCCTTCGTGCTGCTCAACCTGCCCTCGCTCACCGACCCGACCCACCCCGAACGGGCGGCACACCACGACGCCACCGTCGACCTGCTGTTCTTCCCCACTGGTGGCGGCAAGACCGAGGCCTACCTGGGGCTCGCCGCGTTCACCTTCGCCATCCGACGGTTGCAGGGCACCGTCGGCAACGGCGAGCAGGTCCGCAGCGGGGCAGGAGGCGTCGCGGTGCTGATGCGCTACACACTGCGGCTGCTGACCGCCCAGCAGTTCCAGCGGGCCGCCGCGCTGGTCTGCGCCGCCGAGGTGATCCGCCGCGACCACGAGACCACGTGGGGCAGTGAGCCGTTCCGGATCGGGCTGTGGGTCGGCAACAGCGTTTCCCCGAACTGGTTCACCGACGCCGAGGAGCAGATCGCCGAAGCGCGCGAAGCGGGCCAGGGCAAGCGGGCCAACGTGCTGCAGACGTTGTCCTGCCCGTGGTGTGGCACAAAGCTCGAAGCCCACCGGGACCTGCACCCCAACCTCGACACCCGGCGCATCCTGCTGTTCTGCGCCAACGCCGAAGGTGCTACCGCCTGCAAGTTCTCCCGCACCCAGTCCAGCGAGGGTCTGCCGATCCTCACCGTCGACGAGGAGATCTACCGCTACGCGCCGAGCCTCGTCGTCGCGACCGTCGACAAGCTCGCTCAGCTGCCGTGGAAGGGCTACGCCGGGATGCTGTTCGGCCGGGTCCGCCAGCGCTGCCCCCGCCACGGGTTCCGGCACGACGACCTCGACGCGCGCACCGGATGCGCCGGCAAGCACAACAAGAAGGGTGCCCTGCCCGCGGTGACCAGCCAGCCGGTTCCGCTGCTGCGCCCGCCGGACCTCATCATCCAGGACGAGTTGCACCTCATCTCCGGTGCGCTGGGCACCACGGTCGGGCTGTTCGAATCGGCCATCGACGAGCTGTGCACGTGGACCACACCGTCCGGCACCGAGGCCGGACCCAAGATCGTCGCCTCGACCGCGACCACCAAGCGGGCCGCCGAGCAGGTGCGTGGCGTGTTCGGTCGCGACTTGGAGATCTTCCCGCCCCAGGTCATCGACGTCGGCGGCACGTTCTTCTCCCAACAGGTGCCGGTCACCGAGAGCAACCCCGGGCGTCGCTACCTGGGCGTGTGCGCGCACGGCGTCCGGCTCAAGTCGGCCGAGATCCGGCTCGCCGAGATCCTGCTCATCGCCGGCCAGACCATGTTCGACGCCTATGGCGACGCCGCCGACCCGTATATGACTCTGGTCGGCTATTTCAACGCCACCCGCGAGCTGGCCGGCATGCGCCGCTACCTCGACGACGACGTGGCGACCAGGCTGCGGCGGCACGGCCGGAGCAAGGGCCTGTCCGACCGGATCATCGGTGCCACCGCGATGCTCACCATCCAGGAGCTGACCTCCCGGATCTCCTCCGGAGACATCAGCGACGTGCTCACCCGGCTCGAGATCGGCTTCGACGCGGAGCTCGACACCACTGCCCGACGCCGCGCGATCAACGAGAACTTCGGCGAGATGATCAACGCGAACCGTGGCAAGTCCGGCCGGAACAAGGATTGGCTTGCCCCGCACCCGATCGCCGAGCGTTCGGGTCAGCGCCGCACGTCCGACCGGATCCCGGTGGACGTGGTCCTGGCCACCTCGATGCTGCAGGTCGGGGTGGACGTCTCCCGGTTCGGGCTGATGGTCGTGACCGGGCAGCCCAAGAACACCGCCGAGTACATCCAGGCATCCTCGCGGGTCGGCCGGGACGCGAACCGCCCTGGTCTGGTCGTCACGCTCTACAACTGGACGCGCCCGCGCGATCTGGCGCATTACGAGGACTTCGAGCACTACCACGCCACGTTCTACCGGCAGGTGGAGGCCCTGTCGGTCACCCCGTTCACCCGGCGGTCCCTGGACCGGGGTACCACGGCCGCGTTCGTCGCTGCGGTGCGCAATGTGGCCGAGAACCATTCCCGCAACGGCGACGCGCAGGACGTCGACCTCGACAGCGCGCTCGTGCGGCACGTCATCGACCGGATGCTCGCGCGCGCCGAGGCGGTGGACGGTGAACGCGGCCGCGGCTACCTCGAGGAACGCCTCAAGAGTCTCAAGGACATCTGGAACCAGGCCAAGAACGGCTCCACCCGCCTCGGGTACGACAAGGGGTCGAGCACGCAGCAGCGCCTGGTCGGGCTGTTGGCCAAGTCCGGCGAGGGTAAGTGGGCCGACACCACGGCCGGCCAGTCGATGCGGGAGACCGAGAACGAGATCAACCCGATGAGCGCGCAGTACCGCCGCAGGGTCGGCTCCGTCCGGCCCAGCCACCTGATGTTCACCAGCGGTGTCGGGTCGCTGGTCGATCTGCCGAACTTCTCCGTGCTGCTGCGGGGTCTGGACGACTGGAACTACGACGGTGTGCCCGACTGGGAACCGATCGCCGAACCACGCCTGCTCGCCGGGGTGAAGGCGTTGCCCGGCAACAAGCATGTCGAGCAGCTGCGTCCTGCGCCATGGATGGCCGGCCTGGACGCCGATCCCACCGGTCCGGCGGCACGGGTCGGCGTGCCCAGTACACCGTTTCCGGCCTGGCTGCGATGCACAGCCTGCAACGAGCTCGGGCCGCTGGATTCCAAGGTCTTCGGTTTCGAGAACGACAAGGCCCGCCGACCGCACGACGCCCGATTCTTCCACGATGCCTGCGGGCGAAAAAAGTCCGGGAAGAAACCGCTCGCGGTCCCCGCCCGGTTCGTGCTCGCCTGCACGGCGGGGCACCTCGACGAGTTCCCGTACCCGCACTTCGTGCACCGGGGTGTCCAATGCGTGCAAGCCAGCCATCCGCGGCTGCAGATGGAGGACCGCGGCGGCAACATCGGCGCCAATGTGGAGATCCGCTGCGTGAGTTGTGGGGAACGCCGCAACATGCGCGAGGCCATGAGCGCCCGCGGCGCGTCGAATCTCCCACGATGCCGTGGTAGGAACCCGCAGCTGGCCACCTTCGATCCGGACGGCTGTGACCGGCAGCCGCCGAAGGTTCTGGTTATCGGCGCATCGAACCAGTGGTTCGCACAGACGCTGTCCGCGCTGGCCGTGCCGCGGACCGGTGCCAGCGAGCTGCAATCCAAGGTGGAGCAGTACTGGAAGCAAGTCTCCGAGCTGCCCACGGCGATGTACGCCTACGGACGGGAGAACGTCCCTGCCTTCCGCGAGCTCGCCAGGTGGACCGATGACGAGATCAGCGCCGCGGTCGAGGCTATCCGCGCCCGCCAGGACTGTGGGGAGGACGACGAGCCGGCGGGCTATCCCGACCTGCGCACCCCGGAATGGGAGATCTTCGCCGCCAGCCAGCTCCCAGAAACCAACGACGACTTCGCGCTGCGCCGCGACCCGAACGGCGTGCCGGCACCGTTGAAGGGCATCTTCGCCGATGTGGTGCAGGCCGAGCGGCTCCGCGAGGTGCGCGCGCTGGTCGGTTTCACCCGGCTCGATGCACCCGATCCAGACGACCCAGAACTGGTGACCCGCGCGCCGCTGGCCCGCTCCGACCCGAAATGGATTCCTGCCAGTGAGGTACGCGGCGAGGGCATCTTCCTGCGGGTACCCGATGCCCTGCTGAGCGACTGGGAGGAACGGGTCGCCGACTCGGACGCGCTGCACCGCCATCAAGGCGCCTACGGCCACTTCCGGCGCAACCGGTACTCCGAGCGCATCGCGGGGCCGTTCGACCCGATGAAGCACTGGCCGGGCGCGCGCTACATCGCCCTGCACACCCTGTCCCACCTGCTCATCCGGGCCATCTCACTCGGCTGCGGGTACAGCTCCGCCAGCCTGACCGAGCGCATCTACGCAGGTGACGAGGACGACCCACGCAGCGGAATCCTGATCTACACCGCGGTGCCGGACGCGGAGGGCACGCTCGGTGGCCTGGTGTCCCAAGCCGAGCCGGACCGCCTGGTGCGCCTGACGAGGCGGGCGCTGCGCGATGCGATGCGCTGCTCGTCGGACCCGCTGTGCGCCGAGCGACTGCCTGCGCCGCCGGCCGACTTCCTGCACGGCGCTGCCTGCCACGTGTGCCTGTTCGTCTCCGAGACCACCTGCGAGCGCGGCAGCAGGTTCCTCGACCGCCGGTTCGTGGTCCCGATCGGCAGTCCCGAGCTCGCGCTGTTCCCCGAGCTACCGTGAACGGGTTCGAAACGGCGGCCGTCGATGCTGCTCCCCAGCTGGGCGTAGCGGGATTGCGAAACCTGGCGGACCGGATCGGCGCAGGCTGGCCCGATCACGCCATCCTCGGTGGCGGTAGCCAGGGGTTCGGCGCGGCCGCCCGGCCGATCCTGGTCGCCCGCAAGGAATCCAGCGTCCCCGATGCCGAAGCCGGGGCCTTCCTCCGGGGGCTCGCCGCGGCACAGGAGCAGTTCACCACCTCAGTCACCGTCGAGACGGTGTGGAGCGGCCCCAGCAGCCATGCGGTTCCGGTGCGTGCGACCGCGCAGGCGCTCATCGAGCTCATCTCCGAGGCGCAGCACGAGTTGCTGCTCATGACGTACTCGGCCAAGTCGCACGAGGACATCAGCGCGGCATTGACCAGTGCCGTCGCACGCGGCGTCGCGGTCACAGTCGTGGTGGAAACACTGGAGGGCGCCGGCAGTGCGCTCGCCGGATCCGAACCGGCCGCCGCGTTCTCGTCCATCCCTGGAATCCAGCTGTGGCACTGGCCGATGGCGCAACGCACCGAGACCGGCTCGAAGATGCACGCCAAGCTCGCCGTCGCCGACCGGCGGGTGCTGTTCGTATCGAGTGCAAACCTGACCCAGTCCGGCGTAGCCAAGAACATCGAGGCCGGCCTGCTGGCCCGCGGTGGGCATGCGCCGCGGCGGGTAGCTGAACACATCACCGAGCTCAAAGCGAGTCACGTCCTGGACCGCCTGGCCGTGAGCACGCTAGGCGCGCTGCCCTGACTCGCCTTCCCCGGATCAGCGGGCGGCGGCGATCACAAGCTGCACGAGGACGTAAGGCTGCTCGGTCGGACCGGGATCATGTCGTAGCCGCGGAGCACCCGGGTGGGACGCCGGTGCGGTGGTCCGGTGAGCGAGAGATCGGGGAACCGCCGGAACAACGCCTGCAGCCCCACCTCGCCTTCCAGCCGGGCCAATGCGGCGCCGATGCAGTAATGGATACCGCTGGAGAATGCCAGGTTCTCGCCCGCATCGGGCCGCTGGACGTCGAACCGGTTCGGGTCGGTGAACACCGCCGGATCGCGGTTCGCGCCTCCGAGCAGCAGGACGATCAATGAACCCGCGTGCACTTGACGCCCAGCCACCTCGGTGTCGTGCAACGCAACTCGCCCGGTGCGCTGAACGGGGGACTCGTAGCGCAGGATCTCTTCCACGGCACCGGCCCAATGCTTCGGTTGGGCCTGCAACACCTCGAGTTGGTCGGGGTGGCGCAGCAGCAGGACGGCGCCGTTACCGAGCAGGTTCACCGTGGTCTCGAAACCGGCGGCGAGCAGCAGCATCGCGATGCTGCTCAACTCGTCGAGGGTCAGCTGATCGCCTTCGTCGTGTGCGGTCACCAGGGCGCTGAGGACGTCGTCGCGAGGAGCACGGCGGACTTCAGCAAAGTGGTTGAGCATCCAGCGGTGCAGCGCGGCCAGGTCGTGCTCGGAGCGGCGGAAGTCGCGGTAGCTCAAGCCGAGTTCCAACGACAGTGCCGCGCCGGCTCCCCATTCGAGGAACTGGCGACGCATCGCGACCGGTGCCCCGAGTATCTCGGCGATCACGGTGGCCGGCAGCAGGCTGGCGTAGCGCTCTACCAGATCCACGGTCGCCGGGCCGGCGTCGGGGCGGGTCTTCGGTGCCGACCGGACGATCTCGTCGAGAAGCTCCTCCGCGATGTCCTCGACGCGGGAGCGCAGGGCGGCGACCGCCCGCGCACTGAACGCCCGGGTGACCAGCTTGCGATAGCGGGTGTGATCGGGAGGGTCCACCGCCAGCATGGACGGTGGCTCGATCGGTCCCAGGACTGGGCGGCCACCGATCTTCATGGCCAGCCGCAGCACCCCGGGTAACCGGTCCAGCCGCATCTGGCCGAAGTCCGGGCTGCGCAGCACGGCCAGGCAGACCTCGTGATGCGCTGAGAGCAGCGCGAGCCCGCTACGGACGATCCGGTCCTGCGCGCGCAGCTGGTCGTAGTACGGGAAGGGGTCATCGCGGATCGCTGGGTCCACCATCAGCCGTGAGCCCAGGTCACCGGCGCGCATCTGCTGATGCACTGTCCGCCTGATCAGACCGTGCCGCACCACCCATCGGATCCTGCAACGTAGCGCCATCGAGACCTCCCACAGCCAACCCCTGCGACCGAAAGTATCGCGACTTACGGCTGCGCGTCGGGTGCGTCGACGTCGGCGGGAGCGCCCAGCAGCTCGCCGCGCAGCCGGTTGAGCTCGCTCAGCGCGGTGGTGGCGCGGGCGCGGTCGGCGGCAGCCAGTGCGACAGCGATGGCTTCGAGCAGCAACAGCGTGATGGCATGGCTGGACTGCTCGCCGGGCAGACCGCGCGGACAGCTGAGCACGAGGTCGGCGCCATCGACGTCGGCCAGCACGTCGGTGACCAGCAAGACGGGGATCCGCCGGCGTCGAGCCAGATCGATCAGGACGGCGGCGTGGGTGTGCAGGCGGGTATAGGCCAGCAGCAGCAGCGCGTCACCCCGGCGCAGTTCCATGGCCTGATCGGCCATCGACACCCCGGTAGCAGTGATCGTGGTCGCCGGTCGGCCCACCCGGCCCAGAAGCACCGCCGCGTACTGCGCGACGGCGGCCGAGGGCCCCGTGCCGCTGAGCACGATGCGCTCGGCGGCGGCCAACAGCGCCACCGCGGCCGGGAATCGTTCAGCAAGGCTTTCCCGAGCGGCGTGCAGTGCGGACCGGTGTACGTCCAACGCGTGATCCAGCACATCCATCGGCGTCGTCGCGTGCCGCAAGGTGGCGCCCAACCGAGCGCTCGGCGTGGGCTCCGGCGGTGGTGCGTCGTCAAACAGCGCCCGCTTGAGATCCGCCAGACCGCGGTAGCCCAGACTCTGGGCAGTGCGCACCACGGTGGCGTCGCTGGTGCCCAGCCGGGCAGCGATCTCCGCGGCGGAGAAGAACCCGAGCTGGGCGGCGTGTTCGGTGAAGAACCGGGCGACCCTGCGCTGCGCCGGCGCGAGGCCGCCCAGCCCGGCAGCGATCCGGTCAGCAGCATGGCGAATCATCCACTACTCCTCTGGAGCTTGGGCGTAGCAAATGCTACCTTAGATTGGTGCTTGACCTGGTGACGGTCGCATTGCCTGCTTTTCTGGCCTCCCTGGTGGAGTTCGTCGAGGCATTCACGATCGTGCTCGCGGTAGGCACCAGCCGAAGCTGGCGGGCCGCGCTGGCCGGTGCAGCGACGGCAACCGTCGCGCTGGCCGCGCTGCTGATCGCGTTCGGGCCTGGGCTGCTCGAGCGGGTCGATGAGCGGGTGCTCCTGCTGGTCATCGGGATCCTGTTGCTGCTGTTCGGCGGCCGGTGGCTGCGCAAAGCCATGCTGCGTTCGGCGGGGCTGATCGCCAAGCATGACGAGTCCGCCGCCTTCACTGAGGAAGTCGACGCGCTCGGCCGGACACGGCGCGCCCGCGGGTTCGACTGGGCGGGATTCGCCGTCAGCGGCAAGGGAGTGTTCCTCGAAGGGGTGGAGGTGGCGTTCATCGTGCTCACTCTCGGCGCTACCAGCGGCGGCTACGCCGCTCCTACCTTCGGTGCCGGGGCTGCTTTCCTGCTGGTCGTCGTGGCCGGCGCAGCGCTGCGTCGACCGCTGACCCGGGTGCCAGAGAACACCCTCAAGTACGCGGTCGGCGCGATGCTGGTCACTTTCGGGGTGTACTGGACCGCGGAGGGGCTCGGCGTGGCGTGGACCGGCGGCGCCGCCGCGCTGGGTTACCTGCTCGCAGCCACGTTGGCGCTGTCTTGGCTCAGCGTGCGGTGGCTGCGCCGTCCGGAGCCCGCTGAGCTGGCGGCCGCACGGTGAGCGCGGTGCTCAAGGCCGTCATGACCGCAGGGCGCGAAGCGTTCGGCTTACTAGTCGACGACGGCGCAGTGGCCGTCGGCATCTTGGTCGCGGTCGGCGTCGCCGCGTTGCTCAGCTTCTCTGGACTGCTCGGCTCCGGGGACGCGATCGGCTGGGCGTTGTTCACGCTCGTGTGGCTGGCGCTGGCGTTGTCGCTGCGCCGAGCCCGCTCTCGGTTGCGCCCCGGCTCCCGATGAGCCGGTCGGCGAGCCGTGGGCGAAGCAACGGCCGGATGCGGGACAATGGCAAGCGTGGTGACGCCGCGCGAGGGACTGGAGCGACTGCGAGCCGCGGCGGCGTCCGGTGAGCTGCGCGCACTGTGCCAGCGATGGCACGTCAGCCTGCTCACGGTTTTTGGCAGCGCCGGTCGGGGAGAGCCGGATCCACGAGATCTCGACATCGGAGTCCTGACCGAGCGCGGCGCTGACTTCGACCTGTTCAGGTTTATCACCGATGTGATCGACCTCGTGGGCCTTGAGCAGGTGGATGTAGCCCACCTCAACGCCGCCGGGCCGCTGCTGCGGGAACGTGCGCTGGTCGGTTCGAACATTCTCTATGAGAACGAGCCTGGAACGTGGGCACGCGCCTCCACCGCCGCCGTCATGGAGCGGATGGACACCGAGTGGCTACGCCGGCTGAGCCTGGAATTACTGGCCGGATGACGCCACGCCGGCTGGACCCAGCGGTCATCCTGGAGCGGCTGCGCGAGATCCAGCTGCTCCTTGCCGACCTCGTCGAGGTTGGCGAGGTGGACGCTGAGCGGCTGCGGCGTGAACGACCGACCCGGCACGTCGTCGAGCGTGTGCTCAGCCAGATCGTTGAGCTCGCCGGATCGATCAACACCCATATCGTGGCAGCGCTGCTCGGCCGCTCGCCGGAAAGCTACGCTGACTCATTCGACGAGGTCGCGCGAGCCGGTGTCCTCGAATGGGATCTCGCCGCCGCACTGCGCCCATCCGCTGGCATGCGCAACGTACTCGTGCACGACTACCTTGAAGTCGACCACGGCATGGTGTCCGCAGCCATCCCGCTCGCGCAGGAGCAGTACGACGAGTACGTGCGACATGTCGCACGCTGGCTGCGCAGCCACGCCGAAGACTCCCCGTGATCTCCAGCGTGCTATCCGGTCGCCTTCTTGAGATCTGGGTGATGTCCCGTTCGGCAACCCGATCGCGACGACCCGGGGCTTCTCAGGGATCACCGATCACCGCCTCACCGAACCGATTCTGCAGGGTCGCCGGGAAAGCACCACCGGCCGCGGCCGTCCCGTTGTCGTCGAGGCAGTGCCGGCGGGATGTTCGACGACCAGATCCGCGCCTGGCTCGACGTGGTGTGCACCAGCCGAGGAGTCCCAGGACAGGAGCAGCCCGTCGCGGATCTCCAGGAGAGCCGCCGAGCGCTAGCGATCTTGTCGGAGGTGGGTCGTAGCGTGCCAGCAGTGCGCCGAGGGGACCTCCGTGCTCAGCCGACACCAGTCAAGGGGGATACATGCCGCTGAAGGTAGGTGAGATCATCAAGCTGATCGAGCATGAGGGCTGGTACCTGCATACAGTGCGTGGTAGCCGTCAGTTCAAGCACCCCGATCGCGGCGGTCGAGTCACGGTCGCCGGTAAGCGCAGCGACACGTTGCATCAACGTACTGAGCGGAGCATCCTGAGGCAAGCTGGCCTGGAGCGGAGGGCACAATGAACGGCTACGTCGCCATCGTCGAGCGCGACGAGCAGGGTGGTTTCAGCGCCTGGAGCCCTGACTTGCCGGGCTGCGTTGCTGCAGCACGTGAGTACGACGAATGTGTCTTCCTCATGCGCGAGGCCATCCGCTTGCATATCGAGGGGATGCGCGAGGACGGGGAGGCGATTCCCGAACCCACGGCGGTAGCCGCGCTGACGATCGCTGCGGCCTGACGGCCGCGCGATCGTCCAGCGTCGGGTGGTCCGGGTCAGGAAGTGGCAACCCGGGCCAGGGATGGCCTGATTTGCTCCAACCCCCACCGGACGCTCAGCACTGTTGGACTCCGCAACGCGCTTGCGGTGGGAAGATCGATCACGATGTAACGCCCGTCCCGCACGCCTCGGAGGTTGCGGAACAGCTCGAGGCCTTCTACCTGGCGCTGCAGGTCGTCGGTGGCGTACAGCATCACTACAATGTCGGCGTCCAGCAGCGAGATGTTCTCGAAGCTCAGGTTTCCGCCCGGGTTGCCGGGAGCGATGTCCGGCAACTGCTCGACGGACGGCGGGAGTTGCATCCCTAGCTCCTTCAGGAGCCTGACGCTGGGGTCCTCGTCCGACTTCAAGGTCACGATCTGGCCGGGAGCGTACGCGAAGGAGTACGTGACCGACTTGCCTACCAGGCGGGGATTCGCGTCCCGGGTCGAGCGGATGGCCGCCTCGGTCTCGGCCACGACCTGCCGGCCGCGCTCCTCCAGGCCAAGGGCTCGCGCATCGACCATGGCCTGTTCCTGCCAGCTCTGCGCGCCCCACTCGGTCGCGTACCCGACGGTGGGGGCGATCTGGGACAGCTTGGGGTAGTCGAGCTCGAGTCCGAAGTCGTTGACGGCCAGGATGAGGTCCGGGTTGAGGGCAGCCACCTGCTCGATGTTCACCCCGGCGGCACCCTCACCCTCCGCCCCGGGAGGGACGTCGATGAGCGTCGTCTTGGCCAGATCGAGCCTGCCTTCCAGCCAGGGCGCCACGCCGCTGTCATAAGTGGTGTTACGGACGATGCCGACCGGGGTGATGCCGAGGGCGAACGCGATGTCCTCGTCGCCGACGGTCACCACCCGCTTGGGCGGTGCCGGGATAGTCGTGCTGCCGAACTTGTGTGTAATGGTGACGGGGAAGGCGGAGTCGCCGCTCGACGTGCTCGGCGCGGCCGGAGTCGCAGTCGGCGACGCACTGCAGGCGACGAGGACCGAGCAGAGCACCCCGGTCAGCGCTCCGAGGGCCCGAGCGCGCGTCACCGCTGCCCCACCATGGTCGCGGGGTCCCCATCGACGGTGGCGACGAGCTCCCCGGTGCGTTGCTGCTGGCCCAGTGCACGGCCGATGATCCGGGTCTGGTCCTGCCACGGGGTGCCGCCGTAGACGAAGTCGGCAGACTGCGCGGTGAACGTGATCATGTGTACCTCCGGGTTGGCGCGGAAGTCGGGCTGACGCACGACGAGCTCTCCCCGCGGAACCCAGCGGTCAGGCAGCGTCCTGGCAGGCCAGGAGGCTCCCCTTATGTTTGGCTTACCTAACCACTGTTGTCAAGGCACTGTTTGGTCGCGGGTGAACGTGCATGCGGGCGGGGCACCGACCGTGACAGGACGGCCACGTGACGGCTCCGCGAGCCCGGGATCAGGCCGTTCTGTCATGAGGGTGGCTTGGTGGCCGGGTCACCGTCGACGGCTGGCCAGCTCGGCCTCGGTGTCGCTCGGACTGGCCAACAGCGGGTCCTCGTGGAGATGGACAGCGCTGAGGGGAAGCCCAGCGCCGCCGATTCCGCCTGGTCCAGCCGGAGGTAGTTGCCGTTCTTGACCGCGTCCAACTGCTGGAAGAGCGGGTTCGGCTCAAGGAAGGTCCGGTCGTCGTCGGTGGGATACGAGATCATCATGGCGTCCGCTTCCAGAAACGTCGTGACCGGGTAGGCGTGCCCGAATCCGGGTGAGTGGCCTACGTTGTGCTGGCTAGCAGCATGCAACGGCGCTACCATGCCTGCATGACCACGATCCAGGTGCGTCATGTACCCCCGGAGACGCACGCGGTGCTGCGGCGGCGTGCCGCCGAACGCGGTATGTCGATGCAGGAGTACCTGGTGACGCTGCTCGGCCAGTTTGC
>JBOHGX010000228.1:0-3103 GCA_050700255.1 Pseudonocardiaceae bacterium
ACGGGGCGCTGTTCCCGCACCTGACCATCGCCGGCAACCTGGCCTTCGCCGGACCGCGGCCGGGCCGCGCGCAGGAGTGTCTGGAGCTGGTGGGTCTGGCATCGCGGGCCGCGTCGTACCCGCACGAGCTCTCGGGCGGCGAGCGGCAGCGGATCGCCCTGGCCCGCGCGCTGGCGGCCGACCCTGAAGTGGTGCTGCTCGACGAACCGTTCGCCGCGCTGGATGAAGGGCTACGGGTCAGCCTGCGCGAAGAGGTCGCCGCCATCATGCGTACCGCGGGAGCGAGCGCCCTGCTGGTCACACACAACCAGCAGGAGGCGTTGTCGCTGGCCGACGTCGTGGCCGTGATGCGCGACGGGCGCATCGAGCAGGTCGGCCTGCCCGAGGAGGTCTACGGCCGCCCGGCGACGCGGTGGGTGGCAGAGTTCCTGGGTGACGCCGACGTCGTGCCGGGCACGGCCGCCGAGGGCGTCGCCGACTGCGAGCTGGGACGGTTTCCCGCCGACCAGGCGCTGCACGGCACGGTCGAGATCGTGCTACGACCGGAGGGCGTGACCATCGGCCCGGACGGCACCGACGCCGCTGCCGGCGGCGCTGATCGCGCCGCCGAGGCGCGCGTCGTCGGTCGCTCCTACTTCGGCCACGATCAGCTCGTGCAACTGGAGCTGGCCAGCGGGCTGCGGCTGCGCAGCCGCCTCCCCGGTTCGACCGCCTGGCGCCCGGGCGACCCCGTCCGGGTGCGGGTCACGGGTCCGGTGACCGTGCTCGAGCCTTCCTAGCTGCTCAGACGCGGGGCGCCCTGCTTCGTCTAGGCCGTGTCCCGCGGATCACGGACGGGTCAGTGGCCGAGACTACAGTGCTCTCGGCCTCCCGAACTCAACAGCACGGCTGTTCGGTCCACTTGGGACAGCCCTGCTGTTGAGTTCGGGAACCCGAGAGTGAGGGTCAAGCGTGAAGATCTGCGGGACACGCGGTAGTAGCGACACAGTGGGTCCCACACCTTGTTTAAACTAAGTTGAACTAAGCTCACGTATGTGTGGAGGCTCCCATGACGGTCAACGTCAACATTCACGAGGCCAAGACCCACCTCTCGCGGCTGCTCGAACGGGTTGCCGCGGGCGAGCGCGTCACCATCTCCAAAGCCGGCCAGCCGATCGCGGATCTGGTGCCACACCAGCGGACTCCAGTGATCATCGGGGGAATGCACGGCGAAATCCGCTACGACGACGCCGACTTCGACGACCTCGACCCGGACATCCAGGAAATGTTCTACGGCGACGGGCAGTGCGACAGTGCTGCTGCTCGATAGCCAAGCCGCCCTGTGGGTGCTCTCCGGCAATCCGCGGCTCGGGCCCCATGCCCGCCGACTGATCGAGACGTCCCCTGCGGTCCATCTGTCCGCAGCGACGGCGTGGGAGCTGACGATCAAGGCGATGCTCGGCAAAGTGGATCTGCCGGCCGGGCTGGTGGGTAAAGTGGAGCAGCAGGGCCTCGCGATCTTGACCATCACCGCCGACCACGCGGAGGCCCTACGGGAGTTCCCGGAGCTGGCCCGGCACGACCCGTTCGACCGGCTCATCGTCGCGCAGGCACACCTCACCGGCATGCGGTTGCTCACTGCAGACCGGGTTCTGCTCGCACTCGACCGGGACTTCGTCATCGACGCATCGCAGTGAGCAGTCGGCGAGCAGGTAGCAGCGCACCACACGAGCGGATGACGGCCTCGCCCTGCACGCCACGGATCCGGACCAGCGCCCGACCGCTGGTCGTCGGCTCGCAACCGCCAATCGGCTCCGAATAGCACTCGACGGGACGCACAGAATCGCCAATCGGCTCCGAACGGCTGCGATGAGCAGGGGTGAGCCGTCCGGGCTGTCGGCCTGCAACGCCGACGCCGTCCGCGTGCGCGTCCCGGGACGGTGACCGTGCTCGGATCCTTCTCGTAAGAACCGTCGGCTCCCTCGACACCTCCCGCGGTGCGCGGGGGCTGGAATGAGCCGCCGAAACAACCTCGCCAGCGCGGTGTGATCTGCGCCTCCGGCCCCCGTTGCGCAGTCGCGTGGCGTTCGGCTACCCCCGCGTCATTTACTCAGTGACCTGAGTAAACTTGCTCAGCGTGGAGCGCCCCCAGTTCCGTCGCCCGATGTTCGACACCCTGCGCAGCCGGCTGGCCGAGCCACGGGCACGTATCCAGGTTCTCGCCGGCCCGCGCCAGACCGGCAAAACGACGCTGGTCCGGCAGGTTCTTGCCACCCTCGACCTTCCCTCCCACTACGCCTCGGCCGATCAGGTCACGGGCCAGGACCGAAGCTGGCTCGAGGCCCAGTGGGAGATCGGCCGGATCCGGGCGAGCGCCGGCGATCTCGGTGCAACGCTGGTCCTGGACGAGGTCCAGAAGATCACCGCTTGGTCCGAGGTCGTCAAGCGGCATTGGGACGCCGATTCCGCCGACGGCGTCCCGCTCCGCGTGGTGCTCCTGGGCTCCGCGCCGATGCTGGTTGCGCGCGGCCTCGGTGACAGCCTCGCCGGGCGGTTCGAGCTGATCCGGGTGCCGCACTGGTCCTACCTGGAGATGCACGAAGCGTTCGGCTTCGATCTGGAGCGGTACCTCTACTTCGGTGGCTACCCGGGCGCCGCCGACCTCGTCGCCGATCGGGATCGCTGGGCAAGTTATGTCCTGGACTCCCTCGTCGAGACCACCTTGTCCCGCGATGTCCTGCTGCTGACCCGGGTGGACAAGCCCGCACTGCTGCGGCAGGTGTTCCGGCTGGGATGCGAGTACTCCGGCCAGATCGTCTCCTACCAGAAGATGGTCGGACAGCTCCAGGACGCGGGGAACACGACCACGGTGGCGCACTACCTGGAGTTGCTCGCCGGGTCCGGCTTGGTGACCGGGCTCCAGAAGTACTCCGGGTCACGAATGCGACAGCGCGGCTCGAGTCCCAAGCTGGTCGCGCTCAACACCGGCCTGGTGTCAGCGTTGAGCGACCTCCCGCCTGCCGCCACCCGGGAGCGGTCCGACCTGTGGGGTCGCCTCGTCGAGTCGGCGGTGGGCGCGCACCTGCTGAACACCGCGTTCAGCCCGCTGACCTCGGTCGGGTAC
>JBOHGX010000229.1:0-2189 GCA_050700255.1 Pseudonocardiaceae bacterium
GATCCGCGTCGCGGCTCTTGCGGGCAGTGGTGGTTGGCGAAGCGGGGTGCTGGCCGGACCGGGCGTGCGTAGCGTGGGTCCGTGACCTCTTTCCGTCAACGTGGCTCCACCCAAACCAGATCCGCTCAGCCTCCGGCCGACCTGCCCCGTACGTTGGGTGCATTGCGCGCCGCCGGGCACGTCCAGCGTGACATCAAGGACGAGGTGCGGACGAACCTGCTCGACGCGCTGCGCAGCGGCCGTGATCCGTGGCCGGGAATCGTCGGGTTCTCCGACACGGTGTTGCCGCAACTGGAGCGGGCGTTGCTGGCCGGCCATGACGTGGTGCTGCTGGGGGAGCGCGGTCAGGGCAAGACCCGGCTGCTGCGCACGCTGGTCGGGCTGCTCGATGAGTGGACCCCGGTCATCGAGGGCGCTGAGCTGGCCGAACATCCCTGCCAGCCGATCACCCCGGGCTCGATCCGCCGCGCCGCCGAACTCGGCGACGACCTACCAGTGGCCTGGCGACACCGCTCGCTGCGCTACACCGAAAAGCTCGCCACCCCCGACACCAGCGTCGGTGACCTGATCGGCGACGTCGATCCGGTGAAGGTCGCGCAAGGCCGCAGCCTTGGTGACCCGGAGACGATCCACTTCGGGCTGGTGCCGCGAGCGCACCGCGGCATCGTCGCGATCAACGAGTTGCCCGACCTGGCCGAGCGGATCCAGGTCTCGCTGCTCAACGTGATGGAGGAGCGCGACATCCAGGTCCGCGGCTACACCCTGCGGTTGCCGTTGGACGTGCTGCTAGCGGCCACCGCCAACCCGGAGGACTACACTAACCGGGGCCGGATCATCACTCCGCTCAAGGATCGCTTCGGCGCCGAGATCCGCACCCATTACCCACGGGAAATGGCGGCCGAGGTCGCGTTGGTCGCCCAGGAGGCCGACCTGGTCAGTATCGGCGCCGAGGTCGGCCAGCCGCTGCTGGAGGTGCTGGCCCGGTTCTCCCGCCACCTACGCGCCAGCGCGGCAATCGACCAGCGTTCGGGGGTGTCGGCGCGGTTCGCGGTGGCCGGGGCGGAGACCGTCGCCGCAGCTGCGCTGCGCCGGGCCGCGTTGACCGGTGAGGATCACGCCGTCGCCCGTCCCGTTGACCTGGAGACCGTGCCGTCGGTGCTGCGCGGCAAGCTGGAGTTCGAGTCCGGCTATGACCAGCCATCGGCAGAACGCGATGAGCAAGGCGAGGTACTGACCCACCTGCTGCGCCGCGCAGTGGCCGACACCGCCCGCGCCCGGCTGCGCGGCCTGGACCTCACACCGCTGGCCGAGCAGGTCTCGGGTGGCCACCGGGTAGCCACCGGCGAGCAGGTACCCGCCGCCGAGGTGCTCGCCGCGCTACCCGAACTGCCGGTGCTGCACGAGGTCGCCACCCGCCTGGGCGCCGCCCCCGACGGCCCACCCGGGCCGATCGCCGCCGCTGTGGAGCTCGCGCTGGAGTCGCTGTACCTCACCCGCAAGCTCGGCAAGGACGCCGAGGACGGCCGCACCGTCTACGGAGCCCGAGCGCAATGACCCCAGCGAGCCGGTACAGCTACGGGCCCTGGCACGGTGGCCCGGACCCGTTGGCGCCCCCCGCGGATCTGTCCGCGGCTTTGGACGAGATCGGTCGCGACGTGATGGACGGCGCCTCGCCCCGAGCGGCGATGCGGGAGCTGCTGCGCCGTGGGCTGGCCGATATCCCGGGGATGGACGAGCTGGCGCGCCGGGTCTGGCAGCGCCGCGCCGAGATCACCCGGCGTCACCGGCTCGACGGTACCCTGCAGCAGGTCCGCGAGCTGCTGGACAAAGCCCTCACCGCTGAGCGACGAGAACTGTTCCCCGACCCCGACGACGACGCCCGGTTCCGCGAGGCCCAGCTCGACGCGCTACCCCCGGACACCGCCCGCGCCGTCACCGAGCTCGCCGACTACGACTGGCGCTGCGCCGAAGCCGCGCAGGCTTACCAGGACATCCGCGACCTGCTGGGCCAGCAGCTGCTCGAGCAGCGCTTCGAGGGCGTCAAGCAGGCGCTGCAGTCCACCTCTCCGGAGGACGTCGAGCGGATCCGGCAGATGCTGTCGGATCTCAACGATCTGCTCGCCGCGCACGCCCGTGGCGACCGCGACACCCCGCAGCGCTTCGACGACTTCATGCGCAAGCACGGGGAC
>JBOHGX010000230.1:0-6330 GCA_050700255.1 Pseudonocardiaceae bacterium
GCCAGCGACACGACCAGGCGAAGGTTGGCTTCCAGCAGATGGTTCTTGGCGCGTTCGCCGTCGCGGACGATCCAGCGCAGGTCCCGGCGTAGCTGGGGGGACAGCTTCTCGGTGACGTCGTCGGATCTGCGTACCCGCTCGGCGGCGTAGAGACCGGCCTCGATGCGCGTGGCGAGTTCCACCTCCTTCTCTGCGTTGAGCAGGGCTATCTTGCCGATCTGCTTGAGGTATTCCCGCACCGAGTCGGCCGACGCGGTGAGTTCGGCGTCTTTGCGGGCCTGCCGCAGCGCCTCGGACTCCTCCTCATCCCAGACGAGATCCGCGGGCTCGACGTTGTCCGCCGGCTCCTGGGGATCCTCGGCATCCTCCAAAGCTAGCGGGACGCTGTCGTTGGACGGGTCGATCGACGTCGAACTGGGTTCACCGGGCTCGAATTCCACGTCCTTGACGTGCGCCTCCTGCGTCTTCTCGGGTGCCTTAGTTCCTCGGCGACCTACGGGATGCGTGGCGACGCTCACCATCCTGACCTCCTAACCCGAATTCCGGCGACACCGATGATCTCTGATGCAGCCTTCCCGAGCGCGACATGCGCTCCGAGGATGGCGCAACTCACGCTAGCCACAGTCACCGTCGTCGAAGGGGAACTGTAGCGACCGCATCACCGCCGCGTCGCGCTGAGCAGCCGGGCGCCGATGCTCCGCAGCATCGTGGCCAGCAGCCTGGTGGAACAGATCCCGGGACGGTCGCGCAACTGGCTTGACGTCCTCGGCGCCTGGTGCCACCTGTGGCCCGTCTTCCTGCCTAGGCGTGCGGAACAACCCGCCGTCATGGCTGTGCGGTGTTGCGTGATCAGTCAAGTTGCGCCCTTCATCGGTCGTGAGTGCTGTGTGGGTCGTGACGATCCGCCACCTGACGTCGCGGTGTGGTGTCGTGCCACGTCGTCGGACTCACTGCGGTGCGTCGTACACCGCCTCGAAAGCGATCGTCCGCAACATCCCGGTCAGTTCCCGCATCGCCGCGATCGCCTGATACTTATCTCCTACGGCGGGGCTCTCCCCGGCCCGCTTGATGTCTGCCCACAACCCGTCCACGTAGGCATAGAGCAGCTGGCGGGCTTCTAGCTGCCCAGCCCGACCGGCCTCGCTCATTCGGACAAGACGGGCCCGATCGAACCGGCCAAACGCATCGGCGAGGTCGTGCACGGTGCGTTGATGCTCCACAGCTAGCCGCCCTCTTTCGTGACCCGGTGACCATACCGCACATGCGGCGTCCTCACGCGTTGTGTCGGCTGCAGCTGGTTTCTGCCCTCCGGGCGCCGTTGTGGGTTGTCGGGTTGTCTACGCATGACGTGATCAAGTGTCGGGAAAGTCGGGGGTGACCATGACACGGAGGGCTTTGGGGACGATGCGGATGCGTACCGGGGTATGTCCGCGTATCTCGCCGTCGATGTCAAGCGGTAGCGGTGGGTGGGTTTCCAGCCGTAGGTCGTCGGTGGCCAAAAACGGCGCATCGGTGAGGGTGCGGCGCCGTCCGGTGAGGATGTGGCGAACCGTGGCGGCCAGCAGGTGCCGCCGTGCGTGGGCGCCGAGGGCGTAGGCAAGCAGCAGCCGGTCGTCGGCGCTGGCGTCGCTGGTGATGGGGGTGCCTGCGTGGAAGCTGCCGTTGGCGATGTTGAGCTGATGGGTGCGCAGTTGACGGGTGTGCCCGCCGGCGGTCGTGATGTCGGCGTGGAACGCTCGGTGCCCCGGTAGACGGGTCAGGGCGGTGAGTGGGTAGGCGGCTCGGCCGGCGAGCCGTTTGAGGCCGGCCGGTACGTGCGTGGCGACTTGTGCGGACACGCCGACAGAGACGAGGTTGGCGAACAGGTGGTCGTCGACCTGGCCGAGGTCGACGTCGGCGACCTTGCCGTCGGTGAGTACGGCGATGGCGGTGCTGAGGGTGAGCGGGACGCCGAGGGTGCGGGCGAAGTTGTTGGTGGTACCTAGCGGCAGCACACCCAAGGCCATGTCGCGGTGGGCAAGGTGGCGGGCGGTCTCGCTGATGGTTCCGTCCCCGCCGCCGGCGATGAGCAGGTCCGGTTGCCGGGCGATCGCGGCGGTCAGGGTAGCGGTGAGTTGGCCGGGTTGATCAACTCCGAAGCAACCCAGCAGGTTGAAGCCGGCCGCGGTGAGCTGCTCATGGGCGCTGTGGAAACGGCGTTGGCCGCGTCGAGAGCGGGTGTTGACCACCAGCACCGCGCGCCGGTCACAGCGGATCACAGTCTGTAGATCCGTTTTGCTCCGCATCGGTGTCGCCGGCAACGGTAGGACATCGGGTTGCTGCGGCGGGGGCGGTGTTTCGTGGTTGCTCACCGGCGACTCCTCGTGATCCCGCCAGGCTACCGCCGCCGAGACGAAGCGGATCGAACTCGCAGCGAGTGGTTACTGACCGCGGCTGGCGGGATCCACCCTTGCCCACCGGAGTAGGTCGGTCATCGCGAACGTGCGGGGAGTCTTACTCGGCAGCGATGGCCGGAACCTGGTGTTGAGGTAGGAGGACTTGTCGAGCTGAAGCATTCCGATGATCGTCTCGGCGACGATCCTGCCCCCAAGCGGGCCAAGCCGCACGCCGTTGGTGAAGACACTGGCCTCCCGCAGGATGTAGTACCACAGCGGCGTGCTGGCCTCGAGGCCGAGACCGTACTCGCGCAGCTCGGGGAAATGGCTCGACCCGAGGACCGGTGCCCCGGTGGACGCGGCGATCCGCTGGCCGGACGGCAGCGACCAGGTGAGGTGCCGCAGCAGGTTTCGCTGCGGCAGCGACGTCGGCGCGTCCCGGCTGGGGATGGCCGCGAGTGGCAACTGGAACAGCGGTGTGGAGATGTTCGTGTCGATCAGCTTGTTCGGTCGCACGTGCTGGGTCTGGTCGCCGCCGAAGTCGAAGAACGTCTGCCAGCCGATGAACCGCCGCGGTGCGCGCGCCCCACCGCGCAGGTCGATCGGGTCGGCCTGGCCTGCGGCGGCCGGATCGAAGATGAGACCGAAGAAGGCCGGCGCGCCTGTCGCGGGATCACCGCCGAGGTCTCCTTTGAGGTTCGCCCGGTACGACGGGCGGACTAGGCTGTGCCCGAACCGGTAGGTGCCGGTCTGGAATTCGACCGGCATGGTCGGGTTGCTGAACCGGTACCAGCGCCGGCCGTTGCGCAGGATGTCCTGCACCAGCGCCCGCCCGACGATCTGCGGGAGGAACTCGTTCACCACGATCCACTGCCAGTGATGCATGATCGTGCGCCGGGCGTGGACAAAGGGGTCGCCAGGCAGGCTCTTCTTACGCCGGAAGTTCACGGTGCGGTTGTGCGCCAGCAGGAACGCCGCGTGCAGACCGGCGATCATGAGATTCTCGTCGTTGCGTGGATCCGCGATGATCGCCGTCATATCGGGGTTACGTGGCAGGTCCTCGAACAGCCCGCCGTGGCCGAACCGGAGCGTGGCACGGTCTGAAACCCGGTAAAGCTGCGGGCTGACCGACGGCCCGCCGCCGTACACCGAGTCGAGGTCGAGTCTCGGGACACGCGTATTCGGCGTCTGTGCCGGATCGGTCACCACGCCGAGCCGCGCGGAGTTGTCGAACGTGACGTCGTGGTCGAGGAACTGCCCGACGAACGTCGTGCCCGCGGTCATGTTGCTGACGTCCTGATCGGCGTTGTCCGGGCTGAGTTCCGGGTTGGTGATCAGCCGGACCGGGCCCTCGCTCAGCGGGTCTTTGGCGTCCAGTAGCCCGCCAGGCTTACCGATGTCCATCATCGCGTTCTGGACGGCCGTGGACTGCGGATCGGCAAATGCCGGAAGCTCGAACATCCGGCTGAACCGAGGATCCGGGGCCGAAGTGGCGACCGGTCCCTCGACCATCTCGGCGTGTGCCTCGACCTTGTCCAGCGTGAGCACGCCGGCCACACCGACGCCGAGTCCCACCAGGAATCGACGTCTGCCGATTCCAGTCCGTTCGCCGGCGGATTCGTCACCTGATCTCGTCATGCGTTCCCTCCGGAACTGTCCAGCTCGTACTCATTCACGGGTCGGCAGTTCCCACTCTTAAAACGCCGCGTCGACCGCCGCCGGCCCCGGAATAACTGCTTCGGTAAGTTTCAGACTTCGATTAACTCAGGCACGCTTGCTGCACTATGGGCAGCATGCAGCAGCGCCGCAAGAGACGCGCAGGTTAACGTTCGACAAATGATTCAACCGGCGGCGGCGAGCGATGATGCAACTACTGAAACTGACATCACCTAAGACCATGACGAGTCTTGCTGATCGTATCGTGATAAGGAATCCCCTCTGGGGCCTGGCCGCGAAGTGGAACCTTTCACCGGAACGCCGGCAGAATGTTGCTGCGCGAGCAGGCTCAGCCCCCACGGTCGTTCCAAGATCGTTGATCATGGTACGAGCTGCAGGATCTTGAAGGGTCGGTCCATGACGCGGGTTGCCCAGCGGGTCGCTTCAGTGATGTCGCGGCGTCCGAGGAGGTGGATCGCGCCAATCGCGAGATTTCTCAGGGCGGCCATGACGCGGGGTCCGGAGCCGGTGCGGGCGGTGGAGTGGTCTTCGCGGTAGACGGTGTCGCGTAGCCAGTGCAGCGACTCGATGCCCCAGTGCTCGCGGACGAGAGCGGCTATCTGGGGTGGGTCGGCGCGTTGCGCGGTCAGGCTGGTCACGCCGAGCGCGGCAACGCAGGACAGCAGCGCGCCGGCGTGGTCGTGGACGTAGCGCTCGATCAGCCAGACCTGGTTGACGTGCGGGAACGGCAGATCGGCGGGTGCGGGTAGGACCTGGATGGTGCGGGTGGTGATCCGGCCGTGAGTGTGCTCGATCTCGCGGTGCGCGACCGGGGTGTCGGCCCAGGCCAGCGCGTCGAGGGCGGCGAACAGGCGGGGCTGGTTCTGCTTGGCGGTGAGCACGAACTGCGCGCCGACCGAGTGCAGGTACTCGGCGTGCCCGCGCTGGGTGTGGAGTGCATCAGCGGTGAACACGGCCTGGGACAGGTCGACCCCGGCTGCGGCGAGCCCGCTCAGCAGCGGGGCGAACTGGGGGATCTCGTTGCTCTTCACACCGACCTCGACCTGGCCCAGCACCAACTGCTGGCCGTGGGTGGCCGCGGCCAGCAGGTGCATCTGGGCACCGTCGGCGTCGATCGCGCCGCGGACGGTCTTGCCGTCCACCGCGATTGCCACCAGCGCCGTCTCGTCGGACCCCTGACCGGCAGCACCACCGGAATCTGCACGATCCCGGGCGGCCGCTTGCGCATGCAGCCAGGCGCCGATCGCGGCGTCCACCGCGACCGCGTCAGCCCCGGTGAGCACCCGCCACAGGGTGGACTTCGACGGGAACAAGCTCCGCGAGCCCCGCTCGGCGGGCCGGCCATGGAGCGCGACCAGCAACTCGGCGGGCACGTCGGCGACCCATCCGGCGATCGCGGTGAACGATCTCATCCCGGCCAGGACGGCCGCCGCGCACAACGTCAACACGACCGCGACCGGGTGATCTCGGCCCTGAGTGCCGCGCCCGTCGGACACCGCCGCGAAGCGTCGTAGCAGGTCGGCGTCATACAGCGCGGCCAAGGGCAGATCAGCGTCGAGCGACTCGCCCGCAACCGCGCCGTCGAGTGCTGTCGCGTAGGCGTCACCGATGACAGGATGAACCAGCAACGGAGCTCCGGTAGCAACGAGAAGTCTGTGAAGGGACCGCTCGTCCTACCGGAGCTTCGTTCGCCTACCAGCGCGACACGCCGAAGATCGTCATCTTGTCACCAGACCGCCTCATCCCGCCAAATGATCTTGGAACGCCCGTGGCGCAGCCCCTGACTGAGTGACCCCCAGTCTGGGTGCGTGCGCACTCTGCCAGGCCTGGCCGACTTCGTAGAGTGATATTTGTTTTCTTGCAACTCGAACGTGTAACGAGAACGCGGACACAGACGACCTAGGACGGGAGGGGCTCGACGGGAAGTGCGGTAGATGACTACGCAGCCGCGCCGACGACCGGCAGCACGGGTTCTGCTTGCGGTAGGTGATGGAGCAGCGTGGGCTGTCGGTTTGGGACTGGCTACCTGGGCTAGGTATGCGTTTGAGGAGACGCTAATCAGCGTCTCGGGTCTTTTGATCACCATCGTGGTTGCTGTTGTGGCGCAGTGGTTGATCGGGACTGTGGCGCATACCTACCGGGGTCGTTTCCCGCTGGGCAGTGTGGATGAGGCCATCAATCTGACACTGGTCATGTTCATTGTGGGGTTGGTGGTTTTGGGTGTGGACCTGGTGCCTGACATCGCGTTGGTACCGCGGTCGGTGCCATTGTCTGCGAC
>JBOHGX010000231.1:0-13332 GCA_050700255.1 Pseudonocardiaceae bacterium
ATGCGGTGGTGGCGATTACGCCACCACCCGCGCCGGTGATCCCGCATCCGGCGTTGCGTCCAGTTGCCCTCGATGGCCCGGCTCCGACCCGCTCAGGGGTCGGTGCCGTCCTCGACCCGCTGGTTGCGGCCGGCGGGCTGGGTACGTGGTCCGGTCAGGTGGTCGACCCGACGACCGGCGCGGTGCTCTGGCAGCGGGATCCGGGGGCAGCGCTGGTGCCTGGATCGACCGCCAAGCTGCTCACCTGCGCGGCTTCCCTGCTCGCGCTGGACCACCAGGCGCGGTTGCATACCACCGTGCTGGCCGGCTCCGAGCCGGGCACCGTCGTGCTGCTCGGCGGCGGCGATCCGACGCTGTCCGCGGCGGAACCCGGCACGGTGACCGTCTACCCCGGTGCGGCGCGGCTGGACGACCTGGTCGACCAGGTGCAGGCGGCCGCCCCCGGCCCGGTGGATCGGGTCCTGGTCGACGTGCGCCGATACGTCGGCGACCCGATGGCGCCGGATTGGTTGCCCGCCGACGTGGCCGGCGGATACATCGCGCCGATCGAACCGGTGATGCTTGACGGGGCCCGCGCCGATCCCGCCCAGGAGGTGTCACCGCGAGCCGCGGAGCCGGCGACCGCCGCGGCGGCGGAACTGGCCCGCCGGCTGGGAGCCGATCCCGACGCGGTTGCGTTGGGCAGCGCCCCGCCCGCAGCCGCGGTGCTCGGCGTGGTGTCGTCCCCACCTGTTGAGGACCTGGTCGCCACCACGCTGAGCACATCGGACAACGTGCTCGCCGAGGTACTGGCCCGCGAGGTGGCCCGCGCAACCGGTGCGCAGCCGTCGTTCTCCGGGGCGACACAGGCGGTGCTCACCGTGCTGGGCGAGCACGGATTCGACGTCAGCCGCGCCACTCTGACGGATGGCAGTGGTCTGTCGGCGCAGGATGCGGTCCCGGCGAGGCTGCTCACCGACCTGCTGAGTGCGGCCGCCGACCCCGATGAGTCCCAGCGGCGAACCGCCGCACTGCGACCGATGCTGGTGGGACTGCCGGTGGCCGGAAGCAGCGGCACACTGGCGCAGCGCTACGCCGGGCCCACCGCCGACGGCCGAGGCTGGGTCCGGGCCAAGACGGGCACCCTGACCGGCGTCAACAGCCTCGCCGGCACCGTGCTGGACGCCGAAGGGCGGGTGCTGGTGTTCGCCCTGTTGTCCAACGGGCCCAACCCGGTGTCGGTTCGTCCGCGGCTGGACGCCCTGGCCGCGACCCTGCGGTCCTGCGGTTGCCGCTAGTGCGCTGTTACCGTCGGGACTATGGGATATCCCGCGCTGGACACGTCGCCGGCCTCCGGGGACGCTCGGCCAGCCCCCGCCGGTTCCCCGATCGACTGGGCTGTCGCGGCAGTCACCGCCCAACGCCTGCTGCCAACCGGGCCTGCGGTGCCCGCCGAAGAGGCGGCGGCGGCGGTGCGCCGGTTGCGCGAGCTTTCGGTCACCGCGGAGCAGCACGTGCGGGATCTGACCGGGCTGCATGATGGCTACTCACCGCGGCCCGCCGATGTGGTGGACCGCCCGGGGTGGGTGATAGCCGCGACGGAGGGCCTGTCGCGGCTGCTGGCCGACTACCGGGTGCCCGACGTGCGGGTGCGCCGCCTGCTGGCCACCACCGCAGGTGTGCAGACCGGAGTCGCGCTGGCGTTCCTCGGCTCTCGGGTACTGGGACAGTACGACCCGTTCGGTGGACCGTCCGAAGACCCGGGGCGGTTGCTGCTGGTAGCCCCGAACGTGATCACCATCGGTTCGTCGCTGGATGTCCCGGCCGATGAATTCCAGATGTGGGTGTGCCTGCACGAGGCCACTCACCGGCTGCAGTTCAACGCGGTGCCGTGGTTGCGCGCATATTTCTCCACCCAGGTACAGGCTTTCGTCGCGGCCGCGGAGGACCCGGAGACCGTGGCCAAGATGGTCGGCAGGTTGCCCGCGGCGTTGCGCGGTGCCCGGCGCGGGCAGGCATCGGACGCGCTCGGTGTGCTCGCCCTGCTTCAGGGGCCCGAACAGCGGGCGGTGTTGGAGCGGCTGCTCGCGCTGGCCACCTTGCTGGAGGGGCACGCCGACCATGTGATGGACGCCGTGGGACCGTCGGTGGTGCCCTCGGTGCGGCTGATCCGTCAGCGGTTCACCGCCCGCCGCCAGGGCGGTGGTCTCGGCGAGCGGGTGCTACGGGCATTGCTGGGCATTGACGCCAAGCTGCGCCAGTACGCCGAAGGTGCGGCGTTCACCCGGCATGTGGTGAACGCGGTCGGCATGGACGGGTTCAATGCAGTGTGGACTTCGCCCGAGACACTGCCCACTCGCCCCGAGATCATCGACCCGGCGGCGTGGCTGTACCGAATGACCTGAGGCCGCACCCGGCGATCAGCGAGGTGCGTGCCGCGGTCCGCCGGTTCCTGACCGCGCACCGGACCGGGGACGTGGTTGCGGTGGCCTGCTCCGGAGGTGCCGACTCCCTGGCGCTGGCCGCCGCCACCGTGCACTGTGCCGGGCGGCTCGGCGTGGCGGTACACGGCCTGGTCGTCGACCACGGCCTGCAGCCGAGCTCCGGGCCGGTGGCGCAGACCGCCGCCCAGGCGCTACGCGGACTCGGCTGCACCGCTGTCCGGGTGCTCCAGACCACGGTGGAAGGTCCGGGTGGTCCGGAGGCGGCGGCCCGCCGCGCCCGGTACGCGGCATTGCGCGCGGCCGCGCCGGTCGGGGCGCTGGTGCTGCTCGGGCACACCCTCGACGACCAGGCCGAGACGGTTCTGCTGGGGCTGGGCCGCGGTTCCGGACCCCGGTCGGTCGCCGGAATGCGGGAGTTCGCCCCGCCCTGGGGTCGCCCGCTGCTGGGTGTGCGCCGGGCCGTCACCGCCGCGGCCTGCGGTGCGCTGGGCCTGGTCCCGTGGGCCGACCCGCATAACGCCGACCCCAGGTTCCAGCGAGTACGGCTGCGCACCGAGGTGCTGCCGCTGCTGGAGGATGTGCTGGCCGGGGGAGTGGCACCGGCTCTGGCTCGCACGGCCAGCCAGTTGCAGGAGGATCTCGACCTGCTTGATCGCCAGGCTGAGGCGCTGCTGGCGCAGGCGCTGGATGTCGCCGGGTTGGACGTCGCCGGGTTGGACGTGACGGTACTGGCGCAGGCCCCGGCCACGCTGCGCCGCCGGGTGCTGCGGCGCTGGCTGCTCGACGCCGGGGTGACCGAGCTGACCGACGCTCACCTGCGCGTGGCAGACGACCTCATCGGCCGCTGGGCGGGCCAGGGCGCGATGCGGTTGCCGGGGGATGTCGAGCTGTTTCGAGCACATGGGAGGCTGCAGCTTTCCTGAGGTCCGCACACCCCCGAGGGGGATCCCGTGGTGTATCCGGGTGACGTGGTGTATCCGGGTGACATCGGCTCCGTGCTCGTCACCGAGGAGCAGCTCCGACACCGCATTGCGGAGCTCGCCGAGCAGGTCGCCACTGACTTTCGGGCCGAACACAGCGCGGGCGACCTACTGCTCGTCGGTGTGCTCAAGGGCGCGGTGATGTTCATGACCGATCTCGCCCGGGCGCTGCCGATCCCGGTGCAGCTGGAGTTCATGGCGGTCGCCTCGTACGGCTCGGCGACCTCCTCCTCGGGCGTCGTCAGGATCCTCAAGGATCTCGACCGCGACATCGCCGGTCGTGACGTGCTGATTGTGGAGGACATCATCGACTCTGGCTTGACGCTGTCCTGGCTGCTGCGAAACCTCGCGTCACGCCGCCCGGCATCGATGGAGGTGTGCACGCTGCTGCGCAAGCCGGACGCGGTCACGATTGAAGTGCCAGTGCGCTACATCGGCTTCGACATCCCCAACGAGTTCGTCGTCGGTTACGGCTTGGACTACGGTGAGCGGTACCGCGATCTGCCCTACATCGGCACCCTCAACCCCGAGGTGTACACCGACTAGCGGTTCCCACATGTCCTGTTGTGGTGTAGGCCGGGGGACTACGGCGGACTTTTGCACAGCCGAGGTGCGACCCAGGCTGCCCAGGAGAACACTGTGCCCAGGGGAACACTGCGTCCAGGGGAACACTGCGTCCAGGGGAACACTGTGCCCAGGGGAACACCGCGGGGGGTTCCACCGTTGACCCGGCATCGGCTCCGGTTCGTCCGGGACCGGCGGGCGGGCCCGCCCGGTAGGGTGGATCGAACGGGAGCGGTCCGCTGTCCTGCAGTGTTCTTGGACGGTGGGTCACTACCATCGACGTCAGCTCAGGAGGGTTGAGGCCGCCGAGGGCCGTAGCCGAATGGATCGCAAGAAATTACTCCGCAACCCGTTGCTGTGGGTCGTGGCCGGGTTGCTTCTCTACTATGCATTCGGCTTCCTGCTCGATGACACCCGCGGGTACACCAAGATCACCACCTCGCAGGCGTTGGAGCAGCTCACCTCGCGCAACGTCGCGCAGGCGACGCTTGAGGACAAGGAGCAGCGGCTCCGCCTCGCGCTGGAGCGCCCGGTTCAGGGCATCGAGGGCACCCAGGTGCTCACCCAGTACCCGGCACAGAGCACCGACGAGATCGCCACGGCGTTGCGCGATTCACAGATCGCCCAAGGCTGGGACACCAAGGTCACCCAGCAATCCCTGCTATTCCAGGTGCTGATCTATCTCATCCCGCTGGGCCTGCTGCTCCTGCTGCTGCTGTGGATGATGAACAACGCCCAGGGCGGCGGAAACCGGGTGCTCAACTTCGGCAAGTCCAAGGCCAAGCAGCTGACCAAGGACATGCCCAAGACCACTTTTTCCGACGTTGCGGGCGCGGAGGAAGCCGTCGAGGAGCTTGAGGAGATCAAGGACTTCCTCGCCAACCCTGCCCGCTACCAGGCGCTCGGCGCCAAGATTCCCAAGGGTGTGCTGCTCTACGGCCCTCCCGGCACCGGTAAGACACTGTTGGCCCGGGCCGTGGCCGGCGAGGCGGGCGTGCCGTTCTACTCAATTTCCGGTTCGGACTTCGTTGAGATGTTCGTCGGTGTGGGTGCCAGCCGCGTCCGGGATTTGTTCGAGCAGGCCAAGCAAAACGCCCCGTGCATCATCTTCGTCGACGAGATCGACGCGGTGGGCCGCCAGCGCGGTGCCGGACTCGGCGGCGGACACGACGAACGGGAGCAGACCCTCAACCAGCTGCTGGTCGAGATGGACGGTTTCGACGCCCGCGGCGGCATCATCCTCATCGCCGCGACCAACCGCCCGGATATCCTGGACCCGGCGTTGCTGCGACCAGGTCGCTTCGACCGGCAGATCCCGGTCGCTGCACCGGACATCCGCGGTCGTCGCGCGATTCTCGAGGTGCATTCCAAGGGCAAGCCCTTGGGGTCCGATGTTGACCTGGAGGGGCTGGCCAAGCGCACCGTCGGTTTCTCCGGAGCCGATCTCGCCAACGTCATCAACGAGTCTGCGCTGCTCGCCGCCAGGGAAGGCGGCCAGGTCATCACCGGCGTTGAGCTGGAGGAGGCGGTCGACCGGGTGATCGGCGGCCCCCGGCGCAAGAACCGGATCATCTCCGAGCGGGAGAAGAAGATCACCGCTTACCACGAGGGCGGGCACGCGTTGGCGGCTTGGGCGATGCCCGACATCGATCCGGTGTACAAGCTGACGATCTTGCCTCGTGGACGCACCGGCGGGCACGCGCTTGTCGTACCCGAGGACGACAAGCAGATGATGACCCGATCCGAAATGATCGCCCGTTTGGTGTTCGCACTGGGTGGACGTTCGGCGGAGGAACTGGTGTTCCACGAGCCGACCACCGGTGCCTCCTCTGACATCGAGCAGGCCACCAAGATCGCCCGTGCGATGGTCACCGAGTACGGGATGAGTGCCCGGCTCGGTGCAGTGAAATACGGCCACGAGCAGGGTGATCCGTTCCTCGGCCGCTCCGCAGGCCGCCAGCCGGATTACTCCCTCGAGGTCGCTCATGAGATCGATGAGGAGGTGCGGGCGCTCATCGAGGCCGCGCACACCGAGGCTTGGGACATCCTCAACACCTATCGAGACATCCTCGATGAACTGGTCGTGGAGTTGCTCGACCGGGAAACGCTCCAGCGCAAGGACCTTGAGCGGGTCTTTGACCGGGTGGAGAAGCGACCGCGGATCACGGCGTTCAACGACTTCGGCGGCCGCACCCCATCGGACAAGCCACCGATAATGACCCCCGGAGAACTGGCCAAAGAGCGGGGGGAGCCGTGGCCGCCCCAATCTGAACCGCAGCCCACCCCAGTGGGTGTGCTGCCGGGTGCCAGCGATGTGCCCGGTGGCCCGCCGCACGGCGCTCCAGGTCAGCCCGGCCCCAACGGAGCGGGCCCGCATACTCCAGTTCAACAGGCGGGGGACCGCCCGGCGGGGGAAGCCAACGGTGAGGTGCCTGGGCATCCGGTGCCGGGCTCCCCGCAGGGCGGGTTCCCTTATCCCCGGCCCTACCCTCCGTCGCCGCGCGAGCCGGGTGCCCCGCCACAGGGGCCGAGCAGCAGTCATAGCTCGCCGAACTCAGGTCCGCCGAACTATGGCGCCCCACCGGGATGGCGACCGGCCACGGAACCGCCCGCTCCGGCCTGGCGACCCGCGCCGCCCAGCGGTCCCCCGTCCCAGCCAACACAGGGCCCGTCGACTGGTCCGTCCGAAGCGCCCACGGACGACCAGTCGGGTTTCTGGTTCGGCGAGGACGGTGGTCGCCCCCCGCGGGACGGGGATCGCTGAGGCACCGGACCCGGCAGTTACCGTCCCAGCGATGACCAGCACCGTCGGTTCCGATTCCCAGTCCGGCATGTCCCAGTCCGACATGTCCCAGTCCGACGGGGGCTCGCGCCGGCCCTTCGACCATGCCCGCGCCGAGGCAGCCGTGCGGGAGCTGCTGATCGCGTGCGGTGAAGACCCGAATCGAGAGGGGTTGCGCGAGACTCCGGAACGCGTCGCGCGGGCCTACCAAGAGATGTTCGCCGGCTTGTTCGTGGATCCCGATACGGTGCTGGAGCGCACCTTCGACGAGGGACACGATGAGCTTGTCCTGGTCAGGGACATCCCGATGTACAGTCAGTGCGAGCATCACCTGGTGCCCTTTCACGGATCGGCGCACGTCGGGTACATCCCCAACGCCCAGGGCAGGGTGACCGGACTGTCCAAGCTGGCTCGGCTGGTCGACCTTTACTCCAAGCGCCCGCAGGTGCAGGAGCGGCTCACCTCGCAGATCGCCGACGCGCTGGTGCGTAGGCTGCAACCGCGGGGCGCCATCGTCGTGATCGAGGCCGAGCACCTGTGTATGGCGATGCGCGGCGTCCGCATGCCCGGATCGATCACCACCACGTCGGCTGTCCGAGGACTGTTCAAGACCAGCGCGTCATCCCGCGCCGAGGTGCTGCAACTGATGATGCGGAGATGACCGTGCACCCGGCGCTTCCCGATCCCGGCCGCTGCGTCGTGATGGGCGTCCTCAACGTCACGCCCGACTCCTTCAGCGACGGTGGTCGCTACCTGGACCACGACGACGCCGTGGCGCACGGCTTGACGCTGCACTCGCAGGGTGCCGACCTGGTCGATGTCGGCGGTGAGTCGACCCGCCCGGGGGCCAAGCGCGTCGATGCGCCCACCGAGATCGCGCGGGTGGTGCCGGTGCTGCGTGACCTGGCCGCCCACGGCGTGCCGTGCAGTGTGGACACCACCCGCGCGGCGGTAGCCGAGGCGGCACTGGAAGCCGGCGCGATCATGGTCAACGACGTCTCGGGTGGTCTCGCTGATCCCGCGATGGCGCCGGCGATGGCCCGCTGCCGGGTGCCGTGGGTGCTCATGCACTGGCGCGGGCACAGCGATCGGATGGATGAGCTGGCCTGCTATCAGGATGTCGTTGCCGACGTCCGCGCTGAGCTGGTGGCCCGCGTTGACGCTGCGGTGCTCGCCGGTGTGGACCCCGGTGCGCTGGTGCTGGATCCCGGACTCGGTTTCGCCAAGACGGCGGCGCACAACTGGAAGCTGCTGGGCAACCTGAACGTGCTGACCGATCTGGGGTTCCCGGTGCTGCTCGGTGCGTCCCGTAAGCGGTTCCTCGGTGCCCTGCTGGCCGGTGCGGACGGCAGCCCACGTCGCGCCGACGACCGGGAAATCGCAACGGCAGCGGTGTCCGCGCTAGCCGCGGCTGCGAGGGTCTGGGGCGTACGGGTGCACGACGCCGCGGCCTCGCGCGACGCCGTCGCGGTCGCCGCAGCCTGGCAGCTCGGCGCGGCGAAGTGCAGCCCGCGGTGAGCCCCAGAAACGACGGAGACCGGATCACCCTCACGGGGTTGCGCGTGCATGGCAGGCACGGGGTGCACGAGCACGAGCGAACCCACGGGCAGGACTTCGTCATCGACGCGACGGTCTGGCTGGATCTCGGCCCCGCCGCGGCCACTGATCAGCTGTCCGCGACGCTGGACTATGGCGCGCTGGCGCAGCGAGCTGCCCGAATCGTCGCTGGAGAGCCCTGCAACCTGATCGAGACCGTGGCTGCGCGGATCGCCACCGACGTGCTGACCGACCAGCGGGTGCACGCAGTTGAGGTGACAGTTCACAAACCCACCGCCCCCCTGGGACTTCCCTTCACGGACGTCGCCGTCACCACGCGCCGCTCCCGCTCATGAACGCGTTCTGGGGCCAGAATGCAGTCAGCGGGCCCCCGGGAGCGCGTTCTGGAGACAGAACGCAGTAAACGGGAGGGTGCGGTGAGTGCGGCGGTGCTGTCGATCGGGTCGAACGTGGGGGATCGGTTTGGGTATCTACGGGGGTGCATTGCGCTGCTGGGCGACGCGGTGCAGGGAGTGTCACCGGTGTACGCAACGGCACCGTGGGGCGGTGTCACGCAGGCCGAGTTCCTCAACGCCATCGTACTGGTGGACGACCCGGAAGCGGACGCCCCGGAATGGCTACGCCGTGGGCAGCGTTGCGAGGCCGCGGCGCAACGCACCCGCAACGTCCGGTGGGGGCCGCGCACCCTGGACGTGGATGTGATCGACGTGGCGCAGACCCGCTGGGACGGGCCGGACCTGATACTTCCGCACCCACGGGCCCACCAGCGTGCCTTCGTGCTGGTGCCCTGGCTGGACGTGCAACCCGGCGCGGTGCTTGCCGGTTATGGCACGGTGGACCAGTTGGTGGCCGCACTGCCGGCCTCCGAGAGGCAGGGTGTGCGGCGCCGCGACGATCTAGAGCTGAGATCGCCGTGACCCCCACACGGGCGCGTGACCTGGTCGGTGCTGCCGCCGTCGCGGCAGTACTGGTGAACCTGCTGCTGCAGCTGTCCTATGGCGACCTGCCCACGTTGCCGACGCTGGCCGGCACCACGCTGTTTGTCTTCGCGGTCGCCGAGGTGGTGCTGGGGACGACGCTGCGGACGCGGATCCGGCAGCGCCCGAGAACCCGACCGGTGCAGGCACTGACCGCCGTGAAAGCGCTCGTGCTCGCCAAGGCGTCCTCGTTGGCCGGTGCCATCACCGGAGGCGCTTGGTTGGGTGTGCTCGGCTATGTGCTGCCCTTGCGCTCTCAACTACAGTCCGCTGCTTCGGACACTGTCACCGCGTCGATCGGGGCGGTGTGCGCGGGGGCGTTGGTGGCGGCTGGGCTGTGGCTGGAGTACTGCTGCCGGACCCCGGATGATCCCGAGGACGCCGAACCGGACCGCTGATCGACATCGGATGTCACCCCAGCTTGCTGCGGACGTCCTGTCATCGCACGATAGCTGCCTGTCACCGCCGGACGCTCACCTCGAAGGTTGCTGGAGCGGTACGGTGTGCGCCATGTCCGGCTCCGACGAGCGTCCATTGCCGCGTGGGAGCGGTCGGGTCCTCATGCTGGGTACCGTCGTGCTGGCTGCGGCGGCAGCGGCGGTGCTTGGGCTAGGGGCACAGGACGTCCGCCTGCTGAGGCTGGGCCTTATCGCGGCGCTGTGGGCGGCGCTGCTCGGTGCCTTCGCAGCGGCACGGATGCGGCGCGAGATCAGCTCGGACGCCAATCGTGTCGACGAGTTGCGGACGGTCTACCAACTCGAACTGGAACGCGAGGTGGCCGCCCGGCGAGAGTACATGCTGACCGTGGAGCGTGAGCTACGCAAGCAGGCCGAGCAGGCCGAGCGGGGTGAGATCGTGGCGCTGCGCGCCGAGCTTGCAGCCATGCGGGCGAACCTCGAGAAGTTGGTAGGCGGGGATCCGCTCGTGGAGCGGCTGGAGCTGCGGGCCGAGTCCGCCCGCGTGCTCCCGATGGCTGCCTACCGTCACACGTTCGGCGACAGCTCCAGCTTCGACGACAGGCGCAGTTTCGACGACAGACGCAGTTTCGACGACAGACGCAGCGCAACCGCAGCGTTGGGAGCGACGGCGAAGGTAGCCCCCCAAGTAGCCCCCAGCCTCACTACCGCCGGATTGTCGGTGCGCGTTCCAGGTGGCGCAGGCAGTGCAGTGTTCGGATCCCGGGACCTGCGGGACCCGCTGCCCACCTCCGAGTGGCCGGTCAACGGGCGTAACGACACCGCGCCGACCCCTCGCGAGGATCCCGAGCTGTGCTTCGGTCCCGGTCGCCGCTATGGGTCAGAACTCGATACCCAGGTCGCAGCGCCGGTCGAGCCGGCCAGTTCCGGGCCGCCGGCCCCGTGGAACAATGGGATCTCCCACTCCCAGGATAATGGCGGGCACGGTGCATCGACTAGGGAACCGTTGGGGCCGGACAACAATGAATTTCACACCAACGGATTCTCCACCAACGGATTCTCCAACAACGGATCGCACGGCAATGGATCACACAGCAATGGGTCCCATGTCAATGGGTCTCATGCCAATGGATCCCACAACAATGGCGGCGGCACCCGGCGGGCACCTCGCGAGGCATCGGCGGTCGGGGCGCAACGGTCGGTGAATGATCTGCTTGCCGCCCACGGGGGAAGTTCGACACCCCGGCGCAGGCGTAGCCGCGAGGACGGCCCGCAGGCATAGCCGCACGGACGGCCCGCGGCGTAGCCGCACGGATGGCCCGCGGCGTAGCAGTACGGATGGCCCCACGGCGTAGCCGTACGGATGTCTGAGCCTAGGCTGCGATGCCATGACCCGGTCCGGACCGGCGGCCTGCCGCCCATCGAGGACTCCCCAGGGGTACCAGTCGTGGGATCAGCAGCACAGCAGATGGGTGCTGCTGCCGGTGCTGGGCCTGGTCGCGTTGGCTGTCCCGGGCCTGATCGTGCTCGGTGTCATCAGCACCAACATTGGTGTTGGTGCCGTGCTGGTGGGCGCGACGGCGGCAGTGCTGCCGGTGATTGCAGTGGTGGCGGCGTTCCTGTGGGTGGATCGTTGGGAGCCCGAGCCGTCGCGGCTGCTGTTGGCCGCCTTCCTGTGGGGCGCCGGGGTCTCCGTGCTCGGCGCGGCCATTGTCAACGACACCGCGGCAGTGCTCGGGGAGCAGGTGCTGGGCAATGGTAGGGGTGATCTGGTCGGGACGGTGATCTCCGCCCCGATTGCCGAGGAGGCCTTCAAGGGTGCGTTCCTGATCGGCTTGGTGTTGTTGCGGCGCCGGGAGTTCGACGGCGTGGTGGACGGAATCGTCTATGCCGGATTGGTCGCCGCGGGTTTCGCATTCACCGAGAACATCCTCTACTTCGGACGTGCGTTCGCCACCGACGGTCTGGTCGGTGAGGGCGGGAGCGTGGTCGTCGTATTCATGATTCGGGGGGTGCTCTCGCCGTTCGCGCATCCGGTATTCACCGCGATGATCGGGGTCGCCGTGGGGTTGGCGGTCCGGCGGCGCAATCTTTTCGGGTGGGTGCTGGTGTCCTTGGTCGGGTATGTCCCAGCGGTTGTGCTGCACGCGTTATGGAACGCCTCAGCTGGTCTCGGCTTCTTTCCCGGCTTCTACGCCGTGATCATGGTTCCGCTGTTCGGTGGGCTGATCGCGCTGGTGCTCTGGCAGCGTCGCCGGGAGCAGCGGGTGGTTGCCGGACAGCTGGCCGGGTTCGCCAGCGCGGGATGGATCGCGCCCACCGAGGTGCCACTACTGGCCAGCTTGGCCGGTCGGCGAGGTTGGCGCTCGGAGGTGCGCCGTCGCGCTGGGGAGCAGGCCGCTGACGCGGTGCGCGACTACCAGCATGCGGTTACCGAGCTCGCGTTCCTCTCCGACCGCATGCAACGCGGCACGGTCGGTTCGGAAACCGGACGGTGGCACCACGACACACTGGCCGCGCTGATGGCGGCGCGGGAACGAGCGGTCCGTGCCCCGCAGGCACCGTCTTCGGCTCCCATGTTCACGCCGCCGGTAAGCAGCTCTTGGTGCTCGGTGGGTGAAGCTGCTCACCTGGAACGGCGCGAACCACTCCAGCAGGGCTAGCCTGCGGCCACGGAAGTCCGGTACCCGCCGCGACGGCGGGACTGGAACGTCTGGAGGACGGCGATGGCGACGATGCCGCGGTCGGGGACGTTTGCGTCCAGGGAAGTGATCGGTCGCCCCGCTCGGTTGGCGGTGGGCGTGGTTTCCGCCGGCCGGGTGGGGTCGGTGCTCGGCGCTGCTCTCGCCGGCGCCGGCCACGTGGTGGTTGGCGCCAGCGCGGTGTCTCGGGTATCCCTGCGCCGCGCCGCGGACCTTCTGCCCGGCGCGCCGGTGCTGCCCCCTGATGACGTCGTGCGGCGTTGCGATCTGGTGCTGTTGGCTGTACCCGACGACGTGCTCCCCGGCCTGGTGCCCGGGCTCGCCGCGACCGGGGCGTTCCGGGCCGGTCAGATCGTGGTGCACACCTGTGGCGCGCGCGGGGTTGACGTCCTGGGGCCGGCGATCGCTGCCGGCGTACTCCCGCTGGCGCTGCATCCCGTGATGACCTTCACCGGGCGGGCTGAGGACGTCGCGAGGCTGGGGGCTGCGTGTGTCGGGGTCACCGTCGCCGACGAGACCGGTTGGAGCGTAGGCGAGGCGCTGGTGCTTGAGATGGGCGCCGAGCCGGTGCGCGTCCCTTCGGAGTCCCGGCCGCTTTACCACGCGGCCCTGGCGCATGGCGCCAACCACCTGGCCACACTGGTGCGAGACGCGGTGGACGCTCTGGAGCATGCCGGCGTGGTACCCGCCGAGCGGTTACTGGGCCCCCTGTTGGAGGCGGCGCTGGACAACACCCTGCGCCACGGTGACCGCGCCCTGACCGGGCCGGTAGCCCGCGGTGACCTCGACACCGTCCGGCTGCATCTGCGGGTGCTTGCGGAGTCCGCCCCGGACCTGCTCGCTCCCTACCGGGCGCAGGCAGTCCGGACCGCCGACCGGGCCGAGGCGGCCGGATTGCTGGAACCGGCCGCCGCTGTCCAGATCCGTGACC
>JBOHGX010000232.1:0-8259 GCA_050700255.1 Pseudonocardiaceae bacterium
ATGCCCCTGTGTCCGCCTGATATGTGAGATCTGCAACTGTTGTCGCTGGTAGAGGCCATAGTAGGCGTGGTACGGCCTCCTCGTACTGAGCAGGTCCGGGGTTCGATTCCCCGACGCGGCTCCACCCCTGAGCTGGGGACTTCTATCGTGTGGAAGCTCCCGGCTCGGTGCGGGTAGCAGTTGCAGTCGCAGTTCATCGTCGCGGGGCGAGATCACAAAGGCCGCCTGCAACTGGCTCGGCAACGCCCTCGACGCCTCTCGCCGCAGCCAAATCATGTTCATGGACCGCGACGACATTCTAACGTCCTCACCGGTAGTGCTGCTCCTCGCAGAACACCGACCTGCGGCAGGCCGCGCTCACCGCGGCCGTATGCGTCTTAACTCGCTGCCACCCGTCGCAGGCTGACCTGCGTCCGGCCTGGATCACCACCGCCGATATAGGCCGGATGGCTGATGTAAGCCATGCGCCGGCAGGTCAGGATCAAAGCCGACCAGATTACAGCGGTGACGAGAAAGATTTCGGAAATTTCTGTCAGAAGCCGGAAAAGATGCCGCGCCGCCCGGTACCAGCAGCATTGGGAGCCGACGTGGCAGCGAACAGTAAAGGGGCTGCGCCGAGCCAAATCCAGGTCGAGAACCCGGCAGGTCTCGGGTCTTGATGCAGTCCGACGGTGCCCTAGCAGCTTTCCTCATAGCCATGTGCTCCGCTTCCTATCTTGCGCGTGGCTACCACGCAGGGTCCGTCGGTACCTCCATCATTCGGAAGGGGTCCTCATGACTATCGAACTTATTCCTCTCGGCACCGCAGACGTCGGAATCTCCGAACCGATCATGATGCCCGGTGGGCCCTTGGGCACCCGAGCGATCATCGAGATCACGTCTGCTCAATACACAGGAGAACGCCTCCGGGCCAAGCTTAAGGGGGTTGCGGCTGCCGACTGGGCCGTCGTCAGCCCGACCGGAATCGGCCTCATGGATGTGCGACTTACCATTGAAACAGAAGATGGAGCACTCATATACGTGTCGTATGGTGGGCGGGTGGATCTCTCCACTGGTATGGAAGGTGCGACTGTATACACGGCTCCCCGCTTCGAGACCGGCGATGAGCGATACGCGTGGATGAACAAGATGCAAGCCGTTGCCAAGGGAGTCATCAGCGGAGGTGTACTGCGTTATGAGCTCTACGAACTGCGCTGAGGTCCTACCGCAAGTCCGACGTCGACGCCTCCAGTAAAGCCGGTACCCAACCGTTTAACACGCGGTAGGATCTGCGGGGGGCCGGACTCCAACTCCGGGACGGTGGTAAACGCCGCGCTCCGCGTGCACGGCTCGACGGGCGCCGACCACGGCGGTCGCGGAGACGGTGGCCGACTTTGTGCGCAGCTTCCGGGGAGGCGAGGAGGCGCTCGCCTCCCCGGAGAAGATGGTGCTTTTCACAGTGAGTTACCGGAAGGAGATCGAGATGAATCAGACGGCGAAACAACGACCGCCGATGGCCGGATTCCACCACTTTGGTGCTACCGTAACCGATGTAGAGGCTAGTGCGGATTGGTATCAGCGGGTACTAGGGCTTGAACGCATCCCTGCTGAGTTTCCGCATTACGGCAACGAAGACTCCGGATATACTGTGCTCCTCACTGACTTCAGCTGCGGGATCGTCATAGGAGTTCATCGCAATACGAGGAATGACGGTCAGCCATTCGATGAAGCCCGAACCGGCCTTGACCACATTAGCATTTCTGTGCCGAGTCGACCAGATTTGGAATCCTGGGCTGAATGGCTCGACGGCTTGGCGGTCCCCCACTCAGGAGTGACCGATCTTGATAACCCGTTAAAGTACTCGGCGCTGGTATTCCGTGATCCTGACAATATTCAGTTGGAACTCTTCTTCATGGCCGGTCCCTAGGAAGGCTGATGGGACTTGCTATGGATGGCGGAGACGATCTGGTTGACGGGCACATGGTAGGACGGTCGTGCCCATTCACACACTCTGCTCCGTCACCGTTGCCGGGGCGAGACCATCGTGGCCAGTCAGCGTCAAGACAGCCCTAGAGGAGCGCGACCCGCTCGCCAGCGACGTCACGGCTCGGGACTGCACCTTCTGGAGAGGGTTCGCCTCTGCTCCCGAGGCGGGTGGCTGGGTTGGTGGGCAACATTCCCAACGGACATGTTGGTCTGCGCACCTGGAACAGACCCTACATAGGGAGGCGCTTGCGATGAGACAATCGCGTGAGCGCGTCCGGACGGGCCGGCCGCTGATGTGGGGAGATCCCCCGGTGGACGCAGGCGGCGTCGAGCAGGCGAGTTTCCACCTGCCCGTCGGCACGGCGACCTTCATGCTGACCGACGTTGAGGATGCGAAACGTCTACGGGAGTCCGCTCTCGAGGTGATGGCTGTTGCAATCGTCCGGCACGACGAGGTGCTCGATGAGGCGATATCACGGCACGGCGGTGTGCGGCGGCGGCGACAGGACGCCGGGTTAAGCGTCGTGGCGGCGTTTACCCGTGCCTCAGATGCGGTGGCCGCAGCGCTCGATGTTCAGCGGACCTGTCATCGTGAGGGCTGGCCTGACGGGGCGTCGCTGAGGCTGCGCATCGCTCTGCACACCGCGGAGGCCCAGCGGCGCCAGGAGGGCAATTACTTCGGCCAGGGAGTCAGCCGCTGCACTCGGCTGTGCGAGGTTGCGTACGGCGGTCAGATTGTGCTGTCCCGGGCGACCCGCGACCTGGTCCTTGACCGGCTCCCCGAACATGCCGAACTGACCGACCTCGGTGCTCATCGGCTGCGCGACCTTGGGCGACCCGAGCAGGTTTTCGGGCTGGTGCACCCGGATCTACCGGTGGAGTTTCCTCCGCTGCGTTCGCTGGACACGATGCCCAACAATCTGCCCGGTGAGCTGACCAGTTTCGTCGGTCGGCGCGTCGAGCTGGCCCGGATTAGCGATCCGCTGCAGTGGGTGCGGCTGCTGACGCTGACCGGTGCCGGCGGCTGCGGCAAGACCCGCCTGGCGTTGCAGGCAGCGGCCGATGCGATGGACCGCCACCCCGACGGCGTGTGGTGGGTCGAACTCGCGCGGCTAGAGGAACCCACGCTGCTCCCAGCCGCGGTAATCGACGCCCTCGGTTTGAGTGAGGTGCGGGGCTGGGCTCTGCTGGACACGCTGGTCGAGCACCTACGCGCACAACGTGCGCTAGTCGTGCTGGACAATTGCGAGCACCTGCTGACCGCCTGTGCGGAGCTAGTGGATGCGCTGCTGCGCGCGTGCCCATGGCTGACCATCTTGGCGACGAGCCGGGCGCCGCTCGGTGTCCCTGGGGAGATGACCTGGCGGGTGCCGTCGATGTCGCTGCCCGCCGAGCTGCAACACGAGCCGATCGAGGCGTTGCGTCAGTCCGATGCGGTGTCTTTGTTCATCGACCGCGCCACGCAAGTTCATCCCGAGTTTATGATCACCGCAGCCAACGCGCCCGCGGTGGCCCAGATCTGTGATGACCTCGACGGTATCCCGCTAGCCATCGAGCTCGCCGCCGCGCGGGTGCGGATGTTGACTCCCGAACAGATCGCGCACGCCCTCAGCGACCGTTTCCGCCTGCTCACCGGTGGTGCCCGCACGGTGATGCCGCGCCACCAAACTTTGGAGGCCTCGATCGACTGGAGCTACGGGCTGCTCAGCGATGGTGAGCGGGTGTTGCTGCGGCGGCTGTCGGTGTTCGCCGGGGGCTGGAGGTTGATCGCTGCTGAGCAGGTGTGCCTGGGTGAGGGGATCGACCGCTACGCGGTATTCGATCTGCTGACTGGTCTAGTCGACAAGTCTCTGGTCACCACTGAGGATTGGGGCTCCGAGGTGCGCTATGGCCTGCTCGAGACTGTGCGCCAGTACGCCACAGCACGCTTGGCCGACGCTGGTGAACTCGAGGAGCTACGCGAGCGCCACCTTGCCTATCACCTCGTGCTGGCCCAGGCAGCTCAGACACACGTGCTCGGCGCCGGGCGAGACGACCCAGTCCTGCGCACTCTGGCCACCGAGCTGCCGAACCTGCGCGCAGCCCTGGAGTGGGCGGCAGCGACTGACCCCAACGCTGCGCTGCGTCTGGTGAATGCGCTGACACTATTTTGGCTATTCACCGGTCGCTATCAGGAGGGCCACGCCGCGTACGCCCACGCCCTTGACGCCGCCGGCGAACAGCCGACGCCACTACGGGGACGGGCGATAGCGGCGCGCGGGAGCCTTGGGCAGTACGGAGGCGCCTACCAGGCAGCCCACGGGTGGGCGCAGGAAGCGCTCAAAATCGGCCAGACCTGTGGGGACCCATGGACGCAAGGACGAGCCTTGCACACCCTCGGGCTCATGAGCTCCATTGGCGACCCGGCCGGCGGACGACCGTTGCTGGAGCAAAGCGTGCAGCTGGCCACTCAAGCCGGCGACGACTGGTGCCGCATCGACGCTGCCCAATGCCTGGCACTTGGCTGGATTGTCCAGGATGAGTTCGACACCGCCCGCCCGGTGCTCGATGACATGTATGCCACAGCGACTCGGCTTGGCTACACATGGGGGGTCCCCTGGCATTGGTTGTGCCTGGGCTGGGAAGCGATGTTTCAAGGGCGGCTGGTGGAGGCACGAGAGTTGCTCGCACGTTCCATCGCTGCCAGCGACGAGGTCGGTCTCCCGATCACGAACGGGTTGGCCAACGGGTTCATGACCTACGTGCATATTTCCTGCGGCGATACGGAGTTCGCATATTCGCTCGCCGGCACGACGCTTCAGCGTGTGCTGGAGACCGGCGCGGGCTTCGTCGTGGGCATGGCCAACCAGATGCTGGGCAGAACTGAGATGGCGCTGGGTGAGCTCACCGCGGCACGTGGCCACCTCCAGACCGCCGTCGAAGTGGAGCGCCTCTCCGGATTTCTTTACATGCTTTCCTGGCACCTTGCCCTGCTCGGCAGCCTGGAGCGGCTCGACGGAAACCTTGATGCGTCTCGCGCCCGGGGCAACGAGGCGCTGGAGTTGGCCCGACGGCTGGGTAGCGAATGGATGCAGGCTGGCGCCGAGCGCCTGCTTGGTCGTCTCGCGCTCGCCGCTGGCGAGGCCACTGACGCCGAGCGCCACATCCACGAAGCGCTTGGCCGCTTGGTGGCGAAGGGCTTTGCCCTCGACATCCCGGAGTGCCTTGATGTCCTCGCCGCCGTTGCCGCTAGACAGGAGAGCTTCGAAGAGGCCGCGCGGCTACTGGGCGCTGCAGCAGCCGGCCGCGCGCGGCTTGGCATCATCCGCTTTCCCCCCGAGCCAGAATCCTGGGCAGAAACCGAGCTCACCACCCGCGAGGCGCTCGGACATGAGGTCTACGACGCCGCATTCACCAGTGGGGCCGCATTAGGAACCGAAGAAGTGATCGGCTACGTCCGCCGGGCCCGAGGTGAGCGAAAGCGCCCCTCACGTGGTTGGGACAGCCTGACCCCCACCGAGCTGCAGGTCGTGCGCCATATCGCTGCCGGCCTCACCAACCGCCAGATCGGCCAGCGCATGTTCATCTCCCCCAGCACCGTGAAGGCCCACCTCTCGCACATCTTCGCCAAGCTGGGCGTCCCTTCACGCTCCCATTTGGCAGCCGACGCCACGAGACATGGACTGGACTACAATAACTAACTAAAACCGATCCGGCTCAAAGACACCCGCGGGACACCTGCGCCCGGGTAGGCTGTCGCCGTTAACAGGTCCTGATGAGGCCGGTGGCTCATGTTGTGCGCCGGTAATGCAGCCAACAGTGCAGTGGTGGAGCGTAATCACGGCTCATGCAGCACCTTCTCACGTGGGCTCCGTTCAATTGACTATTTGGTTATATCGTCCGGACGACGAAAATCTTTCCATTACTGTTAGGGTATCGGCCAAGAAGGGGAACAAGCCAAGACTGCTCGCGGCAGCCCAACCTGGTCCACCAGGCACTGATCAAGACCGTGTTGCAGCGCTCGTCAACCGGTGACCTGCTGTAAGACGTCGGAATCCGCATCGACATCGACCTGCCCGCTGGCCACGGCTGCACGACGGGCCAGGAGCCGCCTGTCACCCGGCATTCACCTGCCCCGCCCACAGGACTTCCCGATTAGTCGGCCGAGCGTGAGTCGGCGGTGATCCCGGTCGAGCACCAAGCCCGCGAGCTGATCGCCGTGGAATCAAACGTGGTGCGAACTCAGGTCTAACGGTGCCGCTGTTGCACCCATAGGTGTGAGATCTGTGACTGTTGTCGCTGGTAGACGCCATAGTGGGCGTGGTCCGGTCTCCTCGTAATGAGCAGGTCCGGGGTTCGATTCCCCGAGGCGGCTCCACGACTCTGACCTGGGCAAACAGTCCAGGTCAGAGTCGATTGTGGACCGGTTGCGGACTCACCAACCTCATCCCGTCGCCCCTCGTGGACTCAACCGTGGTGCGAGATCGGTTGCTGCTCCGCTGGGACTGTTCGCGAACACTCCGCCGGGCTCGAGCAGGTCGAGGGCCTCGCCGTAGAGCGACCGCTTTCGCTGGTGCTCCAGGTGGTTGATCGCGAACGAGGAGACGACCGCGTCGATGCCCCGAGCATCGGCAGCGGCTCGGCGAGATCGTGCTCGATCAGCTCGACGCGCCGGACGCCCCGAAGCGCTTGCGGACCCTTCCGGTAGTGGTGCACCCCGTCCCGGTAGACGAACCCCCACAGCGACGCCCGACTGGCGAGGCGAGACGGCACAGCTCTTGGATCTGCGGATTCCCGCAGCCCTGACCCGGTGATGTGCCCCGGTGACGGGTTGCTAACGGGCCTCGGACAGAGCCGCGCCAGCCGATCTTGTCGAACACCGACACCCGCCCGGAGCTGATCTCTGCGACACTCGGTGATGTCTCACGTCACCTGCCGCGCCACCGGGTCTGTCGATGCTTCCGCGAAGCTGTGGAACGGCCCAGCTCCTCGGCGTCCGCTGCCTAATCTTCAGCCCCGCCGGATGAGAAAGGTGGCCACTGCTGGAACCAGGAGTGGCGGGTAGATTCCATCGGCGGTGGGCCCCGGCGGTCTCGGCCACTTCTGGCCGGAAGAAACACGGCGAGCAACGGCATGGCACTCTGGCGGGCTGGCCCGTCCTTCCAACCAGTCGGTGTATCGCGTGGGTGGAAGTCCCCGGCGTCGTGCCTGGTGCGGTGGACGCTTCGCGACAGCAGATCGCCGTAATACTGATATGGTAAGATGTATTACACCAGAATCAGGAGGAGTGGGTGCGGGTTGATGAGGTCGAGTGGGACGAAGGCAACCTGTATCACGCGACCCTCAGGGTCAGCGCCGCCGAGATCGAGCAGGTCATCGAAGATCCGGCTTCCATCTGGCGGCTCAACCGCAAGGGTCGCACCGCGACGCATCTTGTGAGCGGCCGGACGACCGGCGGGACGGCCGTGCGGGTAGCGGTCCTCTACGAGCCCGCCACCCGCACCGTGCGGCCGATCACCGCGGTGAGGATCGGCTGATCACCCGTGGCAACCACTACCATCACCGCAACGGAGGTCACCGATGGCGAGCAAGGGTAACCCGGCGGCTGACGCCGCCTACTGGAACGAGCATCTGGACGACCCTGACATTGACGATGGCGAGGTGGTCGAGGTTGACGTCGCTCGACCGCTGACCTCGACGTTCTCTTTGCGTATCCCTGCAGCTGAATTGGACGCTATCCGGGCGGAGGCGAGCAATGCGGGGGTCTCGGTGTCTGAGTGGGTGCGGACAGCGTGCGCGACTGCGCTGAGCACGCAGGAGAACCGACAAGTGGTTGAGATCTTGGCCAATCGCGCTGCATTGCAGCAGCTAGTGCGACGGCTGCGTGAACTTGTCGAGCAGGAGTCCAGCGAGTTGGCCCGCCTGTCGAGGCTTCTGGCGAGCTGACCGGAGAATCGCCCGAAACGGCGTCGGTTTCCCACGTGCACAGCACTGCGCCTGGACGGTGACGAGTTCACAACGTCGGCATGAGCCCCGGAGAACCGCGCCCGCGGGGCCCACCGCTGACCGGCCACCGGGCTCCCCATCGCTTCCCGTGGCGCCCTGGGTGGGATTCGGCAGCGCTCGGCCCCGGTGACGTCGTGGAGGTTCGGCGTGGAATCAAACGTGGTGCGAAATCAGGTCGACCGATGCCCCTGTGTCCGCCTGATATGTGAGATCTGCAACTGTTGTCGCTGGTAGAGGCCATAGTAGGCGTGGTACGGCCTCCTCGTACTGAGCAGGTCCGGGGTTCGATTCCCCGACGCGGCTCCACCC
>JBOHGX010000233.1:0-5168 GCA_050700255.1 Pseudonocardiaceae bacterium
TGGTGCTCAGCGGTGCCGCGGACTTCGGCCGTGAGCCGAGCACCGAGTACCCGGTCGGCTTCTCCTGCGCTGACCTGCCAGGCACTGTCGAGCAGTTGCGGGCCGCCGGCGTCACGGTCACCGACCCGGTCACCGAGCCCTGGGGCACCTACATCCGCATCACAGACCCCGAGGGTCGCGACTTCCTGGTCAACGACCAAGGTTGACGAGCGGTTGACGACGGGGTGCCGCAATTCGGCTCCGAATAGCGCTTCTATCGGCAGGTCAGAGCGCGATTCGGCTCCGTATGGCGACGATCAGCGGTGGCGGCAGCGGAAGATCGCGGTACCTGGGAACAGCGCTCCCCGCAGCGGGCTCCACTGACCCCATTCCCGATGTAGCCCGGCCGGCCATTCCGGTTCAACCAGGTCCTCCAACACCAACCCGGCGGCGACGATCTCCCTGACGCGGTCGCCCAGCGTGCGGTGGTGCTCTACATAGGTAGGGTTGCCCGCACTGTCCACCTCGACATAAGGCGTGTGGTCGAAGTACGACTGCGCCACCGTCAAGCCGGCCATCCCGGGATCGTCAGGGAAGATCCAGCGCAGCGGGTGGGTAATTGCGAAGACCCACAGACCGCCAGGGCGTAGTACCCGTGCGACCTCCCGCATCACCGCAGCCGAGTCCGCGACGAACGGCACCGCGCCGAACGCCGAACAGGCCAGATCGAAGCTGTTGTCGGCGAAGGGCAATCGAGCGGCGTCGGCCTGCACCAGCGGCACCGCGATTCCGGTTTCGCGCGCCGCCTGCACCGCGTGCCGCAGCATTCCAGCCGACAAGTCCACGCCGACGACCCGCGCGCCGTGGGCGGCCAGCCAGCGTGCGCACGGTGCCGACCCGCAACCGACCTCGAGCACGCGACGGCCCGCCAGCTCACCGAGGAGGCCGGCGTCCGACTCACGAAGTCCCTCCGGACACCACACGAAGTCCGCCTGGCCGAGGAAGTCGCCGTGGGCGGCGAGGTAGCCCGCAGCGTCGGCGTCCCACCATCGACGATTGGCGGTGACCGTGTCCGCGGCGCTGACCAGCCGCTTCACCACGCCGACGGTGCCCAGTAACGCCTCAGCGCGCCCGTGGGGTGTGCTGCGTTCGTCATTCCATGGTTGCGGCGCGCCCGTCACCGAGGCAGTCTCTCAGAAGGAGTGGGTGAATGCCGGGGGTTGAGTTTGCTGCCCAGACTCCAGCCTGGGTACGATCGACTTGCGCTGTGGTTTCGCGCTGCCCGGCTTGTCGAGCTGTCTCAGCACGTCGCATCCGGAACACAGTTGTATCCGCAACACAGCTGTATCCGGAACACAGCAGCCCTGCGGGGGGTTGTACCCCAGGAGGGCTGAGAGCGCATAGCACGACAGCGACACAACACTGCCCACCGACGACCCTATCCCCTCGGAGCACCCCACCGCATGTCCACCGACACCACCGCCGCCCCATCCACACAGCAGGTCGCGATCAACGACATCGGGACGGAGGAGGACTTCCTCGCCGCCATCGATAAGACCATCAAATATTTCAACGATGGCGACATCGTCGAAGGCACCATCGTCAAGGTCGACCGTGACGAAGTGCTCCTCGACATCGGCTACAAGACCGAGGGCGTTATCCCGTCGCGGGAGCTGTCCATCAAACACGATGTCGACCCTGCAGAGGTTGTGGCGGTGGGCGACGAGGTCGAGGCCCTCGTTCTCCAGAAGGAGGACAAGGAAGGCCGACTGATCCTGTCCAAGAAGCGCGCCCAATACGAGCGCGCCTGGGGCAATATCGAGGCTCTCAAGGACAATGAGGAGCCGGTCAAGGGCACCGTCATCGAGGTCGTCAAGGGCGGCCTGATCCTCGACATCGGGTTGCGCGGCTTCCTGCCCGCCTCGCTGGTCGAGATGCGGCGGGTCCGTGATCTGCAGCCTTACGTGGGTCGCGAGCTCGAAGCCAAGATCATCGAGCTGGACAAGAACCGCAACAACGTGGTGCTCTCACGTCGCGCTTGGTTGGAGCAGACCCAGTCCGAGGTGCGCAGCGAGTTCCTCAACCAGCTGGCCAAAGGGCAGGTCCGCAAGGGTCAGGTCTCCTCGATCGTCAATTTCGGGGCGTTCGTGGACCTCGGTGGCGTGGATGGCCTTGTCCATGTCTCCGAGCTGTCCTGGAAGCACATCGATCACCCCAGCGAGGTCGTCGAGGTCGGCCAGGAGGTCACTGTCGAGGTGCTCGACGTCGACCTGGACCGCGAGCGGGTGTCCCTGTCGCTCAAGGCGACTCAGGAAGATCCGTGGCGCCAGTTCGCCCGCACTCACCAGATCGGGCAGATCGTGCCCGGCAAGGCCACCAAGCTGGTGCCTTTCGGTGCATTCGTGCGGGTCGAGGAGGGCATCGAGGGTTTGGTGCACATCTCCGAGCTGGCCGAGCGGCACGTCGAGATCCCGGAGCAGATTGTGCAGGTCGGTGACGACGTGATGGTCAAGGTCATCGACATCGACCTGGACCGGCGGCGGATCTCCCTGTCCCTCAAGCAGGCCAACGAGGGGCTGTCCCCGGAGATGGAGTTCGACCCGACCCAGTACGGCATGACTGCCGAGTACGACACCGAGGGCAACTACATCTACCCCGAGGGCTTCGATCCCGAGACCAACGACTGGCTTGAGGGCTACGAGAAGCAGCGCCAGGAATGGGAGCGTTCCTACGCCGAGGCTCAGGTCCGTTTCGAGCAGCACCGCAAGCAGGTCGTCAAGGCAGCCGAGGCCCAGTCGGACGCGGCTGAGGACCAGAACTACTCCTCGGCGACCACCGAAGCGCCCACCCCCAGCGGCGGCCCTGGCGCCGGTTCGCTCGCCAGCGACGAGCAGCTGGCGGCACTGCGGGAGAAGCTCTCCGGCGGCGTGTAGTCAGGTCCCCACCGTTGCGCAATGCTGAGGGTCGGACTTACCGGAGGGATCGGATCCGGTAAGTCCACGGTGGCGGGCCGGCTGGCACAGCGGGGCGCGTGGATCATCGACTCGGATCGGATCGCCCGCGAGGTGGTCGAGCCCGGTACTGACGGACTGCGCGCCGTGGTCAACGAGTTCGGCGCGGAGATCCGAACTGAGGGTGGCGCGCTGGATCGGCCGGCGCTGAGCGCGCGGGTGTTCGGTGACGCGGACGCCCGAAACCGGCTCAACGCCATCGTGCACCCGCTGGTCGCCGCGCGCACCGCCGAGCTGCTCGACGCGGCGCCGCCCGAGGCCATCGTCGTGCAAGACGTCCCGCTACTGGTTGAGGCGGGACTGGCAGCGGGATTTCCACTCATCGTCGTGGTGCACGCAGACGCCGAGGTGCGGGTTCGGCGGCTGGTGGACCAGCGCGGAATGCCTGCGGCGGACGCCCGTGCGCGGATCGCGGCGCAAGCCACCGACGAACAGCGCCATGCTGCCGCGGATGTGTGCCTGGACAACACGGGTGCCCGGGACGAGACCCTCGCTGCGGTGGATCAGCTGTGGGCGCAGCGGCTGGTGCCCTTCGAGGACAACCTCCGGCATCGCCGCCGGGCACCGCGGCCCGCAGCCCCGGTGCTCGTTGCGCCCGACGGCAATTGGCCGTGGCAGGCCAAGCGAGTGATCGCACGTGTCGCGGCTGTGGCAGCCGGGCGGGCATTGCGCATTGACCACATCGGCTCAACCTCGGTGCCTAGCCTGGACGCCAAGGACGTGCTGGATGTGCAGGTGGTCGTCACTGACCTCGATGTGGCCAAGCAACTGGCCGACGATCTGCTCGGCGCGGGGTTGATCAGGCTTACCGGCCACTGGTGGGACAACGCCCCGGACGGCCGCACCTGGGACAAGGCATATGCGGTCAACGCCGATCCGGCTCGGGCCGTCAACTGCCACATCCGGCCCCTCGACTCCCCGACCTGGCGGGAGACCGTGCTGCTGCGGGACTGGCTGCGGGCCCATACGTCAAGCGCTCGCAAGTACGCCGAGGTCAAGCATCGATTGGCGGCACGGCCCTGGGACAGCATCGACGCCTACGCCGACGCGAAAACGCCGTTCGTGCACGCAGCGCTGGATCGGGCCGAGCAGTGGGCAGCGCGAACCGGCTGGCTGGTGGAGTGAATCCACCGCCGACGCACTTCTTCCCGCGGAGGCGGCATTGTGGGAGCTGATGTCAGTGCCGGCTCCAGGTCGGCCATGCACCCACCGTCGATAGCCACCGGTCCAACCGGTAACCGTGCCGGGCCAGACCGTCCACCGTTCGATAAGTCGTGGCCAAGGCCGCCTGCGCGGCGGGTGGGTCGAGCAGCCCGGCGAGCACCGCGTCCAGCAACTCATCGGTGTCGAGCACGTCGACGCCGCGGCCGACCCGGACGATGAGATCCAGATAGTGGTCCTCTGTGCGCCAACGCCTGGTGTCGATGTCGATGCGCACAACGTCGAGGTAGAAGTCCTGGTCACGCTCATGGCCGGGCCGATAGAACCAGTCGGTAATCCTTAACCCCACTTCGGGCAGCAGCCAGGACTCGAGCGCGCGGATCGACGGGTGATCGTCGACATCACGGGCGAGGTAGAGACCAAACGGCTCGACCCGATACTCGCCGACCGTGCGGACGACGCCCTTGGGGTCGGTGTTGGTCATCGCGTCCAGATCGAAGAGTTCGACCTTAGGGGGGTGTATCTGCGGGGCGGTCGCGGCACTCATCCGGTGCGGGGCCGTCATAGAGGCCGACCCTACGCATGTCCCGGCAGACCGCACCAGGCGAGGCAGACTGTCAGGGACCCGGCCTACCCTCAATGCCATGACCGATGCCGCCGCCATCCAACGTGATCTGTGTCCGCACTCCGAGTTCCGCCCGCTCGGCAAGACACCACGGACGCACGGCCGGTTCCAGATGGTCAGTGACTACGCGCCCGCCGGCGACCAGCCGGCGGCTATCGACGAGCTGGAACGCCGGATCACCGGTGGTGAGCGTGACGTCGTGCTGCTGGGCGCCACCGGAACAGGTAAGTCGGCCACCACCGCCTGGCTGATCGAACGGGTGCAGCGCCCGACGTTGGTGATGGCGCCGAACAAGACCCTCGCCGCGCAGCTCGCCCACGAGCTGCGGGACTACTTCCCGAACGGTGCGGTGGAGTACTTCGTCTCCTACTACGACTACTACCAGCCCGAGG
>JBOHGX010000234.1:0-9190 GCA_050700255.1 Pseudonocardiaceae bacterium
AGATCACCGGGATCAACGCGATCGTGTACTACGCACCGACCGTGCTCACCAGCTTTGGAGTGTCCACCCAAACCGCTTTGCTGTTCGGCTTTCTCAACGGACTGCTGAACATCCTGACCATCGCTGCTGTCGTCCGGGCGAAGATCGTTGACCGGCGCGGCCGCAAGCCCGTCCTGCTGGCCGGTCTGGTGGGGATGTCGGCCAGCTTGTTCGCCGTCGGGGTAGCGGCGCTGATCTTCCCGGTCGGCTCGACCGCGCTGTTCGTCATCGCGGTGGCGGCATTCGTGGTATTCACCAACACCTTCTCCGCCACCTGGGGCCCGGTGCTGTGGGTGCTGCTGGCTGAGATCTTCCCGCTCGCCATCCGGGGAACGGCGATGGCCATCGCCACGCTGTTCAACTGGCTGGCCGCGTTCGTCGTGTCGCTGACCTTCCCCAGCTTCACCGCATTCGTCGGCATGGGCACCGTGTTCATCGCCTACGCCGCCGTCTGCGTGGTGATCTTTCCGATCGTGTGGTGGATGGTGCCGGAAACCAAGGAACGCAGCCTGGAAACACTGGAAGCCGCGTTTCGCAACGGCAGCCGGATCCTGCCGGCCGAGCGCGCTGAGTCCACTAAGACCGGGCCCGCCGCCGCAGACACCGGAGGTAGGGCATGACCGTCAACTACGGCTCGTACGGTTCAAGCCTGAGAGACCTGCCGCGGCTGCGCAGCACCCGCCGGCGCCGGGCGTCCAGCTGGGATCGCACGGGCGGTAACGACGACCGCATCACCCTTGAGCCTGGGCAGACCGCCACGCTCGCGGACATCGAGGCGGCTGGCACCATCAACCACATCTGGGTGACCGTCGCCAACGAACGGATGCTGCGCGACCCGTGGATGCGCCAGCCCGACTACCTGCGAAGGCTCGTGCTCCGCGCATACTGGGACGGCGAAGAGCACCCCAGCATCGCCGTACCTCTTGGTGATTTCTTCGGAATCGGGCACGGTCGCACCGCCAACTTCGTCTCCGCCCCGCTGCAGATGAGTCCGGAGGACGGCAAGGGGTTCAACTGCTTTTTTCAGATGCCGTTCGGCGCCGGCGCCCGGCTGGAGATCACCAGCGAGCTGACCGACGAGCAGGTGTTCTTCTACTATTACATCGACTACGAGGAGATCGACGAGCTCGAAGACGGCATTGGACGCTTCCACGCCCAGTGGCGGCGCAGTGATCCATGCCCGGGCATTGACCAGGAATCGGAGAGCAACGCCGATTTCCTGCTTACCGGAGTGAACCTCGACGGGGAATCCAACTACACCATCCTGGACGCGACCGGCCGCGGGCACTATGTCGGTTGCGTTCTCAACATCCATAACCTTCGTGACACCAACGAGTGGAACTGGTACGGCGAAGGCGACGACATGATTTTCATCGACGGTGACAAGTGGCCACCGACGCTCCACGGTACCGGCACCGAAGACTATTTCAACACCGCATGGTGCCCGACACAGACCTACCACGCGCCGCACCACGGCATTACGCTGCCCGGCGGTGACAACTGGAGCGGACAAGTCAGCCTGTACCGCTTCCACATCGAAGATCCCATACCATTCGAACAATCCATCCGGGTCAGCATCGAGCACGGCCATGCGAACAAACGCAGCGACGACCTCTCGTCGGTGGCCTACTGGTACCAGGCCGAGCCCCACAAGCCGTTCGACCTCGAGCCCGTCGAACGGCGCGTTCCCCGAACGCGGTGATCAGCGCACCGACCAGTGACCGGAGCTCACCCGATCCCCCGGTGTAGCTCCAGCGGTGGCACGTCGGCGGTCTGCGCAGCTGTCATGGCTCATCGCGGCCGGTCGAACCTTGCCCTTCACTACTACGGTCACTACGAGTGATTCGGCGGAGACTGACAGCGATTACCTTACAGAGTGGGAAGCGGATAACGAACAAATTGGTAACGCAGCACTGGCCGTGGTCGATGACAGCCGTAGGACGGCATCGGCGAAGTGCTGGGCCCGGGTCGCGATCGGCGTGTGATGGCAAAGCATCGATCGAGAAGGGGTCGTACTGTGAAGGGCATCGATGCGGTGTTGTGGGAGCGCGAACTAGCTGAGCACATGAGCCGGCACCCCGATCTTCAACACTTGCCACCGCCAGTGCTTCTCCGCCGACGGTCACGACTTTTACGACGATTACGAGTCAGCCCTCTGCTCGCGCTGATCACGTGGGTTTTTGTGCTGGTCTCTGTGACTGCCGTCGTCGGCTGGTTGATCGGCTGGTATCTCATCTGATTCCGTCCGCGCGGCCGCGTGTGCGACAAGTTCACCTCAAGTTCATTCTTTAGGCACTGGGTAGGACTCACGAGCCCGTCGGGACCCGTCCGAGTTCGGGGAAGGGGGTGACGAGGCCATCGCGGATCACCTGCAGTGTCTGCCGGCGGAGCCGGACGATCTGCCCGATCGCCAGCGCGACATAGACCGCGGACAGCACGAGGATCACAATCTGATTCACCGACTGCGACATGGTGACGCTCACGATGAACTGCACGGTGAACAGCGACAGCAGGCCCACTGCGCCGTAAACCGTCAAGCTCAGATTCACCAGGATCGCCACCGCGAACAGTGACTGGGCGGCAGTGAGCAGCAGCTCCAAGCGCTGCTGAGAGTCGATCGGCAGACCGTCCGTAGTGCCCGCGGACAGCGCGAACACCACCGGGATGGTGCCGACGAGCAGCGTCCACTGGTTGACCTTGCTCGACAGCAGGGTGCCCAGCGAGTTCGACGCCATCAGCCGCACCGCGTACAGGCACGCCACGATCAGCTCGGGTGACTCGCTGGCCAGCGGCGCCACCCACTGCACGAGCAGGAACTGCTCGACACCCAGTTGCGCCCCGGTGGACACCAGGCCCTCGGAGAAGTGCTCGGCGGTCGCCAGGATCATCAGTCCCGCTACGGCGAAGAACGTGATGACGAGCGTGCGGCGCCGCCAGCGGTTCTGCTCGCCGACCCATGCGGCCACCCCGGCCAGCTCGGGTTTCTCAGACGGCGCCTTCGACAGCCGCCATGCGTAGAGCGCGAAGATCGTGACCAGCACGCCGGTATCGACCAGGGTGAGGGTGCTGCGCAGCGGCAAGGTCAGCGAGTACAGCGTGGCGATGCCGAGGAAGACGACATCGGCCGACATCGTGGGAGCCAGCCGCACCTCGCCGGGAAGGGTGTCGTCGTCCGGCTCGCCACCGGCCCTGCGGTTACGCAGCGCCGCCCAGGTCGCGACGAGCACCACCAGCGGCCAGCCCACACCGACCAGCACCCGGTTGGCACCGGTCATGTTCGCCAGCGCCAGCGAGCACGGGTTGGCGCCGCCCGCGTTGGGCACGCAAGCTCCGTTCTGCTCGTAGACCTGCCCGGCCTGGTAGGTGAAAACGAAGTCGACCGCGTACTCCGGTAGCACCGCCAGTAGCGCCAGCACGGACAGCGCCAACCCGGCGCTGATGTCGACCTGCGCAGCCTCGGCAGCCCAGGAGAGCACGAACGCCGCACCTACGATCGCTATGCCGAAGACTCCCGCGGCCACCACCGGTGACATCTCGAGGTGTGGCAGGCCCAGATAGTCGGCGGCGCCGAGGTACGCCCCGGGAAGGCTCACCAGCAATGCGAGGATCAGTTGCAGCGGTGGCCGCGCGCGTGTCGAAGCCCCTGCCGTCACACGCTTAGAGTTACACGGATCGTCGTTCGGTCAAACTTGAGTTGTGAGTCTTCCGTTTCAGCCTGCACTCTTCGGTGCTGGCAACCCGGCGCCCGACGAGTTGTACACCACGCTGCGCCGCTGTCAGCTCGACGACGAGTCGTGGGTCGACGTGGCTCCCTCGTGGATGTCCGGTGCCGACACGCTGTTCGAGGAGCTGGCCAGCTGGATGGCGTGGGACCAGCGGGAACGCTGGATACACGGCCGTCGCATCATCGAGCCGCGGCTGACCTGCGGCTGGACCGTTGGCGAGTCGCCGCCGCCGTTGGACGATCTGGCCGCCCTTCTCTCGCAGCGCTACGGGGTCGCGTTCGACTCGATCTGGGCCAACTACTACCGTGACGGCCGGGATTCGGTGGCCTGGCACGGTGATCGAGTGCGTTTTTCGCTGCAGCGCCCGCTGGTCGCCATCGTGTCGCTGGGTAGTCGCCGACGCTTCGGGCTGCGCCCGCGCGGCGGTGGTGCCGGCCGGTGGTTCACCCTCGACGGCGGCGACCTGCTCGTGATGGGAGGCCGTAGCCAGCACGATTGGGAGCACACCGTGCCGAAGGCTGCCCACGGTGGGCCCAGGATCAGCATCACGTACCGGCATAGCCGTTAGTCCGTTTGCGCGACCCGCAGCGGGCACGGCGGACTGACACACCGGGCACGGCGGACTGACACGCCGGGATTGGGGGCGGGTACGATTGCTGCGCACCCGTTGCCGGTGTTCGGAGGACACGTGAGCGCGCCCCGTACCCGTCTGCTGGTGGCCGGGCTGTTGTTCGTCACGCTGATCGTCGCAGCGCTGGTGCTGCCGGTGCCCACCGCATTGCAGATGCGGGATTGGGCACAGGCGGCCGGGGTCGCCGCACCGATGCTGTTCCTGCTCGGGCAGACTGTGGTGACGATCGCACCGATCCCCCGCACCGTATTCACTCTTGCCGCGGGATTGTTGTTCGGCCCTGTGCTGGGCGTGGTGCTGTCACTGTTGGCGACCACGTTGGCTGCGGCACTGGCCTTTGTCGTGGTTCGCCGGGTAGGGCGCAGCCTGGTGGAACCACACCTCGATCGTGGGCTGCTGCGTGCGATCGACGCGCGACTGCGCCGTCGTGGTTGGCTCGCCGTGGCGTCGCTGCGATTGATCCCAGCGGTACCGTTTTCGGTGCTCAACTATTGCAGCGCGGTGTCGTCGATCCGGTTTCGCGACTACCTCGTGGGCACCGTGGGCGTCATACCCGGATCGGTTGCGCTCGTCGTGCTCGGCGACGCCTTGACCGGAACCACCTCACCGGCGTTGCTTGCGATATCGGTGGGAGGCGCGGCCATCGGGGTGATCGGCCTGATCGTGCAGGCCCGCAGCGGCGCTCTGCAGCCCCCGACTGTGGAGCCCCCGGTGACGGTGCCCAAGTAGCGTGATGGCAATGAGTTGCGCCGACCGAGAGCAAGCCGTCGTCGACACCGTCCCCACTGAGCTGTTCATCAACGGTCGGTGGCGACCCGCCAGCGGCGGGAAGACCTTCGATGTCGAGGACCCCTCCACCGGCAAGGCGCTGCGCGCAGTCGCCGACGCTGCCCCCGAAGACGGGATGGCCGCACTGGACGCCGCGGTCGCCGTCCAGGCTCAGTGGGCGCAGCACCCGCCCCGGGAACGTGGCGAGATCCTGCGCCGCGCCTACGAGCTGATGATGCAGTGTCAGGGCGACCTCGCGTTGCTGATGACCTTGGAAATGGGCAAGCCGCTGGCCGAGTCGCAGGCCGAGATCGCCTATGCCGCCGAGTTCTTCCGCTGGTTCGCCGAGGAGGCGGTGCGCATCGATGGCGGGTTCGCCACCGCGCCCAACGGCTCGGGGCGAGTGCTCGTGATGCGCCAGCCGATCGGGCCGTCACTGCTGATCACCCCGTGGAACTTCCCGGCCGCGATGGGCACCCGCAAGATCGGCCCGGCGGTAGCGGCCGGTTGCACGATGGTGCTGAAACCGGCCCGTTTGACCCCGCTGTCGATGCTCGCGCTGGCTGAGATCCTGGCCGAGTGCGGGCTGCCCGACGGGGTGCTCAACGTCGTGCCCACCGCCAGCTCAGGTCGGCTGATGGAACCGCTGATCAGGGACGGTCGGGCCCGTAAGCTGTCCTTCACCGGCTCTACCGAGGTGGGCCGCACGCTGCTGGAGCAGTGCGCTGAGCAGATCCTGCGGACCTCGATGGAGCTCGGCGGCAATGCACCGTTCCTGGTCTTCGCCGACGCCGACCTCGATGCCGCGGTCGAGGGAGCGATGATCGCGAAGATGCGCAATATCGGCGAGGCATGCACCGCTGCCAACCGCTTCTTCGTGCACACCGACATCGCCGAGGAGTTCTCCCGGCGGCTGGCCGAGCAGATGGGTTCACTGCGCATCGGTCGTGGCAGCGAGGAGGATGTGCAGGTCGGCCCGCTGATCGAGGCCAAGGCGCGGGACAAGGTGCAGCACCTGGTCGATGACGCGGTCACCCGTGGGGCCCGGGTGCTCGTCGGTGGCAAGCCGGTGGACGGTCCGGGCTACTTTTACCGCCCGACCGTGCTTGCTGACGTACCGCCCGATGCCGAGATGGCAGGCACGGAGATCTTCGGACCGGTCGCGCCGATTACCCCGTTTACTGACGAGGATGAGGTGCTGGCGACCGCCAATGACACCCCCTTCGGGCTGGTCAGCTACGTCTACACCGAGGATCTGCGCCGCGCTCTGCGGGTCTGTGAGCGGCTCGAGGCCGGCATGGTCGGGCTCAACCAGGGCCTGGTGTCCAATCCGGCGGCGCCCTTCGGCGGCGTCAAGCACTCCGGCCTGGGTCGCGAGGGCGGCTCGGTGGGCATTGAGGAGTTCCTCGAGACGAAGTATGTCGCCGTCGCCACCTGACTGGCGAGCTGGCGGCAGCACTGCGCCTAGGCCGAGAGATGTTGTACGCGGTGTGCCCAGACTGCGAGTAGGGCGTCGTCGTGGCTGATGGCGAGCACTCCGGCGCCGGCCTGAGCGGTCTGCGTGATGACCACGTCGACCAGCGCGGCGGTGGTGGAGGTGTCCAGCATGGCGGTCATCTCGTCGCAGATCAGATACCGCGGTCGCAGGATGAGCGCGCGGGCGATGCAGGCTCGTTGCAGTTGACCGTCGCTGACTTCGTGTGGTCGGCGGTCGAGTAGCTCGGGGGTCAGACCGACGCGGTCGGTCAGCTCTGCGGTCCGGTCGTCGTCGAGGCGCCGCTGGCAGGCGCGGAGTGGTTCAACGATTGCTTCGCGAAGCGTGAGCCGGGGATCGACGGACAGGCGGGGTTGTTGGAACACCACTCCGATGGCGGTGCGCTGCCGGCGTGGCGCTTGGTAGCGCACCCCCGCTGCGGGCACTCCGTCGATGTCCACCCGGCCTGACCACGGGGCCAGCAGCAAGGCCAGCACCCGGGCCAGGGTGGATTTGCCGCAGCCGCTGGGCCCGGCAAGTCCCACGACCTCGCCTGGGGCGATCTCGATGTCGACCGCCCGCAGCACCGGATGACTCCGCAGGTAGCCGGCCGCTATGCCGGTGCCGGTCAGCATGGCATCCCTATCCTCGTGAGTGCGTAACAGTGTTCCAGCACTTAATGCCACTCACGAGTAGCTCGGGTGGCAGGCGAGCTGGCGTGTGCGGTGTTGGTGCAGTTCCGTTGTGTTCGTGCATTGGGCGCGGACTGGGCAGCGGGGCCGGAATGCGCATCCGGCGGGCAACGCGGTCAGCTCGGGTGGGTCCCCAGGGATCGCGGTGAACCCTCGGTCGGGCAGCGCGGCCAGTAGTCCCCGGGTGTAGGGATGCCAGGGGTCGCTGAACACCTCGTCGGCGGGTCCGCACTCCACCAGCCGGCTGGCGTACATCACGGCCAGGTCGGTCGCTACCCGCCGGGCGGCGCGCAGGTCATGGGTGATCAGCAGTACTGCGTGCCCGCCCGCCGCCAGTGCGGCGAGTTGGTCGACGGTGCGGTCCACCAGGGGGCGGTCCAACCCGGCGGTGGGTTCGTCGGCGAGCACCACTGAAGGCTCCCCGGCCAGGGCGGACGCGACACCGACACGCTGGGCCATCCCCCCGGACAGCTCGTGCGGGTACCGGCCCAACACGTCGGTCTGCAGCCCAGCCCGCATAACCAGCTCTTCGGTGGCAACACCATTCGGCTCCGAATAGCGCCTGGCTCGGGGGCGAAACCGCGATTCGGCTCCGAATGGCGCGGGTGTGGCATCTCGCAGCTCGTGGACTGCCTCGGCCAGCTGGGCGCCGACTCGCCGGACCGGGGTGAGATGGGTGGCGGCCGACTGCGGGACCAGGCCGATCAGCCGGCCCCGGACCCGGCTTTGCAGGAGGTGCTCTGCGGCGCCGAGCAGTTCGATCGAGGCCCCGTCACCGGTCGTCAGAGTTGCCCGGCCGCGTAGCTCGGCGTTGGCCGGCAACAGACCCAGCAGCGACGCAGCGAGCACTGACTTGCCGCAGCCCGACTCCCCCACCAGGGCCAGTACTCGTCCCGCGGACAGCTGCAGCGAGATGTCGGTGACCGCGCTGACGATGCCGCGCCGGCCGTGCGGACCGAGCAGGAACCGCACTGACAGCTCCTTGACGTCCAACAACGCGGGGGCTGTCACAGCGCGAGCTCCGAGCGTCGCCGGGGTACCGAGCGGTCCCGCCACCAACCGCCGATCGCTGCCACGGCGAGGGTGGTGGCCACCAGCAGCGCCGAGGGGAAGACGACGGTCCACCAAGCGCCGACCAGGACGCCCTCGCGGCCTTCGGTGAGGAGGTTCCCGATGCTGGCCAGGCGTGGGGGCAGGCCCAACCCGAGGAAGCTCAGGGCGGTCTCGTGCCACACCGCGTGCGGCAGGATGAGGACGGCCGACAGCGCGGCCTGCGGCACGATGGCCGGTAGCAGGTGGCGGCGCAGCACGCGGGCCCGAGTTGCCCCGCCGGAGATGGCGGCGTCGATGAAGGGGCGGTCCCGAAGCGACAGCACCTCGGCACGCACGATCCGGGCAATCCCGGTCCAGTGGGTAAGGGCGATCGAGGCGACCACGGTCAGCAGGATGCCCCGGTATAGCGCCACGATGATGATCCCGAGCAGCAGGTGCGGCACCGAGTTGATCGTGTCCACCAGCCGCATCAGCAACCGGTCAGGCCAGCCGCCCAGCACGCCCGACAGAGCGCCGATCACCGCTCCCATCAGGGTGGAGATCACCGCACACAGCACCGCCACCAGCAGCGAGACCCGTAGCCCAGCCAGGCTACGAAACAGCACATCACGCCCGGCCGCGTCGGTCCCGAACAGGTGCTCCGCACTCGGTGCCAACCGAACCGAGCCGTAGTCGATCAGCGACTGGTCCAGCTCCCCCAGCCAGGGAACCAGCACCGCGGCCACTACCAGCCCGAACAGCGTCACCACACCGACTGCCAGGCGCGCGCGGGCCCGCCCGAGTGCCCAGCGACCGCGGGGCGTGCCGG
>JBOHGX010000235.1:0-1501 GCA_050700255.1 Pseudonocardiaceae bacterium
GGACTCCCCGACTCGGCCGGGGCCACCGTCCACCACCAAGAGCGGTGATCACATGACGGAGCTGCCGCCGGTGGTGGAACAGCTGCTGCTCGACGTCGTCGCGGATGGTTTTACGGTGTACTGCTGCGGCCCCCGAACCGGACCGACCGCGCTGGCCGCCTCCTACGAATGGGACGGCTGCGTCGATCATCTGACCATCCGCAGCTGTGACCGGGTCGCCGCGGCACGGATCCCCAAGCTGGGCAGAGTGGACGTGTTCGCGCCGGAGGTCGTCGTCTGGGCCTATGAAGGTTCCGCGGAACACACCATGCGCGCACTGCTGAACTTGGTGCATCCACAACACCCGGACGCCCCGACCGATCTGTACCCAGCTCCACGCTCCCTGCAGGTACCCCGGCACGAGCAGCGCCCGATGACGATCCGGCTTCCGTCCGCGAGCCAGGCCGGGATGCGCGCGGCCCGGCTGGCCGCGCGCTCGTGAGCGGCATTACGTGCTATAACACTGTTTGCCACTCACGACCCGCCGTAGGCTGGCAGTCGTGATGGCAGCGCGACTGGTGATCGGCCTGGGGCTGACCGTTCTGACTCTCGTTCTCGCTGTTCAGCGGGTGCGGTGGCTCTACACCTTGATCCGGTCCGGCCAGCCGACCGCCGGCCGAACCGCGGAGCTGGGCACCCAACTGCGGACGCAGCTGGTCGAGGTGTTCGGGCAGCGGCGGTTGCTGAAGTGGACGGTCCCCGGGCTCGCGCACTTCTTCACCTTCTGGGGCTTCGTGATCCTGATCACGGTGTACGTCGAGGCATATGGGGCGCTGTTCGACGAGAACTTCGCCATCCCGCTGATCGGGCGCTGGCCGGTGCTGGGCTTCCTGCAGGATTTCATCGCGCTCGCGGTGCTCGTGTCGATCATCACTTTCGCGATCATCCGGGTTCGGCAGGCGCCGGAGCGCAGGCAACGGGCGTCGCGCTTCTACGGTTCGCACACCGGCGGTGCATGGCTCATCCTGTTCATGATCTTCAACGTGATCTGGACGATGTTGCTGTTCCGCGGGACCGCGGTGAACACCGGCACCTTTCCTTACGATTCCGGTGCCTTCGCCTCGGAGGCGGCCGGTGCGCTGCTGGCACCGCCGGGCGCGGGCGCCAACGAGGTGTTGGAGACGGTCGGGCTGCTGCTGCACATCGGCGTCATGCTGGCCTTTCTGATGATCGTGCTGCACTCCAAGCACCTGCACATCTTCGTCGCGCCGATCAACGTCGCGGCCAAGCGGACGCCCACAGCGCTCGGCCCGCTGCTGCCGATGGAGTCCGGTGGCAAGGCGATCGACTTCGAGGATCCCGGTGAGGATGACGTCTTCGGCCGCGGCAAGATCGAGGACTTCACCTGGAAGGGCATGCTGGACTTCGCGACGTGCACCGAGTGCGGTCGCTGCCAGAGCCAGTGCCCGGCGTGGAACACCGGCAAGCCGCTGTCCCCCAAGCTCGTGATCATGGATCTGCG
>JBOHGX010000236.1:0-3611 GCA_050700255.1 Pseudonocardiaceae bacterium
GTGTTATAACACTGTTTCGCACTCACGAGCTGGTTGGCAGCGCGAGATCGACGTGCTGCTCGCCGAGCGGGACGCCCGCCGCGCTGAGCAACGGGTCGTCCTGCCGGCGCACCTGTCGGTAAGCCAGCTCGTGGAGCTCACCGACGACCCATCGGCGCTGGCTAAGCGGCTGCGTAGGCCGCTGCCGCTGGCCCCGAACCCGATGGCGCGCCGCGGTACCGCGTTCCACGCGTGGTTGGAGCGCCGGTTCGGTGGCACCCGGTTGATCGACCACGACGAGTTGCCCGGCGCTGCCGATGCCGGCGCCGCCCCGAACACTGAACTCGGGTCGCTGCAGGCCGCTTTCCTCGCCAGCGAGTGGGCGGCCCGCAGCCCGCATGACGTTGAGGTGCCTTTCGAGACCGTGCTCGATGGGGTGGGATTACGTGGCCGAATGGATGCCGTATTCGCTGACGCCGATGGTGGCTGGACGGTGGTCGACTGGAAGACGGGGGCAGTGCCCGACGACGCCGCGCTGCCTGCGGTGAGCGTACAGCTGGCCGCTTACCGGCTGGCCTGGTCAGCACTGTCCGGCGCCCCGCTGACCCGTGTCCGGGCGGCATTCCATTACGTCCGCGACGGCCGCACGATACGGCCCGCCGACCTGCTCGACGCCGACGGATTGCGGGCTCTGCTGGGCGCCATCCCCGTCGACTGATCGCCAGCTTCAATCGTGGAGACGGCGTCACTCGGTGTTGGTATTGAGTGTCTTGGATCTCCGTAGGATATCTTTGACCACTACGTGTTCAAAAAAATAACCCTACTGCTAGGTAGTCCACCTGAGGATTTACGTGCGACTACCGATTGCCGCCTGGCCTTAGTCCTCGGCAGGGTATGTGGTACTGAATCGGAAATGCCACCGATGAGGTGTTTTCTGTGCTTGGAGGCCCACCGCGGGCCACCTTTTCTTAGGAGGACTTGATGACCGACGCACTGAGCTTTGCGGAGATCGACGGGCAGCACGTGGAGCTGCTGCCGGCCCGTACCGTCCTGTCGTTGTTTAGCGGCTGCGGCGGTTGCGGCGGCCCGGAGGGTGGCGACGCCAGCGGTGGCGTGGGCGGCTACGGCGGTGCCGGCGAAGGCAAGGCGAGCTTCTTCCACAACTGGATCTACATCGAGGACGGTGAAATGTACAACTGGGTCACTGGCGGACAAGGCGGAGGTGCTGAAGGTGGTGCTGCCACCGGCGGTGGTGGTGTCGAGAAGTAGTGAACCGCGGGTGTGCTGCTGGGTGATCAGGTGATCGCCCAGCGCGCTGTGAATGCAGGAGGGGGTGGCCGACGTGGCCACCCCTCCTTCTGGTTTGATGCCGTTCCAGATGGTATCGAGCTAAGCGGTGGGATGTTCACGGTAGGTACTGGGATACCTGCGATCTAGGCTCAATTTCGCTCCCTCTACGTATTTGAACGGCAAGTTCACTGCTAAGTAGTTGGCCGGGATGAGTTACGTGCGACTACGGATTGCTACGCCCTCTTACTGCGGGCAGGATATGTAGTGCCGAATCGGTAATGCCGCCGATGAGGTGTTGCTGTCCCGGTGGTCTCCGGGGCGGTTTTTCAAAGGATTTATGTTTGACGCACTGAGGTCTGCTGAGATTGACGGGCAGTACGTTGAGCTGCTGCCGGCACATACCAACAGTGCCGGTGACGGCTTCGGTGGCGCTGGCGGCAGCGGCGACGGTGGTGGCGGCGGCGGTGGAGCCATAGGGCAGCTGAGTCGAGTTGGTGTTGGCCGGTGATCAAGGGATCGCGTGCGTGCCGTTCAATGGGAGGGGTGGCCGGATCGCGGCCACCCCTCCCATTCGTTTACCCAGTATGTCGTCAAATCGCATGGAAAACCGGTCCGGCGAAACACTGGGGTTGTGGCGGGGAGTTGAAAATTGCGTGCCCGGATATAAGCTCATTCGAACGTTCGCAATAGGTACTCGGCGGCTCGGTTCTACGGCATGTCGTCGCCGACTACGTATTAAAAGCGGCTCTCTCGTCCTGCCTGGGTGAGGGAGGTGCGGTATGGAAGATCCAGATTGACCGGTCCGCAGGCGAGCATGACGGTGGTGAGCGCGGCCTCGGGACTGTGGAGACCGTAGGCGCGACGGATGATCAGCCGAACCTTGTTATTGAGTCCTTCCTGACAGCCGTTCGATAGTCCGCGGTCGATAGCGGCGTCGATACCGTCGTGGTGTTTGCTAATCGTGCGTGCCGCTTTAACGAATTCGGGATTCAGCTACGTTGCGCTTTCGAGTACCAGCGGTCCAGTATGATACTCGTGTCGTGGGGTCCAGGTCGCCGGCGAACACCGCGCAGGACTCCTTCAGTTGGTAGGCCCTACACAGCACGCCTCCGGATCGTTGATCTTGGAGTTTTCAGCACGCCAGCCAGCGGGCCTCCTTGATTTCTTCACGATGCTCTCTTGCCGCATAGCTTCCGAGCGGACTGCCACACCTGGTGCCGCACCGAGTCCAGGGCGTCCATGGCCAGCTTGACCATGTGGAACACATCGAAGTCAGAATGGTGTATTCGGCCTGAAGCTGACCTGGGTTGCCAGCTGGGCCAGGTCCACCGTACCCACCGCGGTGCGCAGCTTCCGTCTCCGGGTGCATGTGCTTTTACGCACGAAGTCCTCAGCCGTCCCGCACCTCGGACACACAAACGGCGCCGCGAAACCCCGTACCGGAGCCCACTGCGGCCCGCACACCGAGTCGATCAACCGCTCTTGGGCATCCTCCAGCACCGAGGCCAGCGCCTGGCCCGGTAGCTTCCTGCCCATCTGCCCGCCAACGACTCGAGCCTCCGGCCAGCACGAGTGGGTGTCGAGCATTTCCGGCTCGACCGTGAGCCTCAGGACAGTAGCGGACATGGGGGTAGGCGACTCCTCACGCAAGTGGATGATCGCCTGCAGTCCTACAAGATCAGGACCGAAGTTCAACGGAGCGACACGCTACCAACAGATCGCATCGACGCCGCAAACCCAGATCCGCGGGTCATCGTAGGTACTCCGTATCTGGACTCTCGGTAGATGTCGCCGCCCACTACGTATTCGGCAAGTAGGCCACTCCTAGGTAGCGCGCCGGAGGAGTTACGTGTGACTACTGATTGCCACACTGGGTAACTGCTGGGCAAAGTATGTGGTGTACCGAATCGGCACTGCTACCGATGAGGTGTTTGCAGTCCCGGGGTCACAGGGCCCAACCTTTCCTAGGAGGATTTAAAATGTCTGACGCACTGACCCTTGCTGAGATCGACGCGCAGCACGTGGAGTTGCTGCCGGCCCGTACCGTCCTGTCGCTGTTCCTCGCCACCGGTAGCGGCGGGGGTGGCCGGGGCGGCAACGCTGCCCCGGGCGGCGAGGGCGGTCCCGCCAAAGCACAGGGCCTCGCCCTCAACCTCATCAACGCCAACCTGTTCGGCGACCAGACCAACAGCGCTGGTGACGCTTTCGGTGGCGCCGGCGGCAAAGCCCCCGCTGGTGATGGGGGAGCTTACGCCAGTTGAGTTGAGCTGGTGTCCCAGGGCGATCACATGATCGCCTACGGCGCGGCTTGGCGCGGGAGGGGTGGCCGGATCGGCCACCCC
>JBOHGX010000237.1:0-11940 GCA_050700255.1 Pseudonocardiaceae bacterium
TGTCCTCCCGGACAGCGACAAGCATCCATGTCGCTGTGCGGGAGGAGGCGGTCAGTCGTCGTCGGGGGGTCGTCCACGATTGTCGGTGCGATGTACCAGTCCCGTTCGGTCAGGAGACTGGCGCAACGGGGACACCGGCCGCGCTGCCGGCGGGCGGTGCGGACCGCAGAATCTTCGAGTGCGACTTGGGTGAGCTCACCGACGTCGACCACGTCGTTGGCTCGGTGGAGAATCTGTCCCTCCGGTCAACGACACTGCAGCGGGTCGACGACGGCTCCTGCGGCTGGACCCCGGCCGGGCAGCTGAATGATCTCGTCGTACGCTCTTGGCTGCTCTCCGGCCACGGTGTGGCCCTACTGTGGAAACCGTCGAATGACTACACCAGCGGGTCCCCGCGATGTGACATCCCGACCCTGCACGCTGCAATCGCACCGTCGAGCACGCTGCACGTGGAACGCCGCACCCTGTATCAGCTCGCCACAGACTTGCTGGAGGGGAGCTGCTCGCGGGTGTTGGACCGCGACATCATCGACAGTCCGCTAGCCCGCAGGCAGATCGGTGACGCACTGGCCGGTCGCAGCAGACTTGTCCGCTCGCAGCTTGTCGGCATCAGCGAGCTCGCAGCTGCGGACAGCGCAGCGCAGGACCTACCAGTGGTGTCACGATCCGAGGCGAACACCCTTCTCGCGGATGCCTTGGACGACATTGGGGCACAGCTAGAGGGTCAGCACGAGACGTCCGGGCCGCCACGCCTGCTCACCAAGGTCGACGGCAAGACGTTCACCTCGGCGCTCGCAGTACTGCGCGACGGTGTTGCACTCGCCCGATCGATCAGCCCCGAGCTGATTGAGGATCTGCTCATGCATGTCGCACTCGTTGGGATCCTCGACCCGCAGCGAACCGGTGGGATGGCCTCTGGATCCTTCCGCACGTTCCCTGGGCTTCTCCTGCTGGAGAGTCCCCGCTCGACAATCGAGGTGGCTGAGGCGCTCGTGCATGAAGGCGCCCATCAGAAACTTTTCGATCTTGCTATTACTCGCGATCTACTGACCATCGATTCCGATCAGTGCGCACCATTTCACCCGCCGTGGGCTCAGGAGGATCGCTTCTGGCCGCTTGAGACGACCCTGGCTGCATGCCACGCTTACGCGTGTCTTGCGAGGTTCTGGCAGGACGCAGGCGTGACGTTGGAAACTCGGGCTGTTGGCCCCGGTTCGTTGCTTCCGGTGGCCAGTGAGCGAAGCGAGATCATCGGCCGGTGGCTGCTGGACAAGGGCGACCACCTTGGTACCGACGCGCATATCCTGCTGGAGGGCCTGCTGGGCCGACGACCGCGCACGGCGCGCACTACCGGCGGCTGTTCCGGCCCGGTGACCGCGGACTACGTCATCGACACCGGGCTGGAGTTCCGCCGCTGTGACTCGGTAGATCGGGTACTCGTGGGCCGCCGCTCGCAACCTCCCCAGCTGTACTGGATCAGCAATGATGCGGCGACGCTGCTCGAGCTGCTCGAGCGGAAGTCCATCGACGAGATCATCCACGCGTTCGCCCAGCGGTGGCGCGTACCGCAATCCGATGTGGCTGACCGGCTGACCATGCTGCTCAGGGATCTCTACGTATCCGGACTCGTGAAGATCAGGGATACGGCGGGTGGTGGCCCGTGACACTGCGTTGCTAGCATCTGATCTTGATCGTAACAGCGTGAAGCGAAGGGACGGATTCAGATGATCGTGCGGGGCGTCGTTGAGGGCAGCGCATCGACGAGACACGCTGTGCGTGTCGACTGGTTCCGGCGTGATCCCGGCGGCGGCACATTGTTCATCTTGCCAGCAGAGAGTGAGGGTGCGGTCCCTCAACCGATCGTTGAGCACGGCGAAGATACCGCCGTTAGCCAGGGCTAACGCGCGAACGCGTTGACTCCAGCGTTTGCACGGCCAGGCCGATCGGCTGCTAACCAGGACCCGTCACCGGGAGAGGGGTCACTTTTCAACCGTTGCTGGGGGTCAGCTTTCACACGTCGCCGACAGGGTGGGGTGGCTATGCCTCCGTGGGTATGGGTGTTGATCGGCAGCGGTGGCGTCGTCACGACCACTGCGGCCCTCATTCGACACCGCATGAATATCAAGTTCTGCCGCCACGCCCTCGACACGCACGGAATCCCGGGCCTCAAAGCTGCGGGTGGTGCTCTGCATCCCCTCATCGAGGCTCATCGAGCGGTGGCGGGGGCGCTACGAAGAAGAAGTCGCCACTTCCGACCGCGATCCGACCACCGACGCCGCGCAGCGTGGTTCTCCCGACCCCCTCCCCCGCGTGTCCGGCTCCGCTGTACGGCGTGTCCAGCTCTCGTGCACGGGCGTGCCGCTGCACCCAGTGGGCTAATTTCCGCTTTTGCGACGCATACTCCGCCGAAGAACAAAGAACAGCGAACAGGACCCATTGCGCCGACCGATAAGGGAGGCGCACCGAGTTCGGCCACCGGCTCCGAACCGAGCACACGCGACTAGTTGAGTGAACCGCAGGTAGTCTGGAACAAGTGACTTCCGTATCGCTAGATACCCCGCTCGTCCGCTTAGCAGACGACCTCGATCCGGCCCGCCCCAACCAACCGGCGCTGCTGGACAGATTCGGGCACGTCGAGCTGCTGGGAGTGCGACAAGTCCGCTTCACCGGCGGGTCTGCAACTGCCGGCATCATCGTCTCGGTGACTCAGCTTTCTGTGCGGACTGTGACCTCACCAGGCTCACCGCCGACGGACAGCTACGCTTTTGCCTGTTCACTCAAAGTGAACGAGAAACCAGGTGGCGCAAGGCGGCCGCCCGGAATCGGCCACCCGGCATCGTCGCACCGAACCCACTCAATGAACACGATCGGAGACTGACCGTGGTGACCGTTCGGTACTTCGCGGCGGCACGTGCCGCTGCGGGCCTACCCAGCGAGGACATCGATATCCGCGACGGCGCCACAGTGGCGGATGCGCTGGAAACGATCGCCAGCCGGCACGGGGAGGCGCTGCGCAAGGTGTTGGCCGCCTGCAGCTTCCTCGTGGATTCGGTCGCGGTGCGAGACCGCGCTACGCCGCTGCGGCCCGGCGCCGAGCTGGACGTCCTACCACCGTTTGCCGGCGGCTGAGACCGGCACCAGCCTTCGGGCTGGGCTCACGGGCAGTTGACCCATTCCTCCGAGCCGTCGGTGAACTCCTGTCGCTTCCAGATGGGTAGCCGCAACTTGACCTCGTCGACCAGCGCCGCGCAGGCCGCGAAAGCCTCCGCACGGTGAGCCGCCGACACCGCACAGGCCAGCGCGGAGTCGCCGATCGCCAGCGGTCCGATCCGGTGGCTGACGGCCAGCGCCTGTACCTCCGGATGGGTCGCCGCGATCTGGGCCGCCACCCGGGTGATCACATCTGGAGCGCCGGGATGGCTGGAGTACTCCAACGCGCGGACTGTCCGGCCGTCGTCATGGTCGCGGACGATGCCGGAAAAGCTCACCACTGCGCCGGCGTCCGGGCGGGCGACCAAGTGGGCATGCTCTTCGACGTCGAGCGGATCCTCGGTGACGGCTGCTCGGAGGACGGTTCTCGGGGCTGCGGGCACCGACTCCCCATGGCTGTGTCCATGACTCGGAGCGTGGCCGTGGCCAGGGCTAACGCCGGCAGGTTCACCGGTCCCGCTCCCGACGTGGTCGGCGCCGTGCAGTTGCTCGACGGCGTGATCAAGGACCCCGTCGAGGACCCCCAGGCCGTCGCGTACTCCGCCGGTGGAGCCGGGCAGATTGATCACCAGGGTGCGCCCGGCTACCCCAGCCAGCCCGCGGGACAGTACCGCGGTGGGTACCTGGGGCAATCCAGCGGAGCGGATCGCGTCGGCCAATCCGGGCAGGCTCCGGTCCAGCAGCGGCGCTGTGGCTTCCGGGGTGCGATCGGTGGGACTGATCCCGGTACCGCCGGTGGTCAGCACAACGTCGACCGCGTCCGCCACCGCCACCGCCACCGCGTCGCGTACCGGCGATCCGTCTGGTACCACCACGGGATCCGGGGTCTGATAGCCACGCTCGGACAGCCAGTCGGCGATGACTGGACCGGTGCGGTCGGGGTACACACCAGCAGCCGCGCGGTTGGAAGCCACCACGACCACGGCGCGGCGGGTCGTTGTTGTCATCGGTTCTCCTGACGCGTCCACAGCCCGGTCTTGCCACCTTCCTTGCGCTCCACCCGCACCGCGTCGAGCACCGCGGCGGGGTCGACTGCCTTGACCATGTCGTGCAATGCCAACCCGGCCACGGCGACCGCGGTGAGCGCTTCCATCTCCACACCCGTGCGGTCAGTGGTCCGGACCGTGGCAGTGATCCGAACGTCGGAGCCCGAGGTATGCAGATCGACGGTCACCCCGGACAGCGCGATGGGATGGCACAGCGGGATGAGGTCAGGCGTCCGTTTGGCGCCCATGATTCCCGCAATGCGTGCGGTGGCCAGCGCATCGCCCTTGGGCAGCTGCTCAGCGCGCAGCAACCGCACCACCTCCTCGGTGGTGCGCAAGATCCCAGAGGCCACCGCCTCCCGTGCGGAAGGCTGCTTGTCCGAGATGTCGACCATCCGGGCCGCACCCCGCTCATCGACGTGGGTCAGTCGTCCCTGCGAGCTCACCAGTCGATCCTACGGCGGATTGCCTCGATCATCGTGCGCCAGACGGCTCCGGTGACTCGGAAGTACGACGAAGGGGGCTGGCACGCGATGCGTGTCAGCCCCCTGTCGGGAATACGTTGACCAGATCAGTGCGTGACCGGCAGGTCTGCCTCCACCGGCTTCGGCTTCGGCGCCTCCTCCTGAGGCTTCTCGTCCTTCTTGCGGTCTTCCCGGCAGCTGGCGGACGAAACCACGATCTCCAGCAGCGCGTCATCGTCACCATCGGCCTTGGGCACCAGGTTCGGGTTGAGCGACTGGAGCTTCTTGGCCAGATCCCCGACGGTCGCGGGACCCGACTCCGCCGGGTCGGCCGGAGCACCAGGTTGAGACGGGCTGGCTGGAGCACCAGGTTGCTGCGGGTTCTCCGACTTCACCTCTTGCATCGTCGCCGGGACCTTCAGGTTCTTGGGCGCGACCTTCTTGAGAAGATCGAGGTCCTTCTGCTGGATCACAGTCCCGATATTGTCGCCGGGCAGCAGCTTGACCACGAGAGCGTCGACGGTGAGCTTGTCGCCGTCCCGGTCCTGCCGGTTGAACTCGATCGAAAGGATCGGCGAGAGGTCCAGCTCCTGACCGTCGAATGGATCCGACGGCAGCGACGTACCATTGTCGCTTGTCCCGCCGATGATCGAGGAATCACCCTCACCGTTCTCACACTTGGCCTCGATGAGCTCGGCCTCAATCCCGAGGATGTCCACGTCGACAGCCGTTGCCTTGGACCGGAAGTCCTGAGCCCTGACCTTGAGCAGCGCGATATTGAGGTCTTCCGAGTCATCCCCCGGCACTTCCAGGAGGGCCTCACTGTCGTCGGGTGGAGCTTCGACGTACGGAGTCGGGTCGATGTCAATCAGACCATCCGCGGCGATCCCGAACGCCGATGACGTGGTGTCTTCACCAGCGTTACCGGACACGGTCCCCAGCAGCAGGGCCACCACGGCGGTGGCAGCACCGACGCTGGCAGCACTGGCGCCGGCGAGCTTCCTACTGTTCACGTGCTGTCCTCTCGTTTGTTCAGTTCTCGTCGATGAGCACGAGCGTCCCCAGCGGAACCTCGGTCAACATGTTCAGCGCGTCCGCCGGAACCCGGATGCATCCATCGCTGGATTGGGTACCGAAGACGTCGGCCGTGGGCCAGGTGTGGATCGCGACGGTTCCCGGGCCGCCACCAAAACTGTCCAGCGTCGGGCTGTGGGTGCCCAGCGGCAGGATCACCGGGGAGTAGTTCTGCTTGGGATCGGTGAACGACCCCAGCAGGAAGGTCCGCCCCACCGGAGTGGGAGCCGACTTCTTGCCGATCCCCACCGGCCACTCACCCAGCCGGCGGTCCCCCCAGAACAGCTCCATATTGAGGGAACGAAGGTGTACCCGGATGAGATACGGGGTCACCGCACGATCGAGTGCATCATCGGTTACCCAGCCCACCGAGTCGTTGGGACGCGAGGGCAGCAGTACCTGCACCCAGCCGGGTTGCTGGGCAAGCACCGGCAACCAGGTGTCACCGAGCTGCTGGGGGGTCATCCTGGCGATCGGCGCACCGCCGGGGGCGGCGTACACCACGACTTCCCGCCGTGGGTGCACCACGGTGCCGTCGGTGGGGACCGGCGGCCCGGTGTCCAGCGGTGCCCCGTCGACAACGGTGTAGGTGGTGCTCAGCGGCAGAGCTGCGAGATCTGACGGGACGGCCGCGGGCGGGATCGTGGTGGTCGCGGTCACCGGGGGCCGCGGCGCGGCCTCGCCACTCCCGCTACCCCCGAGCGGGACCAGGAAGGCCACCACCACGATTGCCAGCACCATCACGACGGCCCCGGCAAGCGCGCAGGCAATCAGGTAAGGACGATCGCGCAGGCGGGAAGATCCGGGACGCTGAGCCATGGCCCCTTCTGGTGTCGGACGAGCGAACCTTGCTGACTCGCCCTCCCCGATCGGGGCGACCCACGCTGGCCCAACGACGCTCCGGCCGCGCGGTGACGGGACCCTAACGGATCCGAACCGACGCCTTTGAGGGGCCCTCTGTGGGCGTTCTAGGGAGTGTCGCTGCGGTTGATCTCCGTGTCCGGGTGCTGGTAAGGGAGCTGGTCAGCCGGCAGTGGGAAGGCCACCTCGCCGAAGGGGGACAGCGCGCCCTGGATCGGGGCGGCGAGTTCGCTGACCGGGTGGTCCTCTTCCGACCAGCTCGGCCAGGTCGGGTCGATTCGGTCGGTGCGCTTGGCCACAGCTTCTCCTCGCTCGGTGGGGACTTCCATTGTGCTCCGGGGTCACACAGTTCATTGTGATCAGTGGCGCCAGGCGACGTGTCCTGGGCTGTCGATACCGTGGATGGGATGCCCAGCACTGCACTGGCCGACTGGCTACGCTCCCGGGACGACGCCACGCTGGCCGCGTTACTACGGGCCCGCCCGGACCTTGCCGTGCCGGCTCCGGCTGATTCGATGGTGCTGGCCACCCGAGCCGGGATCCAGGCATCCGTCGTCCGGGCGTGCGAAGACTTGGATCGGTTCACGCTGGCCGTGCTGTCGGCGCTGGTGGTGGCCGGTGCCGACACCGAACCGGTGAGCCGCCAGGACGTCGGCGGACTGCTCGGTCGTGACGTCACCACCGGCCGGACTCAGCAGGGCCTGGACGCATTGCGCTGCCGCGCGCTGGCTTGGGGCGACGATACGGCGCTCGCGGTCGTCCCGGCGGCGCGCCAGGTGATCGGTCCACATCCAGGCGGGTTGGGCCGCCGCGCCGCGGATCTGGTCGGCGTTGATATCGGGGCTGCCCTCGCCGAGCTCGCCGAGGACGAGCTGGGTGTGCTGCGGACCCTGGCCGCCGGGCCTCCCGTGGGCACTACCCGGGATGCCGCCGAGGTGCTTGCGCTGAGCCGGGCCCGCACGCCGGTGCAACGCCTACTGGCCCGCGGGCTGCTGCGCCGGATCGACTCGGGCACCGTCGAGTTGCCCGCACAGGTGGGCTTGGCGTTGCGCGGGAACCAGCCGCTCGGGCCCATCGAGCTGCAGGAACCGGCGCTACCCAGGCAGCAGCGCGACCCGTCCATGGTGGACTCGACGGCCGCCGGCGCGGTGCTCGATCTGCTGCGGCACACCGGGAAGCTGCTCTCCGAATGGTCGCGGGAACCGCCTGCTGCGTTGCGCTCCGGCGGCCTGGGCGTTCGCGACATGCGGCGCACCGCGCGGCAGGTGGACGTCGATGAGTCCACGGTGGCGCTGCTCGCCGAGGTGACCGTCGCGGCTGGGCTGGTCGCTGGGTCCGACGAGGGCGCCGACGGGAGACTGTGGTTACCCACGGTCGCCGTCGACTCCTGGCTCGCTGCGCGACCCGAAAGGCGCTGGGCGATGCTGGCCGACGCATGGCTTGAGTTATCCCGGCTGCCGGGTTTGGCCGGGATTCGCGACGACAAGGACCGTCCGCTGGCATCGTTGTCTGATGAGTTGCGTCAGCCACGCGCCGCGGAGCAGCGCCGCCGGGTCCTCGACGTGCTCGCTGATCTGCCCGCTGGTAGCGGGATCCAGCGGTCCGACGAGCTCGCCGCAGTGCTCGCCTGGCGGACCCCGCGTCGGGGTGGCCAGCGGCGCGATGAGATGGTCGGCTGGACGGTCCGGGAGGCCACCGTGCTCGGCGTGCTCGCGCTGGGCGCGCTGTCATCGCCCGGCCGGGCGCTGCTGCAGGACGGCGCTGGCGCGGCGGCGGCAGTCCTCGAGGCCGCCTTGCCCGAGCCGGTGGACCACGTGCTGGTGCAGGCCGACCGCACCGTAGTGGCGCCGGGACCGTTGGAGCCCGAGCTGGCCAGGGATATCGGGCTGGTGGCCGACGTGGAGTCGGCCGGCGGCGCCACCGTCTACCGGGTCACCGAGGACACCGTGCGTCGAGCCTTGGACGTCGGCCGCAGCGCCACCGACCTGCACGAGCTGTTTCGGACCCGGTCCCGGACACCGGTGCCGCAGTCGCTGAGCTACCTCATCGACGATGTGGCCCGACGGCATGGGCGGCTGCGCGGCGGCACCGCGGCCGCCTTCCTGCGTTGCGACGACATTGTGCTGCTGGCGGAGCTACTGGCGCATCCGGTCGCCGCGCGCTGCGGGCTGCGCAGGATAGCTCCCACCGTGCTGGTCAGCCCCTTGGCACTGGGGCCGCTGCTTGAGGAAGTGCGTGGCGCTGGCTTCGCCCCGGTCGCTGAGGGCGCTGACGGCCAGGTGGTCGCGTTGCGCGCCGCGGAGCGTCGGGCCAGGGTTCGACCTTCCGCGATGCGCCGGGCCGCCGTCTCTGCTGTGCCTGCTGTGCCTTCTTCGCAGCAGCTCGCCGCGCTGATCCGAGGGATCCGGGCCGGGGACGCCGCGGCTACCACCCCGCGCGGACCTGCGGTGGTGACCGGTGGGACGTCCACCGGCGACACGCTGGAGCTGCTGCAGGGCGCCGCCGACGCCGGCAGCAATGTGTGGATCGGCTACGTGGACTCCCACGGCGTAGCAAGCAAGCGGATCGTGCGGCCGGTGAGCGTCGGAGGTGGCGTATTGGAGGGATTCGACCGGTCCCGGGGCGAGCTGCGGCGCTTCCCGCTGCACCGAATCACCTCTGCGGCAGTCACCCAGGACTGACACCTCAGGTGTGCGCAGCGCTCTGCAGTTGGGCGCGTAGTTCGGGGGTCAGCAGCTTGCCCGCCCGATCGACCAGCAAGGTCATCTCATACCCGATCAAACCGATATCGCAGCTTGGCGAGGCCAGCACAGCCAGGCTGGAACCATCGCTGATGACCATGGTCAAGACGATGCCGCGCTCCATCTCCACCACGGTCTGGACTACGCCGCCCGCCTCGAAGCAGCGCGCCGCGCCTTGGGTGAGGCTCACCAGGCCAGAAGTGACCGCGGCAAGCTGATCGGCGCGGTCCCGGGGCAATCCCGATGACGCAACGAGGAGCAGCCCGTCGGCGGAGACGACGACAGCGTGCGCTACACCGGGTACCCGCTCTACGAAGCTGTCCACCAGCCAGCCGAACTGGCCGGGCTGGACCGGATGCTGTGGCACTGCTGTCGTCACTACTGATCCTCCTCGATACGTCCGTGCATGGTGTCGGTCATGGTGGGCTGTTCGTCAGGGCTGATGCGGGCGTGGCGCCCGACGCGCAGTCCGTGCTGGTATCTGCTCAGCCGGCCGCGCACCTCATCCGGAACGCGGACCGGACCAACAGGTATCGACGCCGCGACGGAGCGGCCGATGCCCTCCGCGCCGGACACAAGATGGGCAAGCGGCTGCCGCTTGGGTAGCCCGGCCGTGGTGACGCCGTGGTCGACCGGGGTGGCCAGCGCTTGCGCCGCCTGCCACTCCTCGTCCAACGGGGACCGCCACTCGTGCGCGTTGGTGCTCGGAACCCCGTTCGGTGGTGGGCCCATCTCAGTGGTGTCGTCGTTGCCCCCCGACATCGGCACCGACGCCGACTGCCGCTCGCGGAACCAGGCCGAGACCATCTCGAAGATCTCCTCGCGGACCTCCTGCGGCTGCTCGGTTGCCGCGGCGCTGCTCAGCGGCAGCGGACTCGCCAGGGGATCTAACACAGCCCCACCACCTTGCTGATCCACATCCAGCTGACCGGCGCGCGGCTCGCGCTGGGACTCAGGCTGGGGCTGGGTCTGGTCCTCGCCGAAGAGCTCGCGCCACTCCTGTTCAGCCGTGCGTGGGCCGCTGGGCGGTGATGTCGCGATTCCGATCGATGTCGGGCTGAACAGCTCTGCCGCGGTGGCCTCGTCGATCACCGACACCTGCAGCGGCAGCGGCGCGCCGGTCCCGCTCCATTCGGTGGTGGCCGGCGCATCGGGGACCCTGTCATTCGAGAGTCGGGAGCCGTTGGAAGGTCGGGAATCGATCGATACCACAGAGGACGGCAGCGACACCGCCGTGGTGATCCCGATCTGGCTGAGGCGCTGGCGCAGCCGAACTGTGATGCCCTGCTGGGCAGCCAGCCTGCTCACCACAAATAGGCCCATCTGCCGGGAGACCGACGCATCGACCGCCGGTGGCGAGGCGAGCCGGTCGTTGATCGCCTGTAGTTGGTCGGCCGGCAGGCCAGGGCCCGAGTCGACAATCTCCACCAGCAAACCCTGGTCCTCGGTCAGCGTGCTGCTCAGCGTCACCGTGGTCTGCTGGTACATACCGCTGTTGGCCGCAGCATTGACGGCGTTGTCGAGCAACTCAGCGAGCAGGTGCACCAAGTCGTCGGCAACCAGGGCGGCGACCATGGCCGCCGGGGGCTGGCGCACGGTCACCCGCTGGTACTGCTCGATCTCCGAGACGGCGCTGCGCAACACGTCGACGACCGCCATGCGCCCTTCGGTCCTTCGCGGCAACGTGCCGCCGGCAAGCACCAACAGGTTGTCGCTGTGGCGGCGCATCCGGGCAGCAAGGTGGTCGAGATGTAGCAAGCCGCTCACCAGCTCAGGGTCGTGCTGCCCGCTGCGCAGCTCATCGATCAACTGCCGCTGCCGGTCGACGAGACCCTGGTTGCGCCCGGACAGGTTGAGGAAGGTGTCGTTGAGGCTGCTCCGCGCCGCGGCCTGCTCGGCCGCCAGCCGAACCGCCTGTGCATGCACGGTGTCGAACGCCCTGGCAACCTGACCGACCTCCTCCCTGGAGTGCACCGGCACCGGGTCGACAGTCGTGTGGCCGGCCGTACCGTCGGCGCTGCGCAGCTGCTCGACCGCTTCGGGCAGCTTGCGGTCGGCGACATCAAACGCGGCGGTGCGCAGCGTGCGTAGCGGTCGCAGCAGCGAGCGCACCACGACAAACAGCATCGCAACGGCGAGCATCAGCAGCGCGGCGACCGCGGCGCCATTCCACACCGCCTGGTGCCACGCCTGGTCGCTGCGCGCCGCGGCCGCCGCCCGCAGATCGTTGAGCTGGATGATCTCTCCCTGGCGGATCACCTCGACGGTGCCAGCGGCGGCGGAGTTCCAGTCGTCAGGGACCGTCGCGAGTGGCGCTGCCCGCACCGCCCGGTCCAGAGCGGCGTCCAGCAGCCGCTTGCGATCGACGACCGCCCTGGTGTCGAAGAACTGCGGGCCTGGCACGGCCTGGCCGAACTCGTCGGCAGCGGCGTCAAACCGGGCATCAGCGGTGCGCAGCACCGCCTGCTGGTCCACGGGCAGGACGCCGGACAAGATCGCCGCGAGCAGCACTGCGTGCTGCCGGGAGGCCTGCTCCTTGGCGACGGCGAGCGCGTTGAGGCCGTCGGCTTGCCGCGCCAGCGGGTCGCGGGCGCCATCCAGCAC
>JBOHGX010000238.1:0-2558 GCA_050700255.1 Pseudonocardiaceae bacterium
GGACGGTACGACCCGAGCCGGCCCGTCACCTGGGCCGGGAGATCAGGGCGGGCCTCCAGTGGGTGTGGGGCAACCGCCACCTCAGGATCACCGCGCTGTGCGCCGTGGTGCTCAACCTGTTCTTCAGCGCCTTCTACCTCATCGTCATCGTGCTGGCCGTGGGGCGGGGAGTGCCCCCGGGGCAGATCTGCATCTTGGCGGCGATGCTCGGCGTGGGCGGGCTGCTGGGCGCCCTGGTCGCGTCGCGGCTGGCCCAGGTTCTGAGCCCCTACGTCTCGATCATCGCGGTGTTCTGGGTGCTGGCGGCGCTTACTCCGGTGGCGGCCTTCGTCAACAGCGGCTATCTCCTGGGAGTGTTGTTCGCCGCCATGGCATTGCTGCCGGCGACCGCGAACACCACGATCATCACACGGCAGCTGCTGCTCACCCCCGACGACCTGCGCGGCCGGCTGAGCAGCGTGCTGGCCATCGCTACCGGTGTCGCAGCCGCGCTGGGCCCCATGCTGGGCGGTCTGCTGGCCGCGGCCGTCTCCGGCACCGTCGCGGTGCTGGTGTGTGCGGGAGGCATTGCGGCCACGGCGGTGGTGGCGACGCTGAGCCCCACCCTGCGCAGTTTCCCCCGGCAACCGGTCGTCGCGGAGGCCATGGCGGGCCAATAGTGCCGGTCGTCACCGATTTTCCGCAGAAAGATACTACTCAGAAAGGAGATAACAAAAATGGATGACAACGCGAAATACGAGGTGCTGCGCAATGACGAGGAGCAGTACTCACTCTGGCTGGTCGGTCTGGATGTGCCGGCGGGCTGGTACCGGGTGGGTAAGGAGGGCAGCAAGGACGAATGCTCCGCCTATGTCGATGAGGTGTGGACGGACATGCGCCCGCGCAGCTTGCGTGAGCAGATGGACGGTGTCCAAACTTGATCACGTTCAACCCTGATCAGCGGAGCTCGCTGTGACGCGATCGTCCTGGGTGCAGGTGAGACCGCGGCCGGCTGCGCGACTGCGTCTCATCTGCCTGCCCCCTGCCGGTGGCGGCGCGAGCAGGTATCGGGACTGGCCGGCGCACCTCCCCGACGACGTGGAGGTCGTGTCGGTCCAGCTGCCGGCTCGGGAGAACCGCTTCAACGAGCCTGCGATCGAGTCGATGGAGCAGCTGACCGGTCCGCTGCTGGACGGGTTGGCCAGCCATCTCACCGCTCCGTTCGCGCTTTTCGGCCACAGCATGGGTGCGCTGATCGCGTTCGAGCTCATTCGCCGAATGCGCGCCAACGGCGTGGTGCCGGTGCACCTGTTCGTCTCCGGATGCCGAGCGCCCCACCTGCCGAGCCGCTCGCCTGATTGGCATACCCTGCCCGACCGGGAGTTCCTCGCCACCATCGGCGAACTGGGCGGCATACCGCCGGAGCTGGCGGCGGAGAGTCAGTTCCTGGACGCGATGCTGCCCACGTTGCGTAGCGATTGCACCCTCGTCGAGACGTACGTGTTCCGCCCCCAACCCCCGCTGAGCTGCCCAGTGTCCGCCTTCGGCGGCCTGCGGGACAAGGAGGTGCCTCCCGAGGACGTCCGGCCCTGGTCGCGCCACACAAGCGGCTCCTTCCGGGTCCACCTGCTGCCGGGAGACCACTTCTTTGTCAACTCGGCCCGCACGGACCTGCTCCACCTGGTGGCGTCTGAGCTCGAATCGGCCGGTGCAGACCCGGGCCAAACAGCCAGGGTGATTCGATGACCTGGCTCACCCGACTCAGCTTGACCAACCGCGCGATCGTCGGTCTGGTCACGATACTGATCGTCGTGCTCGGTGCGATCAGCACGATCTCGCTGCGCCAGGAGCTGTTCCCCTCGATCGACATCCCGGTGGCCTCGGTGGTCACGCAGTATCCGGGCGCGTCGCCGGAGGTGGTCGAGCAGCAGGTCACAACGCCTATCGAGGCAGTGATCGGCGGCATCACCGGCGTGACCGGCACCCAATCGACGAGCACCGGCGGCTCCTCGGTGATCACCGTGAACCTGGAGTACGGCTCGGACCTCGCTGAGCTGACCTCACAGATCCAGCAGGCGGTGCAGGGCGCGACGCTGCCAGCGGACGTCACCCCGCAGGTCGTCACCGGCGGCACCGACAGCCTGCCGGTCGTGCAGCTCGGAGTGTCGTCGGACCTCGGCGACGAGCGGGTCGCTGCCCTGTTAAGCGATTACGTGCGCCCGTTGCTTGCCGGGCTCGACGGTGTCGCTGACGTGACGCTGTCGGGTATCCGCGAGCCGCGGATCACGGTGGATGTGGACACCGACGAGGCAGCGGAACGCGGGGTGTCGCTGAGTAGCGTCTTGAGTTTGCTCAAGGCCAACGGGGTGCGGGTGCCCGCAGGCCAGCTCACCCCGGACACCGAGCCGCTCACTGTCGAGGTCGGCAGCCAGATCACCTCGGTCGAGCAGCTCCGCAACCTCTACCTGACCCCCACCGGGGCGCCGCCCGCCACCGCCCTTGCCGCAGTCACTCCGCCCCCCGCCGCTGCGCCGGTCGTCCCCCCCGCCGTCCCCGCTGCCGTGCCGCCGGCCGTTCCC
>JBOHGX010000239.1:0-13037 GCA_050700255.1 Pseudonocardiaceae bacterium
TCTCGGTCTCGTACTTCTCGAGATCCTCGGCGCTCATCGACAGCCCATCGGTCGCTTCATCGGGTGCTGGCCCTCCTGCTCGTGCCGTCACGTGGTCGGCGATTCCCCATTCTGGACCACCGCCGGCTCCACGATCGGCTCCACTCCCGGCCTCACTATCGGCCAGGGTCTGGCCCGTGCCGTCCGGCGCGGTGGGGCCGTCAAGCCGTGCATGCGTGCCGCCAGCGCAACATTGAGGTAGCTGAACCGATGCTCCGCCGACGGTCCATGCCTGCGCAGGGACGCGTTGTGCTCGGACGTGCAGTAACCCTTGTGCTCGTCGAAGCCATACCACGGCATCCGTTCATGCACGTCACCCATGATGCGGTCGCGGGTCACCTTGGCGAGCACCGAGGCCGCCGCCACACAGGCCGCAGCCCGATCCCCACCGATCACCGCCATGTTCGGGGCAGTCAAGCCGGGCACTCGGAACCCGTCGGTGAGCACGTAACCAGGGTGCACCGGAAGGCCGGCGACAGCACGACGCATGCCCTCCAGATTGGCCACATGCACGCCCAGCGAGTCGATCACATCGGGCGGGATCACGACCAGATTACGCGCGACCGCCCTGGCAATGATCAAGTCGTGATAGTGGTTCCGGCGCGCCGCGGTGAGCAGCTTGGAGTCCGTCAAACCGTCCAAGGCCGCCGCGTCGGCCGGCCGAAGCACACATGCTGCCACCACCAGCGGCCCGGCGCACGCACCTCGCCCGGCCTCGTCCACTCCAGCGACCGGGCCCAGGCCCTTGCGGTGCAGGACCGCCTGCAGGGTCCACGTCCCGCCATCCCTGCGCACCACCGCCCTCGGCGGGCGCGGCAGGGCCTGGTGGCGGGTACTGGGTGCCGCGGCAGGCATGGTCCTCAGCCGAGCCTGCGGGCGACCACCCGCTCACGCAGGGCATAGCCGCTCCGTAGCACGGGCCAGCTCAGCATCAGGCCAGCGCCCAACGGAAGGTCGCCGGGCCCGGAGTGCCCGGAAGGCACCGGCGCACCCAGCACCGTGGTCTGCTGCGGATCGGGGTCGGCAACGCCCTGCCACCGACCGAGCGGAAGCACGATCAGGCGCGCCTTACCGATGACATTGTCCACCGGAACAGTGCCAAACTGCTCGTCAGCGACGTGACGGCGCGAGTCCGCACTGTTGTTGCGGTTATCTCCCATCATCCACAAACCACCTGGGGGCACCGTGACCGGGCCGAACTCCTCCTGGGGTTCACTGCCGAGGAAGACAGCGTAGGGCTCGGTCAGCGCGGCGCCATCAACCGTGACGCGGTTCTGCTGATCACAGCACTGCACGGTCTGGTTCTCCACGGCGATCACCCGCTTGACGAAGTCCCGCTCGTCCGGTGGGGCGAGGCCGATCAAGGAGGCGGCCTGCTGCAGTCCACGGATGAGCACGTTGTCCGACCGCGGGTTGGAGAACTCGACGTTGCTGCCCCAGGAGTCGGGACCGCGGAACACCACGACGTCACCGGGTCGTGGATCGCGCAGTTGGTAGGTCAGCTTGTCGACCAACACCCTGTCGTTGGTGCAGCCCGGACAACCATGCAGAGTCGTTTCCATCGAAGCCGAAGGGATTACGTACACCCGGGCCAGGAATGTCTGGATCAGAAACGTGAGCACCAGCGCGGTGATCACCAGGATCGGCAACTCGCGCCAGAACGAGCCCTTTTTCTTCTTCTTCGCCCGGCGATGCCGATGCACTGGGCGGCCGCGGGAGTCCTCGGGATCGCCGCCGCGAGCGGGTTCGGTCGAGCGAGCCAGGTGGGCCACGTCCTCAGGCTATCGGCAGACGTCCGCAGCAGGCGGCTCAGGACGCAGACGGCGTCTCACGCTTCTCCTTGATCTTGGCTGCCTTGCCCCGGAGATCGCGAAGGTAGTACAGCTTGGCGCGTCGGACATCACCGCGGGTGACCACCTCGATTTTGGCGATGTTCGGGGTGTGCAGCGGAAAGGTACGCTCCACGCCCACACCGAAAGACACCTTACGCACGGTGAACGTCTCCCGGATCCCTCCGCCCTGACGGCGAATGACCGCCCCCTGAAACACCTGCACCCGTTGTCGAGAACCCTCGATGACGCGGACGTGCACCTTCAGCGTGTCACCGGGCCGGAAGTCGGGGATGTCGGAACGCAGTGACATCGCATCCAGCGCATCCAGGGTGTTCATCGGGGATCCGTCCTCGTCATCGTGTGCTCTGCACGGTCTAAGCGCCCGGGGTGGACGCGAACCAGCGACGTCGGTGGCAGCGGAGCCTCACCACCGTGGGGGCAGTCCCTGCCCTGCTTCCGCTGCGGGAACCAATCCAGTGTGCCAGACGCTACCGCTCACCACGAAACCGGGCAGTTGCTATCCGGTGCTGTCTGGCGGATATCCGGAGGAACTGACCAGCCCCTCGAGCAGTGCCCGGTCCGCAGCATCCAACGCACCCGGTGGCAGCGCAGCCAGTAGATCGGGACGCCGCTTCGCGGTGCGCTCCACTGCGCGGTCCCGGCGCCAGCGGGCGATCGCGGCGTGGTTGCCTGAACGGAGCACGGCCGGGACCTCGCGGTTGCGCCAGACCTCGGGGTGGGTATAGCAGGGCCCCTCCAACAAACCATCGGAGAATGAGTCCTGCGTTGCCGAGGCGGGGTTGCCCAGCACTCCGGGCAGCAACCGGGCCACCGTCTCGACCATCACCAGCACGGCAACCTCGCCCCCGACGAGCACGTAGTCACCGATCGAGATCTCATCGACGACCACCCGCTCGGCCGCATCATCGATCACCCGCTGGTCGATGCCCTCGTAGCGGCCGCAGGCGAAAACGAGCCGTGGCTGCCCGGCTAGCTCGGTGGCCAGCTGCTGGGTGAACCGCCGTCCGGCGGGGCCGGGCACCACCAACCGTGGCACCGGTTCGCCGCCGAGTACCTCGTCCAACGCCTCACCCCAGACATCCGGGCGCATCACCATGCCAGGCCCGCCGCCATAGGGCGTGTCGTCCACCGCACGATGCACATCGTGAGTCCAGTCCCGCAAGTCGTGCACCGTGAGGGTGATCAAATCTCGTTCGATGGCCCGCCCGAGCAGCGCCTCCCTGGCCGGGGTCAGGTACTCGGGGAAGATGGTCACGACATCAATGAGCACAGCTGCGACCCCGATCAGTCCAGCAACCCTGCAGGCGGATCGAGCACCACTCGGCCACCAGACAGGTCCACCTCAGGGACGATGGCCCTGACGAAAGGCACTAACGCCTCGCCGCGGTCGGTCTCCACCACCAGCAAGTCGCTGGCCGGGGCGTGCACGACCTCGCGCACCGTGCCCAGCTCCGCGCCGTCGGGCCCGACTGCAGCCAAGCCCTCTAGCTGGTGGTCGTAGAACTCGTCAGGATCATCCAGGTCGGGCAACCTGACGGTGTCGACGGTCAACAGCACGCCGCGCAGTTCCGCTGCGGCAGCGCGATCAGTGACCCCGGCGAATCGCACGAGCAGGTTTCCCGCATGCGGGCGGACAGTGTCCACGGTGAGTGTGTGGCCAGCGCCAGCGCCCAGCTGCGCGCCGACAGCGAAGCGCTGCTCCGGCGAGTCGGTGCGCACCTGCACCGTCACCTCCCCGCGGACACCGTGTGGCCTGCCGATCCGGCCGACCACCCGCTGTGGGTCAGCGTCCCCAGCGTGAGGGTTACTGCCTGGCTGCACGGTGGAGTTCCTGCCAGCAAGGTCAGCGGTCGGTGTCGACGACGTCGACCCGCACTCCGCGCCCGCCGATACCGCTCATCACGGTGCGCAGCGCCGTGGCGGTGCGCCCTCCCCGGCCGATCACCTTGCCGAGATCATCGGGGTGGACGTGCACCTCGAGGGTACGACCCCGCCGCGTGGTTACCAGCTGGACGCGCACATCGTCAGGGTTGTCGACGATTCCCCTCACGAGATGCTCGAGCGCATCCGCCAGCATGCTCACACCTGCCCGTCCGCTGCCTTCTTCGCAGTGTCCTCCTGGTCGTCAGCGCCGGCTGGGGCAGGCTCAGACGCCGTAACCGGGGCCGGCTCCGAGGACGTGGCAGCAGCGGTATCAATCTTGCGGGGGCTCTTCCTCCTCGGCGTGGTGGCCTCGGTGGTCGGCACCTCGCCCGCCTCGGCCAGCGCCCGGTTGAACAGCTCAGCCTTATCCGGCTTGGGCTCGGCACGGCGCAGCGTTCCCTCCTCGCCAGGCTGACCGGTGAACCGCTGCCAGTCGCCGGTGACCTGGAGGATGTGCTGTACAGGTTCGGTGGGTTGGGCACCAACACCGAGCCAGTACTGCACCCGTGCGGAGTCGACCTCGATGAGGCTGGGTTCCTCCTTGGGGTGGTACTTGCCGATCGTCTCGATCGCCTTGCCGTTGCGACGGGTGCGGGCGTCGGCGACGACTATCCGATAGTAGGGCTGGCGAATCTTGCCGAGTCGCATGAGCTTGATCTTTACAGCCACGGGTCGAACTACTCCTGTCAACACACGAGTGGTCACGGTGAGCGTGCACGGCCCATGGTGGGGACACGGACTGACGCTGCCCATAAGGTCAGGTTAGTTGCCGCAGCACGATGAGAGGGCGCGCCGTGACAACAACGTCTCATTGTGCCAGACCATCCGGACATCCGTGGCACCTGGCCACGTCGCGCATGAGAGCACGACGCAGTGGGCATGAGAGCACGACACGCCGGCAGGGGGACAGGGTTAGCCGGGCACTAGTCCCTGAGTGATCAGCAGCAGTCCGACCGCGGGCAGGAAGTTATTCGCCTGGTGGGCGACAACGCTGGCCAGCAGATTGCCGGTGAGCATGCGGGCCAGCGCGATCGGCAGCGAGATCACCACCAGCAGCGGGGTGCGCAGCAGTTCCAGGTGAGCAACGGAGAACAGCGCCGTGGTCACCACGAAGATCGCCCAACGATTCCACTTCCAGTACTCCATGGCTCGCCACAGCACGCCGCGGTAGAGCAACTCCTCGCACAACGGCGCAATCAGCCAGACGGCGAAGAACAGTGTGATCCCCATCCCCAGGGGCAGCCGCAGGCCCTCGAACGCCTCCCCCACCGCTGAGTTCGCCTGGTTGGTGCCGACCCAACGCGCCCAGACACCAGCGGCCGGAACGGTGATGATCAAGCCGACGACACCCAGCAGCAGCCCGACGCCGACATCGGACAGTCGCCACCGAATCGACAGCTGACTACGCAGCCGTTGGGCCAGGTTTCCCGCACCGAGCAACGCAGCGCCGATCGTCGCGACCACGGCGGCCAGCACGGTGGGCACTACCAGCGCGACGACCAGCGCCGCGGGCGGCAACGACCCGTCCGCAGCCTGGCGCGGGGGGGCGAGCGCATAAGGCAGCAGCACGAGCAACGACGCTGCCAAGAACGTCACCTCGCCGACGGCGAAGCAGCCGAGCAGCAGCCAGCCGCGGCGGCCGTCCCGCATGGCCGGCACCGCCTCCGGCGACGGGATCGTGTCGGCCACCGCAGGGTGCTGCGCAGGATCAGGGGCGCTCACGGTTTCTCCTCATCGTCGGAGATGGACCACTGTCGCCCACTGTCCGCTCCAGTCCCGCTCGATGTCCGCCCATTGTCATCGTCCCCAGGCCCGGCCACGCAACAGCAGCAACGCCGGGTCCCGCAGCGCGTTGGCATCCAGGCGCGGATCGGTGCGGGTGACCAGCAGGTCGGCGGGCGCACCGGGAACCAGGCCGGGCACGTCCAGCCAGTCGCGGGCCGCCCAGCTCGCTGCCGCCAGCGCCCGCGTACCGTCCAACCCCACCGCGCGCAATGCAACGATCTCGTCGACCAGACGGCCGTGCCGGATGCCACCACCGGCGTCGCTGCCAGCGTAAACCGGGATCCCCGCCTCGACGGCCGAACCGACGGCGTTCCGGAGCCCGGCGTGCAGCGCGCGCATGTGCGCGGCGTAGCGCGGGTACTTCCCGGCGCCGTCGGCGATCGCCGGGAACGTCTCGATGTTGATCAGTGTGGGAACCAGGGCGGTACCGCGCGCGGCCATCTCGGTAATGGTGTCGGCAGACAGGCCGGTGCCATGCTCGATGCAGTCGATCCCGGCGGCGATCAGCCCCGGCAACGCGTCCTCGCCGAAGACATGCGCGGTGACCCGGGCCCCGGCGGCATGTGCCGCGGCGATCGCCTCGACCAGCACATCATCGGGCCATAAGGGGGCCAGATCCCCGATCGAGCGGTCGATCCAGTCCCCGACCAGCTTGACCCAGCCGTCGCCGGCCGCCGCCTGCTCCTGGACGGCCTGCGGGAGCAGCCCGGGATCGTCGAGCTCCACGCCGATGGTCGGGATGTAACGCTTGGGGCGAGCCAAGTGCCGCCCGGCCCGGATGATCCGCGGCACGTCGTCGCGGGACTGCAGCGGGCGAGTGTCGGTCGGGACTCCACAGTCCCGGATGAGCAGGGTGCCGGCGTCCCGGTCGATCGCGGCCTGCTCGGCGGCCTCGGCCAGGCTCGCCGGCCCCTGTGGGCCGATACCGACGTGGCAATGCGCATCGACCAAGCCGGGGAGCACGTAACCGCCGTCGACGACAGTGATCGCCCCGGACACCGGGTCGGTGCAGATCAGCCCATCGGCCACCCACAGCTCACCGGGTTCCCCGGCTGGTAGCAGTACCCCGCGCAGGTACATGGCCTGGGCTGCGGGCGCCATGGCGTGCCCTACAGAAGGCCTACAAGAAGGCACCCTCACTTCTTGGGGAACCTCAGCTTCGACGGATCGAACCCAGGCGGCAGTTGGTCCAGGCCGGATAGATCAGGCATCCCACCAGGCAATCCACCCGGTAGCCCACCGGGCAAACCCCCGGGCAGCCCGCCACGCACCCGCGGCGCCGTCGGGCCACGTCCCTTGCCCTTCTTGCCCTTGCGGCCCTTGCGGCTTCGGCGCCCGGGGCCGGCCCCGGGGAAGCCGAAGCGCCCGGCCATCTGCTGCATCATCTTGCGGGCCTCAAAGAACCGCTCGACCAGCTGGTTGACCTCGCCGACGGTGACCCCCGAACCGCGCGCGATGCGCTGCCGCCGGGAGGCGTTGATGATCTTTGGATCGGCCCGCTCGTCAGGGGTCATGCCGTGGATAATGGCTTGCAACCGGTCCAGTTGCTTGTCGTCGACCTCGGCGAGCTGCTCCTTCATCTGGGCCGCCCCGGGCAGCATCCCGAGCAGGTTGGCGATCGGCCCCATCTTGCGGATCGCCTGCATCTGCTCGAGGAAGTCCTCCAGGGTCAGCTCGCCGCTGCCGATCTTGGCGGCGGCCTGCTCGGCCTGCTCGATCAGGGTGAGCAGATCTCCCATCCCCAGGATCCGGCTGGCCATCCGGTCCGGGTGGAAGACATCGAACTCCTCCAGCTTCTCCCCGTTGGACGCGAACATGATCGGCGCACCGGTGACCTGCCGCACCGACAGCGCCGCTCCACCACGGGCGTCGCCGTCGAGCTTGGTGAGCACGACGCCGGTGAAGCCGACACCGTCACGGAACGCCTCGGCGGTGGTCACCGCGTCCTGGCCGATCATGGCGTCGACGACGAACAGCGTCTCGTCGGGCTGCACCGCGTCGCGGATGTCGGCGGCCTGGCGCATCATCTCGGCATCGATGCCCAGCCGTCCGGCGGTGTCCACTACCACGACGTCGTGCTGGCGGGCGCGGGCCTCCGCCAGCCCGCGGCGTGAGACGTCGACCGGATCGCCGACACCGTTGCCGGGCTGTGCTGACTCACCGGTCGCCGACGCGCCCGGATGGGGCGCGAAGACCGGCACGCCGGCCTGCTCACCCACCACCTGAAGCTGGGTGACCGCATTGGGTCGTTGCAGATCCGCGGCGACCAGCAGCGGCGTGTGGCCCTGGTTGCGCAGCCAGCGGGCGAGCTTGCCGGCCAGCGTCGTCTTCCCGGAGCCCTGCAAGCCCGCCAACATGATCACGGTCGGGGGTGTCTTGGCCAGTTCCAGACGCCGGGTCTCCCCGCCCAGAATGCCGATGAGCTCGTCGTTGACGATCTTGATGACTTGCTGGGCGGGGTTCAGCGCAGCAGAGACCTCGGCGCCCTTGGCCCGCTCCTTGACCTGCACGATGAACTGGCGGACCACCGGCAGCGCGACATCGGCCTCAAGCAGCGCGATGCGGATCTCGCGGGCGGTGGCGTCGATGTCAGCTTCGGACAGCCTGCCTTTGCCCCGCAGATCGGACAGCGCTGACGTGAGCCGGTCGGAGAGGGTGTCGAACACGCCGGTCGCGCTCCCTTGGAGTCCGCGGGGTCAGGTGGCCCCGGAGGCTGGCTGTTGTACTGCCAGCGTAGCGGCCCGCCGCCGGGACAAGAGCCTGGACCGCCGGCGGCCCGAGCCCCACCCCAGGCTGCCGGCGGTCCGGTAATGACCGTTGCGATCACCAGCGACACACCCGCCGCCCGACTTGCAGTACGGGCGGCAGCCCCGCGTCTGCCCGACCGCTGCCGAGCCACCCGACCAGCCTGGCAATCGCGGGCACCGCCGACTAGCGTAAATCCCCGCGATCGCGACTGGGTGAAACTACCTACGGATGCAGCCCGAACCGTGCCGTGGGCTGACCCGATGCCGGTACTGCCTCCACAGGCTGCACATACTCCACAGGATCGGTGTCCTCGGCTGCGGTGGGCTGGTCGACCAGGCCGACCGCCTCCACCATCAAGCGGTGCACCGCGAACACCTGATCAGCGATCTCGGCTCGCAGGTTCTTGAGTGCGCTGGCCTGGCGCTGCGCCTCCGCCATCCGGCTGGTCAACCCCTGCACCGCCAGCTGCAGGATCAAGTACAGCGCAGCGATACTCCGGGTCTGGTAATCGCTGATCCACGCTTCCGTCTCGGCGCGGCGCCGAGCGAGGTTGTGCTCGGATCGCTGGTCGGCAGCCGACGCGTGACGCTCGGCATCCAGCTCCGCCTGCTGGCATCGGGCCGCGGATTCGGCCTCTGCGGTCTGACGCCGGCGCTCCGATTCCGCCTCCAGGCTCTTGCACCGCTGGGTGGTCTCGTGCAGCAGTGCATCGGCCTCGGCGCGGGTGCTCTCGCGCAGCGAGGTGGTCTCCTGCTCGGCACTGATCTGCAGTTCGGCGGCCTCATCCTCGGCCATCTGCAGCATGCGCTGGATCCGCGCGGTCGCTGCGGTCAGCGGGGACCGCTCCAGACGATCGACCTGGCTGGCTGCCGCCGTCGCTTCCCGGCGTAGCCGTTCAACCTGAGTGGTCGCCTCCACCGCTTCGCGGCGCAGATTCTCGAATTGCTCGCGGAGGTCGGCGGCCCGCTGCAGCGCAGCGTCGCGTTCGGCCCCGATCGTCGAGACACGAGTCTTGAGGGCTTCGACGTGATCAATGACCTGCTGACGGTCGAACCCTCGCAACACGATCTCGAACGGCGGGTTGACCGGGACGGCCTCATCGCGAGTTCGGTACATGCGGCCGGATCGTAGCTGGGCGCTCACCAAGCGGCACTGAGCACCGCCCGTTCCACCAACTCCCGCGCCTTGGGCGACAACGCACAGTGTCCATCGGAGCCGGTGATGCAGAACGAGTCCACTACCGAACTGCCCAGCGTGACGACCCGGGCCCAGCGAACAGTCACCGCACTGCTCTCCAATGCCGCGGCAACCCGGTACAGCAACCCGATGCGGTGGTCGGTGGTACGAAGCTCAAGGATCACCGCTGCGGTGGCCTCGTCGTCGAACCACAGCACTCTTGTCTCGACTTCGGCGGATCCCGTTCCGGACGCTGTGGTTTCGCACCTTGGGACCTCGCCATAGTCACGCTCCTTGGCGGCCAGCCGGTCCGCCAATTTCAGCGAGCCGTCCAGCGCCCGCGCCAGGTCCTGACGCAGCAGCGCGACATCGGGCAAGCGCCCGAAGCGCGGCGAGACGGTGAAGGTGTCCACAGCCGCGGAGCCTCCGGCGGGGAGTTCGACGACCCGGATGTCCGCGGAATGGACCTGCAGCGAGTGCAGCGCGAGCACCCCCGAGGCCAATGCGAGCACGCTGGGACGGCCAGGAGTCACCACCGTGATTGTGGTGGCCGCACCCGGCCCTGCAGCGGCGGTGTTCGATGTCACGGTCGCCGTCACGTGCAGCGAGCCGCTCGCGGCAACCTGCTCGGCCAGCGCCCGGTGCTCCTCGGAGAGCGGCTCCAGTGCTGTCACCCGTCGACCGGCCAGTACCGCGCGACAACGCTCGGCCAGGTCGGAGATCAACGCGGCGCGCCATTCGGTCCACACTCCAGGACCGGTGGCCAAACTGTCAGCCTCGGCCAAGGCAACCAGCAGCTCCAGCAGGGTCAGATCCCCACCGAGGGTCTCGGCCACCCGCCGCGCGGTCGTGGGATCGTCGAGGTCCCGGCGGGTCGCGGTATGGGGCAGCAGCAGATGGTGGCGCACCATCGCGCAGAGAATTGCAACGTCCGAGTGCGGTAGCCCGAGCCGGTGCCCGATCTGCTCGGCCAGCGCCGCGCCGACGATGGAATGGTCACCACCACGGCCCTTGCCCAGATCGTGCAGCAGGGCTCCGAGTAGCAGCAGATCCGGGCGGCCGACCGTGGTGGTCAGCCGCGCCGCCTGTGCCGCGGTCTCCACCAGATGCCGGTCCACGGTCCAGACGTGCACCCGATCCCGCGGCGGCAGATCACGCACCGCACCCCACTCCGGGAACAGCCGCCCCCACAGCCCGGTGCGGTCCATGGCCTCGATGACATCTACCGCCGACTGACCGGCGCCCAGCAACGACAGCAACCCCTCCAACGCCGGGCGCGGCCAGGGTCGACGTAGCTCCGGCGCCGTGTCGGCAAGCGTTGTGAGGGTGCCGGTGGCGACCGGCATACCGGTTCGCGCGGCGGTCGCCGCAACCCGCAACGCCAGCGCCGGATCCCGCGCCGGGTGGGTGTCGCGAGCCAGCGCCACCTCACCGCCGTGCTCCACCACCCCCTCGTCCAACGGGCGGCGTACCGGCCCCCGCCCCAGGGTCCGCAACCCGGTCAGCCGGGCGCGGCCCCGCGGGGGCAGCGCGGCGCGGGCAGCGCGCAACCCGACCTCCATCGCATAGACAACGGTCCGCGCCGCTCCGGACAGACTTCTGGCCAAGTCGAACCGGTCACCGAGACCCAGAGCGGTGGCGACCTCGTCAGCGTCCTGCGCCCGCAACACGTCGCGACCTCGGCCGGCGAGCCGATGCAGCTCGGTCCGCACATCCAGGAGAAGATCGCGCGCGGCACACACCTCGGATCCGGCCCGATCCAGGAGCTGACCTGCGGATAGCGCATCGAGCAACTGCACGTCGCGCAGCCCGCCGTGGCCGTTCTTGAGGTCTGGTTCCACCCGGTGCGCGATGTCCCCGCTGCGCAGCCAGCGTTGCTGCGCCGACTCGGCAAGTTCTTCGAGCCTGGTGCGGATGCCGGTGCGCCAGGCCCGCCGCACAGCGGTGTCCATGGTGGTAAACAGCGCACCGTCCCCGACAATCAGGCGGGCGTCCAGCAATCCCAGTGCAGCGCGCAGATCGGTGGCCGCCACCTGCACGGCCTGCCCGACGGTTCGTACGCTGTGATCAAGGTCGATGCGAGCGTCCCACAGCGGATACCACAGCGAGTCGGCGAGCTCGCTCACGTCGCGCTTGCCGTCGTGCAGGAGCAACAGGTCCAGGTCGGAATACGGGACCAGCTCGCGGCGACCCAGTGCACCGACCGCAACCAGCGCGGTACCGCGGCCAAAACCCAGTGACGTGCATCGGGATGTCAACCACAATTCGTGGAGGTCCACCAGCGCGGCCCGTAGTGCGTGCGCCGGCAGCTGGCGCTGCCGCGGGTTGGCACCGAGCAGTGCGGCCCGAGCCCGGACCAGGTCGTCTGCGGAGGTGTCCGGATCACCGGCATGAGACCGGGCCCCCGACAGCGTCATGTGCCCTTCACCTTTCCGTACTGGCGTCGTCGCGCCGCCCAGCGGCGAGAAGTCGTACGAGTCTGGCGTGCTGTACCTGGTCCCTCGACTGCACCCCGACCCGCTGTTGAGGCTTCGCGAAATGTGTTTCGTTTGCTGAAACGCCACGTTTCAGTGGGGTAAACGGCTCCGCTTACGAGCAGGCCGCGGTATCAATTACCTCGCCGACTACCTGGCGAAAAATCTGGTGGGGCACCGGCAACGTGCACCGGTGCCCCACCAGGTGTCAGGCTCCGCGCTGGCTTCGCCCGGCGTCAGGCGCTTGTAGGACTCACAGCGCGTCCACACCCCGTTCCCCGGTTCGAACCCGGATCACGGTCTCCACTGGCGTGACCCACACCTTCCCGTCCCCGATCTTGCCGGTTCGGGCCGCCTCGACCAGCACGTCAAGGGTCTTGTCCACCTGCATGTCGTCCACCACGACCTCGACCCGGATCTTGGGCACGAAGTCCACGGAGTACTCCGCGCCCCGGTAGACCTCGGTGTGCCCCTTCTGCCGGCCGAAGCCCTGCACCTCACTGACCGTCATCCCGAGTACCCCGATCTGTTCCAGGGCACCCTTGACGTCCTCCAGCGTGAACGGCTTGACGATCGCGGTCACCAGCTTCATCGCCACTCACCCTTCCTGACCGGCCGAGGCCGGGATCTTGCTCGGGGCGGCTGCCTGCGCGGCGCGGCTGTTTCCGCCGCCGGTGAAGATCGTGCTGAGCTCGTAGCCGGCCTCGGCATGCTCGGTCTCGTCGATGCCGGCCTGCTCGGCATCGTTGCCCAGCCGCAACCCGATGGTGTACTTCAGCACCAGAGCGATGATCAGGGTCGCTATGAACGAGTAGGCCAGCACGGCGCCCGCCGCCACGGCCTGACGCCACAGCTGGTCGGCGCCTCCGCCGTAGAACAAGCCGTCCACTCCGGCGGGGGCCACGGAGGTGGCCAGGAAACCGACGGCCAGCGTGCCCACCAGGCCGCCGAAGAGGTGCACAGCGACCACGTCGAGCGAGTCGTCGAAACCGAACCAGAACTTGATGCTGACCGCGAGCGCACACACCGCGCCGGCGAT
>JBOHGX010000240.1:0-1812 GCA_050700255.1 Pseudonocardiaceae bacterium
GGCGGGAGTCGAGACCAGCACCGCGCTCACGACCAGTACCCCGACCAGCACGCTGCTCTCGACTCGGGCCAGCGTGCGTACCCGGTCGAGTCGGTCGCGGTGGCGCAGGGTCAGGCGGGCGGTCAGCGCCAGGCCGGCCGCGAGGGCGACGAGACCGAGCTTGACCAGCAGGACCTGGCCGTAGGTGGTAGTGAGCAGCGCCGTGAGCGGGACCAGCACCAGTGCGGTGATCGTGCCGGTGCCGACCACGATGACGAACACCCACGCGGAGAGCCGCAGGTAGCCGGACAGCACCCACCGCACGGCGGGACGCTCCTGGCGCCAGGCGAACACGGCGCGCGCCACGTGCGCCAAGGCGCCCACCCAGATCGCCACGGCGGCCAGGTGCACGCCGGTGAGTAGCGCTCCCCACCCGGGTGCGGCGACGTTGGCGTGCGAGCGCAGGCCCTCCGCGGCGGCCACCATCACCAGTGGCACCACCGCCCACGAGCGACACCGGATCGCGGCCAACCCGAGCGCGAGGGCCAGGCCGACTGCTTCGGCGAGCAGGAGTTGCCCGGGACGGTTGTGCCACAGTGTGCTCGCGGTGCCAGTGTCGGTGACCAGCACAGCGGCTAGCCCGAGGACACCAGCCAGGCCGCCGAGCGCGCCGGGCAGGACCCAGGACCTCAGTTGAGGGAGGGTGGGCTTCTCCGCGCGCGCCGAGGCGGTGAACCGCTCGCCCACCACACCGCCCAGCGCCAGCGCCAGGCCAGCGAACAGTAACCAGCGCAGCACCGCGGCCCCCCAGGAGATCGGCTGGCCTGCGCTGGTCGTGCCGGCACCGGAGATCGCGGTGCCGACGGCGAACCGGAACTCGCCGTCGACCAGGTCGCCATCGGATCCGGTCACCTGCCACCGCACGAGGTAGCTGCCGGGTTGGAGGGTGCGAGTGGGGTGAGCCGTGACGACACGCCCGTCCTGGGCTGTGATCGTCGCGGCCATCGGCACCGGCCGGCCGTCGCTGTCCAGCACAGTGATCGCACGCCCGCCGACGGTGACAGCCTCGTTGAACACCAAGTTGACCACCGTCGGGGAGTTGGGGACCGCGGTGTCAGCAGCAGGGTCGGTGAACAGCAAGGTCGGGTGCGCGCTTGCCGGCACCGCGCCGCCCAGCATCGCGGCCAACGCAACGATCAGCAGGACGGTGACGCGAGCCAGCGCTCGACGCCGGGGTGGTGCGTCAGCGATCATTCGCGGTCGAGACGGGGGGTATCGCTGTGGCGCGTTTGCCGAGCGTGCGGCGGAGTTTACGTTCCGACAGCCGCCCGAAGGAGAAGGGCGCACCGTCCAACAGGACACCCGGAGCGAACAGCACCCCGGCCCTGGCCGCGAGCTGGTGGCCTTGCTCGCTGGCCAGGTCGATCTCGGTGACCTGCAGCGGGTAGTCCTGCCCGACCCGGCCCAGCACCTGTTTGGCGTGGTCGCAGAGGCTGCAGTCGGTCTGGGCGAGCAGGGTGATCTCGAACTGCTCGGTCACGGCTTCCGCTCCGCGGTCAGGTCGGCGAGCATCTCGCTGGTGGGCAGGAACATCGTGTAATCTGGTGCGCCGCCGTCGTCCGCCCGCCACCGGATCACCCCGTCCGGGCCGACCAGGATGAAGCTGTGGCCGTTGCGCATGTCGCCCATCATCCCGTACTGATTGGCGTTATAGGCCCGGGAGACCTGCAGAGTCGGGTCGGACAGCACCGGGGTGGTCAGCTTCTCGTCGGTCACCTTCCGGGCGATCAGGTCGGCCGGGTCGGTGGTGATCGAGACGACCGTGTCCACGCC
>JBOHGX010000241.1:0-16941 GCA_050700255.1 Pseudonocardiaceae bacterium
CCACCACCCTCCCCCTCGAAAGGCCCAGACCACGATCATCCACCCGCACAACAGCAGCCAACCCCCATTTTCACCACGGAACGCGCGACCCGCACGGGTATCAGGTGCTGTTACCCACTCACGAGTCAGCCACCGGGGGGCAGGAGCAGATCAGGTTGCGGTCCCCGTGGGCCTGGTCGATCCGCCGCACCGGCGGCCACACCTTGCCGGCCGTCTGACCCATCGGGTAGGCGGCGAGCTCCCGGTTGTAAGGGTGATCCCACTTGTCGGCCAGGCAACTGGCGGTGTGCGGCGCGCAACGCAGCGGGTTGTCCTCGGCGGGCCACTCCCCCTCGGCGAGCCGGTCGATCTCGTCCCGGATCGCGATCATGGCGTCGCAGAAGCGATCCAGCTCAGCAAGGTTCTCGCTTTCGGTGGGCTCGACCATCAGGGTGCCGGCCACCGGGAAGGACATGGTCGGGGCGTGCAGCCCGTAGTCGGCCAGCCGTTTGGCGACATCGTCCACGGTGACGCCGGTGGTTTTGGTGATTGGTCGCAGATCCAGGATGCACTCGTGGGCAACCAGCCCTGGCGTGGTCGAGCCATAGCCATTGGCACGGCTGCCGGCGTAGAGCACCGGGAAATGCGGTCCGAGGCGCCGGGCCACGTAATTCGCGGCTGCCACGGCGGTCAGCGTGGCGCGGCGCAGTCCCTGCGCACCCATCATCCGGATGTAGGCCCAGGAGATCGGCAGGATCGACGCGCTGCCCCACGGTGCCGCGGCCACCGGACCCACCACGGCATCGGGAGCCGTCTGCGGGTGTCCGGGTAGGAAGGGTGCCAGGTGGGCTCGGACTCCGATCGGACCCACTCCGGGCCCGCCGCCGCCGTGCGGGATGCAGAACGTCTTGTGCAGGTTGAGGTGGCTGACGTCGGCGCCGAAGCGACCCGGCCGGGCCAGCCCGAGCAGCGCGTTGAGGTTGGCCCCGTCGACGTAGACCTGGCCGCCGGCGTCGTGCACCAGCGCACACACCTCGGTCACAGCCGGCTCGTACACCCCATGCGTGGACGGATAGGTGATCATGATGGCAGCCAGTTCGGCACCGTGCTTGGCGATCTTCGCGCGGAGGTCGTCAAGGTCGACGTCGCCGTTGCGGTCACACCCGACGACCATGACGCGCATCCCGGCCATCACCGCCGACGCAGCGTTGGTCCCGTGTGCGCTGGACGGGATCAGGCAGACGTCGCGGCCGGTCTCGCCACGACTGCGGTGGTAGGCGCGGATCGCCAGCAGGCCGGCGAACTCGCCCTGGCTGCCGGCGTTGGGCTGCAGGCTGACCGCGTCGTAACCGGTGAGCTCGGCCAACCAATGCTCCAGGTCGCTGATCACTTCGAGTAAGCCCTGCGCGTCCTGCAGGGCAGTGAACGGGTGCAGCTCGGCGAACTGCGGCCAGGTGATCGGCTCCAGCTCGGCCGTGGCGTTGAGCTTCATGGTGCACGAGCCCAGCGGGATCATGCTGCGATCCAGCGCCAGGTCCTTGTCGGCCAGCGCGCGCAGGTAACGCAGCAGCGCCGTCTCGCTGCGGTACGCCGAGAAGACCGGGTGAGTCAGGAACGGCGAGGTCCGCTGCAACGCGGCAGGAATGGCGTCCGGCGTCTGACGATCGAGGACGTCCGGGTCGGCGCCACCGACCCCGAAGGCATCCCAGACCAGCTGCAGGTGTCCGCGGGTCGTGGTCTCAGCACAGCTGATCCCGACGTGGTCGGCGCCGGCCAACCGCAGGTCCACACCAGCCCTCCGGGCGGCCGCCACCACCTCGGCCGCCCGGCCCGGCACCCTGGCCAGCACAGTGTCGAAGAACTCCTCGGACGCCACCTCGACTCCGCGGGCGCGCAACCCGGCGGCCAGCACCGCGGCCATCCGGTGCGCCCGCAAGGCGATGTCGCGCAGCCCGTCAGACCCGTGGTATACCGCGTACATCGAGGCCATCACGGCCAGCAGCACCTGTGCGGTGCAGATGTTGCTGGTCGCCCTCTCCCGGCGGATGTGCTGCTCCCGGGTCTGCAGCGCCAGCCGGTACGCCGGGTTGCCATCAGCGTCCCGGGACATCCCCACCAGCCGACCAGGCAGCTGACGTTCCAGGCCTTGACGGACGGCAAGATAGGCGGCATGCGGTCCGCCGAAGCCGATCGGCACCCCGAAGCGCTGGGTGGAGCCGACCGCGATGTCGGCGCCGATCTCGCCTGGTGGACGGAGCAGGGTCAGCGCCAGCGGGTCCGCCGCGACGGCGACCGCGGCGCCGCGTTGGTGTGCCTGCTCGATGAGCAACGCGTGGTCGCGCACCGCACCGGAAGCACCAGGGTAGGACAGCAACACGCCGAAGAACTCACCGTCCGGGAGACTCGGCTCGGACTCTCCCCCAGAAGATGCACAGAACAGATCTACGACATCCAGCTCGATGCCCAGCGGCTCGGCACGGGTGGCCAGCACGGCCAGAGTCTGTGGCAGCGTGTCCGCATCGACGACGAATTGGGATGAGCCGGCCCGGCCGGCCCGGCGCAGCAGGGTCATCGCCTCGGCGGCCGCGGTGGCCTCATCGAGCAACGAAGCGTTGGCCACCGGCAAGCCGGTGAGGTCGGCCACCATCGTCTGGAAGTTGAGCAGCGCTTCGAGCCGGCCCTGGGAAATCTCCGGCTGGTAAGGCGTGTAGGCGGTGTACCAGGCCGGGTTCTCCAGCACCGAACGGCGGATCACCGGCGGGGTGACCGTGCCGTGGTATCCCGTCCCGATCATCGGTACCCGCGGATGGCACCGGGCGGCCCGTTCGCGCAGCTCGGCCAGCGCCTGTGCCTCGGTGGCCGGTGCCGGCAGATCCGGGACAGCTTCCGGATCGGCCAGGCCACCCGGCAGGGCCAGCTGCGCCAGTTCGTCCAGCGACTCCACGCCGATGGCGTCCAACATCCGAGTCAGCTCGGCCGGGCGCGGCCCGATGTGCCGGTCAGCGAACGGTGTGCCGTGCTCCAACTCAGACAGTGGGCGCCGGTCAGGAGGATTCATCGTGGTGGCCTCCGGGCATCAGGTCGAACCGTCGGGCACCGTGCCCGATCGGTCCTCCCCCTCTGTCACTACCCAGAGCCCGCTCTGCCGAGAACTGGGCGCCTGAGAGATTCACCGGCTTGCGCCGGCTTTCCCCGTCGGCGGGTAGCGTGCGCTACCGCTTTCCAGAGGCGTCTGACCCGTGCGGTCCTGTTCGCCTGAGAGGTTCCGGGGAGGATTTGCTCCTTCGGCGCCCGGGCCACGATGACCGGGGCTCTCCCGCGCGGGGTCGGCGACTACCCCGCCAGTCTACTCAAACGGCGGACCGTCTCGCGCTCTCGACACGGCGCTGTGACCGGCTGCACAGTCAGCTGATTCGACGGGTCCGTCGGCGCTTGGTCAGCTCGTCTTCGCCAGTGGTGGCCACATGCCCGCCATCGGCACGCTCCGGCGGAAATTGGCTGATCGACCCAGCGATCTCCCGCATCGCACCGCTCACGGCGATGCCGAACACCCCCTGCCCGCCCTGCAGCAGATCCACCACCTCCTCGGGAGAGGTGCACTCGTAGACGGTGGTGCCGTCGCTGAACAACGTGATACGAGCCAGATCGTGGACGCCGTGGCGGCGCAGGTGCTCCACCGCCAAGCGGATGTTCTGGAGCGAGACCCCGGTGTCCAGCAGCCTCTTGACCACTTTGAGGACCAGCACATCCTTGAACGAGTACAGCCGCTGGCTGCCCGAACCGGACGCACCGCGGATCGATGGGACGACAAGGCCGGTGCGAGCCCAGTAGTCCAGCTGGCGGTAGGTGATCCCGGCGATCTGGCAGGCGGCCGAACCGCGATACCCCAGCAGCTGATCGGTCACGCCGTGCGGGTCTGCCAGGACGGAGTCCGGGAACAGGGTGCCTTGCTCGGCCGGCTCGTCGGTCCCGGACGGCGTGACGTCATACGCCGGGGTTTCCGCTCGGCCGTGCGGTCCGTCGACCACCCATTCCTCCCATGGCTCAAGCCGGTGGTCCGTACGGGCCACTCGCTGTGCAGCCCGACGGTAGGCTGCCGCAGCGTAGCCGGTCAATGCGGCACGCGGGAGAGCCTCAACCTCTACTTCAGCTCAAGAGCTCGATCAGCGTCAGTTCAGGTGTCCGCTCCACGGAAGTCCTCCGGCGAGACCGAGTCGAGAAACTCGCGGAACTTCTCGACCTCGTTCTCCTGCTCATCCGGGATGATCAGGCCGGCCTCCGACAGTACCGACTCCTCGGCGTGGATGGGCACCCCTGCCCGCAGTGCCAGGGCGACCGAATCACTCGGCCGGGCAGAGACCCGCACGTTGCCGTCGAAGACAAGCTCGGCAAAGAAGGTCCCTTCCTGCAACTCGGTGATCCGGACCTGCTTGAGCTCCCGTCCCAGCGCGGTGATCACGTCTCGAAGCAAGTCGTGGGTCATCGGCCGAGCCGGTTGCACGCCCTGCTGTTCCAGGGCGATGGCGGTCGCCTCCCCAGAACCGATCCAGATCGGCAGGTAGCGCTCACCCTCGGCCTCCCGCAGCAGCAGGATCGGCTGGTTCGCCGGCAACTCCACCCGGACCCCGACGACACGCATCTCGCTCATCGCGTTGCGCCTCCCTCCCGCCGCACCCTGTGGGCCAGGTGCCTTGAGGATCGTCGTGCTCGGCGGCGGATTGGGCACCGGCCGCGAGTAGCTGCCAGCCCAGTCGCGTGTCCACCATCGCTACGCAAGACGCTACACGCGGCACCCTCCCGGTGCCGAGTCCAGCGGGTGACCAATTCGTGCGCTGTGCTCATTCCCTCACTAGTTCAGCTCCCGATCGCGCTACGCAGCCCCGCCTTCACGAGCAGGGCGTGCAGCCGTACCGACAGCATTGCCAGCTCCCGTACCACCTCGTCGGCCCGGGCCCGGGCGTCCGGGTCCCGCTGCCGGATCATCGGGCTGACAATCTGTGCCAGCAGCCCCACCTCCCGGTCCGCCGACGCTCGGAACGCCCGCAGATGCCGAGGCTCCAGCCCGAAGTCCGTCATCGCCCGGGCGGTCCTGGCCACGAGCACCGCATCGGAGTCGTAGAAGCCGGCGGGGCCGGGCCGGATCAGGCCGAACTGCTCGAGTTCAGTCAGCTCTGTCCTGCCGATGCCGGCGGCCGCGAGCAATTCCTCCTGGGTCATTCGCACGCTGTCAGCAGCGTCGAGGTCATCGGACCCGGCCAGGTCGGACGGAGCTTTCGAACGCACACCGACCAGCGAGCGCGGTGACCGTGACCGATGCCCGGCCGTGCGGCTTTCTGGGGGCCTTTCCTGCTCACCCCGGTCCATCGCGTCCAGGTGCTCCTTGATCACCCTGAGCGGGAGATAGTGGTCGCGCTGAGCGGTGAGCACGTATCGCAGCCGTTGCACGTCCGCAGCAGAGAACTGCCGGTAGCCGGCAGCAGTACGCTCCGGCTGGACCAGTCCCTCGGACTCCAGAAACCTGATCTTGGAGATGGTGACGTCCGGAAAGTCCGCTCGCAGCTGGCCGAGCACCGAGCCGATGCTCGCTGCGGGCCGATGCCCGGAGCGGCCCGCAGCCGTCACCGCGACTCCTGGTCAGCCCTTCGGCCCCCGGCACGCGGACCGGTGAGGAACACCAGCCGGAACTTGCCGATCTGCACCTCGTCACCGTTGGCCAGCACGGCGGTGTCTACCGGCTCGCGGTTGACGTAGGTGCCATTGAGGCTGCCCACGTCCACCACGACGAACTCGCCACCCTCGCGGCGGAACTCGGCGTGCCTGCGCGACACGGTCACGTCATCGAGGAAAATGTCGCTGTCCGGGTGCCGGCCCGCGCTGGTCGTGGACCGGTCGAGAAGGAACCGGGAACCGGCGTTAGGACCGCGTTTGACCACCAGCAGTGCCGAGCCCGCGGGTAACGCCTCGACACCGGCGATGGGTGGCCCCGGTGCCTCGACACTCTCGGGCTCGGAGAGGAAGTCGGCCCGGAATACCGAGGTCTGCTCCGGGCCCCGCTCCGGCGGAACGCCGGGCCCGTCGTTCGTGCTCACCTGAGCTCTCCTTCGCCACCGGTGGTGCCTGCCGATCGGACCACAACCTACCTGCCACCGGCGACCGGTGCGGACTGAGGGCCTGCCCGCCGTGGCGTGGCGCCAGCATCGGTTGCAGTGCGCGGGTAAGAACGTCAGCTGCGGTGTGCCCGTCTCACGGCGCGCACTGTGAGCCGCACCTGGATCAGGTAGAGCACCCCGGACCACAGATACAGCGCGCCCCCCCATCCGGTGAAGGCCAGCGCGAACGCTCCGGCTACTGCCTGTAACCAACCCTGCACGTTGTCGGCGAGTAGCAGGAACGGAAAGGCATAAAGCAGGCACAGAGTGGCTGCCTTGCCTAGATAGTGCACCGGCAGCGGGCCATAGCCGTGATGGCGCAGTACCGGCAGGGTCAGTGAGAGCACCACATCCCGGCCGATCAACACGGCAATCACCCACCACGGCAGGATGTCGCGCACCCCGAAAGCGAGCAAGGTGGTCAGGGTATAGAGCCGGTCGACCGCCGGATCGAGCAATTCACCCAGCCTGCTGGATTGGTTCAGCAAACGGGCCAGCTTGCCGTCCAGCCAATCCGTAATGCCCGACAGAGCTAATACCAGCATGGCGAGCAGGTCGTACTGCGGGCCCAGCAACAGCCAGAGGAACAGCGGGACACCGGCCAACCGCAGCAGGCTCAGCACATTGGGCACAGTGAGCAGCCGGTCGGCCGGATCCATACCGACCAACCCTAGAACCGGGTGTGCTGCAGCCAGTGCGCCAGTACCGCCGGGTCGCCGAGCACCTCGATCGACGCCTGTTCGACGGGGACCCGGCGAAGCAGCACGAGCAGCAGATCCACCACCGCACCTCGGACCGCGACCGCGCCTTTGGTGTGGCCGTGTTCCCAGATCGGGCCCGACGGGGTCCGGCGCACGGTCCACTCCCCCGCCTCGCCGAGCCCGGGGTCGGTGGCGTGCAGGTGCAGGATCTGGCCCTCGCCGCGCAGCTCGGCGAACTCGGGTCGAAACTCGACCAGCTGTGGCGAACTGAGCGCGTCCAGCCACTCGGAGATCGCGTCGGCGGCAAGATCGGGTTCCAGGTCGAAGTCGCGGCCCAGCGCCAGCTCAGCATCGGCTCTGTGCACCGCGGTCTCGTGCGCCGCCCGGCGAGCCCAGAAGCCGACACGCTGGTCGTCGGACCAAGTCCACATGGGGGTCTGCGGGCCGGCGGCCCGGATCGCGCCGACCAGCTCGGTAGTTCCGTCATGCAGCCAGGTACCGAGCTCGTCGGCATCCTCGGGCGCCGCAGCGACAGCGAACTCACTCGGGTTCGGCGGTGCGGTGACGCGCTTGGTGATGAGCTCGGTGTACCCTCGATGAGCCTGCCCGACATGCTCGGCGAGCTGGTACAGCGTCCAGTCCGGGCAGGTCGGTACCGGTTGCTTCAGGTCGGCTCCGCGCAGCGCCTCGGCGAACAACGCCGATTGCACAGTCAACGCGTCGAGATATCGATCATCACGCAGCGGAGCCATCAAGTGCCTCCCGTGGTCGTGCCCGTGGTCGTCCCCGTGGTCGTCGGGGACTCCAGCCTAAGCAGCTGCGGGTTGGTAGTGCGGTGGCGCACCGGGTGGTGTGCACTGTGGCCTATGGCCTCACATCCTGCCTCGCCTCCGCAAGACACCGTGCAGCGTGCGCTCGGCGGCTGGGGCACATTTCTCGCGGCGGCGATTCGATCTCCCCGGGAAGTCGGGACACTGCTGCCGTCCGGTCCCGAGCTAGCCCGACGGCTGGCCGCCGTCGTACCTCGAGTGAGCCCACCCGGGCGGCCAGCGGTCGTGGTGGAGGTCGGAGCCGGTGCCGGCGCGGTGACCGGCGCGATCGCCGAACAGGCGGATCAGGACGCGGTGGTGATCGCGATCGAGAAGGACGCCGGGCTCGCCGAGAGGCTACGGTCGCGCCAACTCGGCGTGCAGGTCGTCACGGCAGACGCCGCCACCCTCCCGGCCATCCTCGCTGCACATGGCGTGGACCGCGCCGACGTGATCATCTCCGTGCTGCCGTGGACTCTGTTTTGCCCGCAGCAGCAGTGCGAGCTCCTGGCTGTCTTCGCCGCGGCGCTGCACACCGACGGGGTGTTCACCGCCGCGGCGTACAGCTTGGGTTACTGGACTTCCGCGGCCCGCCGGTTTCGCTACGAGCTGGAGCGGACCTTCGGTGAGGTCCTGCCCACCCGCACCATGTGGCGGCACCTACCGCCGGCGATGACCTATGTCTGCCGGCGACCCGGCGGCGTCCCGTGATCAGCGCGGGTCCGAGTCGATCAGCAGCTGGCCGTCTCGTTGCGTCACCCGCAGCTGCCGCTGCACCACCTGAGCGCCGCTGGCCGCGTCGTAGACGACATCAACGGGCACCGTCACCGAACCGTCCGGGTTGTCCGTGACTCCGGATGCGTTGCGAGCGCTCACCGAGGAGTACCGGCTCCAATGCGATCGGAAACCCGCCTCGTTGTCGAATGTCGCTCTCGCGGTGGGGGACAGCATCTGCCAGGCCGCCGGCAGGTTGTTCAGGCCGTTGTAGTAGTCAATCACCAGCTGGCCGGCGTCGCGCCAGGCAATCGATCCCTGAGAGTGGTCCACCGGCTGGACTTGTGGTGGCGCAGGGAGGACACCGAGTGGGCTCACCGGCGGTGCTGCCGGCGCCGAGGTGGCCTCCTGAGCGGCCGAAGGAGTGCCCCGCTCTCCGGATGAACCCGCCGTCACCAATGTCCCGACGCCGGCCAACGTGAGCACCGTGAGGACAACCCCGCCTAGCACGGCCGCTTGCTGCCGTTCCCGCCGCAGGGGCACAGCAGGTGCCGGCCCCGCAGGTGGACGCCCAGCAGGTGGACGCGCAGCAGGTCGGGGCGAGACCGGTCGTGGACGTGATGGCACTGTCGGCGAAGGGGCTACGGGTCCGGTCACCCGGGTCGCAGGCGGCGCAGCGGTGGCCGGCCTGCGCACCGGTCCGGTGCTGCTCGCCACGGCCAGCTCCAGCTCCAAGCAGGCCCGGTGCATCTCGGGACGCGCTGCCGGATTTTTAGCCAGCAGGCTCATCAGCACCGCGAACAGTGGGCCCGCGTGCAGCGGTGGCGGCACCTCACCGGCGGCCACCGCATGTAGCAGCGCGAGCTGGTTGTTGCCCTCACCGAAGGGCGCCCGCCCCTCCACCGCGGCGTAGAGAGTGGCGCCGAGCGAGAAGACGTCCGACGCCGTGGTCGGGACCTGCCCGCGGGCTACCTCCGGGGCGAGGTATGCCGGGGTTCCCGCCATCATCCCGGTCTGAGTGACCGTGACATCCCCTGCCGCGCGGGAGACGCCGAAGTCGGTGATCTTCGCGGTCCCGTCGTCGGTGATCAGGATGTTTCCGGGTTTGACGTCCCGGTGCACGATCTGCGCGGCATGCGCAGCGGCCAGCGCTGAGGCGACCTGCGCACCGATCGAGGCGACCTCATCCACCGGTAGGAAGCACCGCTCGTTCAGTACCGCAGCGAGGCTGCGTGCGGGCAGGTACTCCATCACCAGGCAGGGCTCGCCATCGTGCTCGGCCACGTCGTAGACGACGATGGCGTTAGGGTGCTGCAGCCGCGCGGCGATGCGCGCCTCACGCAGTGCACGCTGCCGGGCTTCCTCGGTTTCGCTGGGGCTCAGATCCGGCGCCAACAGCAGCTGCTTCACCGCGACCAGCCGCTGCAGTCGCTCGTCTCTGGCCTGCCAGACGACACCCATGCCGCCGCTGCCGATCCGATCGAGCACCCGGTAATGCCCCGCAATCAGTTGACCCGTGTCGATGAGTGACGCTCCCCGTCTGTATTGGCCCCGACCGGGCGCCAAGGTTACCGCGCCCGGCGGCGGGACCCCCACCCACCGGCGGCCCCGCCGCGCCGCGCGCGAGGAGCCGCGGGCACGATCGTGGGCATCATGACGCTCACCGAGGCACTGCCCGGCGATTCCGGGCCCGACGAGCTGCTCGACACCTTTGTGAACTGGGTGTCGGGCCAGGGCTTGACCCTGTACCCGGCCCAGGAGGACGCGCTGATCGAGATCGTCTCAGGCTCGAATGTGATCCTGGCCACTCCTACCGGCTCCGGTAAGAGCCTGGTCGCGACTGGCGCACACGCAGTCGCGCTGGCGCAGGGCAGGCGAAGCGTCTACACCGCACCGATCAAGGCACTGGTCTCGGAGAAGTTCTTCGCGTTGTGCAACGTTTTCGGTGCCGACCAGGTCGGGATGCTGACCGGTGACTCCACAGTCAACGCCGGGGCGCCGATCATCTGCTGCACCGCTGAGGTGCTGGCCAACATGGCCCTGCGCACGGGGGCGGATACCGACGCCGGCCTGGTCGTGATGGACGAGTTCCACTTCTATGCCGATCCGGATCGCGGCTGGGCCTGGCAGGTGCCGCTGCTGGAGCTTCCGCAGGCCCAGTTCCTGCTGATGTCGGCGACGTTGGGTGATGTCACCCACTTCGAGCAGGACTTGACTCGGCGCACCGGCCGTGCCACCGCGGTGGTGCGCTCCGCGCAGCGCCCGGTCCCGCTGCATTTCCGGTACGTCACGACCCCACTGCACGAGACGCTCGAAGAGCTGCTGGCCACCAAGGCAGCACCGGTTTACGTGGTGCACTTCACCCAAGCCTCCGCTGCCGAGCAGGCGCAAGCGCTGACCAGCATCAATGTCTGCAGTCGAGCCGAGAAGGACGCGATCGCCGAGCTGATCGGCGGCTTCCGGTTCGCTACCGGTTTCGGGCGGACGCTGTCTCGGCTGGTCCGCCACGGGATCGGCGTGCACCACGCCGGAATGCTGCCCCGGTACCGCCGGCTCGTCGAGCGACTCGCCCAGGCCGGTCTGCTGAAGATCATCTGTGGCACCGACACCCTCGGAGTAGGGATCAACGTGCCGATCCGCACCGTGCTGCTCACCGCGCTGGGCAAGTACGACGGGACCCGCACCCGCCACCTCACCGCTCGGGAGTTCCACCAGATCGCCGGTCGGGCCGGGCGGGCCGGCTACGACACCGCCGGCGATGTCGTCGTGCAGGCTCCAGACCACGTGGTGGAGAACACCAAGGCGTTGGCCAAGGCCGGAGATGACCCTCGCAAGTTGCGCAAGGTGGTGCGCAAGAAACCCCCTGAGGGCTCGGTGTCCTGGAGTGACCGCACCTTCGATCGGCTGGTTGCGGCCGAACCGGAACCACTGACGTCCAGCTTTGCGGTAAGCCACGCGATGCTGCTCAACGTGGCCAACCGGCCCGGGGACGCATTCGCGGCCATGCGCCATCTGCTCACCGACAACCACGAGGACCGGCCCGCCCAGCGACGGCATATCCGCCAGGCCATCGCGATGTACCGCGCGTTGCTGGCCGCCGGCGTCGTCGAACGGCTGGAGGTCCCAGACACCCAGGACCGTACCGTGCGGCTCACCGGCGAGCTGCAGCTCGATTTCGCCCTCAACCAGGCCCTGTCCCCGTTCGCTCTGGCTGTGATCGAGCTGCTGGACCCGGACTCGGTCGATTACCCGCTGGACGTGCTGTCCGTGCTGGAGGCCACGTTGGACGATCCGCGGCAGGTGCTGGGCGCACAACTGTCGAAGGCCAAGGGACAGGCCGTGGCGGAGATGAAAGCCGAGGGCATCGAGTATGAGGAGCGGATGCGGCTGCTGGAGGACGTCACCTATCCGATGCCGCTGGCCGAACTGCTGCATGCCGCGCTGGACACCTACCAGCGGGGTCATCCCTGGGTAGCCGACCACCGGCTGTCCCCCAAGTCGGTGGCCCGCGATCTCGCCGAGCGGGCGATGACCTTCACCGAGTACGTCGGGTTCTACGGCCTGGCTCGCTCGGTGGTCTTGGTGCTGCGCTACCTGGCCGACGCCTACCAGGCGCTGCGCCGCACAGTGCCCGAGGAGGCCAAGACCGATGGGCTGCGGGACCTGCAGGAGTGGTTGGGGGAATTGGTTCGCCAGGTGGACTCCAGCCTGCTGGACGAGTGGGAGCGGCTGCGCAACCCCGAAACGCCCAACTCTGTGACATCCAACTCCGCGGGACAGGTTGCAGCATCGGTGGACCACCGTCCCCCGCCGGTGACAGCCAACGTGCGGGCCTTCCGGGTACTGGTTCGCAACGCGCTGTTCCGCAGGGTGGAACTCGCCGCCCACCGGCGCTGGGACGAACTCGGGGAACTGGACTCAGACGCTGGATGGGACGCGCAATCCTGGCGACAAGCCGTGGAACCGTACTTCGACGACCATGACGAGATCGGCACCGGCGCTGACGCCCGCGGCCCGCACCTGCTGATCGTTGATCACCTGCCCGGCAGGTGGATCGTGCGGCAGATCCTGGACGACCCGGCTGGGCATCATGACTGGGGCATTAGCGCCGAAGTCGACCTCGCCGCCTCCGACGGGTCCGGGACAGCGGTGCTGCGGGTGACCGCGGTCGGCCGGCTCTGAAGCCCGATGCCAGCTCGGATCTTGGTCTCGGATTTCGATCACAGTCGCCGCAGGCCGGTGAGCACTCGCTGCATCAAAACGACGTCCGGTGTGGTCTGCCCGGAGCTGACGGTGCGGTGTACCGAGACGCTACCCGTGGCAGCCAGGTCTCCCAGCAGCACCCGGGCCACTCCCAGCGGCATCTTCAGCAAGGCGGCGAGTTCCGCGACAGAGCGGGGCGTGGAGCACAGCCCGAGAATCGTGCGGTGTTCCGGACCAGCCGGGGGGTCGGGCGGGCGGCCGGTTGCCGAGACCAGGGCCTCGATCGCAAGGTCGACCTGCGCCGCGGTCCGCCCCCCGGTCCAGAAGTAAGGCCGCACCAAGTCCGAAGTCTCCGCCGACCTGTCCCAGGCAGCCTGGTCAACGTCCTTGACCCCGGCAGGCTCGGGCGGCGGCGGTGCGATCGGCGGTGGCGGCGCGGCGACGGTCTTCGCTACCTGTTGTTTCGGGTCCTGCTGTTCGGGATCCTGCGATTCGAGGTCCTGAGGTTCGCAGTCCTGCTCATCGTGGTTGTGCCGCCAACGGCTCAACAGAGCCGGGAACCGGGCACCGGTCTGGCCGACGACCTGGTCTTTGTGCTGATGTTGGGCTTGATGTTTGGCCGCAACGGCATCATCTTCTTCCGGCGGCTCGGCCACCGCCCGGCGACGACGTCCCGCCGCGCCGCCGAACCGGGCGCCGGTCAATCCGACCACGGGGCCATCGGCGTCCCGACCATCCCCCGAGTTCTGATCAGCTTCCACGGGCCGGCAGATTAGGCGGCCCGTGTCAATACCCTGTAACGGGGGGTATCGCCGTGGTTACGGTTGGGCGGTGGTACGGGACCGTGTCACTGGCACCTTTCGACCGGTGCGCAGTCGACCACCACGGTCGTTAGCGCGGCTCGTTGCCCGGCTTCCATTTGATGCCGCACCCCATGCTGGGCTGCTGCGGCTCAGTAACCGGCTGCCCGGCTAGCACCAGATCCAGCGCCGCACGCAACGCCTTGCCGGTCACTGGCGCGTCATTGCGCGGGCGGGACTCATCGAACTCGCCCCGGTAGACGAGCTTGCGCCCAGCGTCATAGACGAAGAAGTCCGGGGTGCAGGCGGCCCGGTAGGCCAGGGCGACTTCCTGGGTGTCGTCGAGCAGGTACGGGAACGTGAACCCAGCGCGGTGGACCTGCCCGGTCAGCCCGTCCGGCCCGTCGTCGGGATGGGTCTTGGTGTCATTGCTGCAGATCGCCACTGCGGCCACGTCTCGCTGGCTGTACTTGGCGACCAGCGATCCGAGCTCCCGCTCGATATGCCGGACATAGGGGCAGTGATTGGACAGAAACATCACCAGCAGTGGGCGACCGGGGCCAAGATCGTCCGAGGTGACGGTATGGCCGTCGAGTGACGGCAGGGCAAACGGCGGCGCCGACGTGCCGAGCGGGACCATGAACGAGTTTACTGCCATGGCCGCCAGTCTCTCATCGCTGCTCAGGGCAAGGTACCGGGAACCCGATCAGCGAGCTTCGCGGCCCCGTCGAACAGTGTGAACAGTTCAGCACCGTGGACCGGTTCGACGGGGCCGGCTTCGAACCCGCTACTGAGGACGCCGGTTGGCGGCGTCCTGGACCTTACGCACCGCACCATCGATCTGGTTGTGGTACTTGCGCTTGGTGCGCTCGTCGACGAAACGGCCAGCCTGGTCGGCGATCTTGTGAACCTTCTCAGGGTTGTTCTTGGCATACCGGCAAGCGGCCTGGGCGATCCCCGCAAGAGCCGCAAGCTTTCCGAGCCTTCTGAGCATCAGTGCCCTCCCTTTGCCTGACCCAGCAAACAGTCCCCAGCTAGACCACTGAGAAATTGCTGGAGAGGATACCGCGCCCCGTCAGATGCCCCAATTGGAGGCCTCCAATCAGGCCCCAATCAGAACCCCATTGCCTGGGCGCGGCGCTTCACCTCGCGGCCGCGGTCGGTCCGCAGCGCGCCAATCGGGGTGCCAGGCAACGAGTCCTCCGCGGTAAACAACCAACGCAGGATCTCCTCAACGGAGTAGCCGGCGTCGCGTAGCAGGGTAATCGTGCCGGCCAGTCCCTTGACCACCGCATTACCGCTCAGGAACTCCGCAGGCACCACCGCCACGCCGTGGCGGCGCACCCCGAGCAGTTGCCCGTCGCGCAGCATCTGGTGCACCCGCGTTACCGGCAGTCCAAGCCGTTGCGCCACATCGGGCAGCGGCAGTACCACCACCTCGGGATCGAGCACGTCCGGGACGAGAGGGATGTCGCGCACAGTGGTCACCATGCCATACCCGCCAGCCGGCGCCCTTCCACCGTTCGGGCAGCGCCGGGTCCGTACGATCCAGACCTTGCCCTTACCATTCCGGAACTGTGGAACGGCAGGGGCCCGCGCACGACGGGAACCTGGTCGGCACCCTGCTCGACGGGCGCTACCGGGTCGGTCCCGTACTGGCCCGCGGCGGCATGTCCACCGTCTACCGGGGCACGGACATGAGGCTGGAGCGTCCGGTCGCCATCAAGGTGATGGCCCCCCGGTTCGCCGCCGACCCGACCTTCCTGCAGCGCTTCGAACGGGAGGCCCGCGCGGCTGCACGGCTGCACCATCCCGGCGTGGTTGCGGTCCATGACCAGGGCGTCGACTTCGCTGGGAACCACGCCTTCCTGGTGATGGAGCTGGTGGAGGGCGCAACGCTGCGGCACTTGATGCGCCAGCACGGCAGGCTGGCGGTGCCGCTGGCCATCGCGGTGACCGAGATGGTGCTCTCGGCACTGGCCGCGGCGCACCGGGAAGGACTGGTTCATCGCGATATCAAACCGGAGAACGTCCTCATCGGTCCCGGCGGCGTGGTGAAGGTGGCCGACTTCGGGCTGGTTCGCGCGGCGGCCGAGGCCAGCAGCACCGGCGACGTCATCCTTGGCACGGTTGCCTACCTCTCGCCAGAGCAGGTCACGACCGGGACGGCCGATGCCCGAAGCGACGTCTACGCCACCGGTGTGCTGCTGTTCGAGATGCTCACCGCAGCGCCGCCATACGGCGGGGAAACGGCCCTGTCGGTGGCCTATCGCCACGTCAACGATGACATGCCGGCCCCGAGTACGGCAGGCGCTGAAGTGCCCGCAGCGCTGGACGACCTGGTCGTGCAGGCCACCCGTCGGGATCCAACGGTCCGCCCGCCGGACGCGTCGGCGTTTCTGCGCAGCCTGCAGGCGGTGCGGACCGGCCTGGGAATCGAGCGAGTTGCGGTCCCCGTACCCACGTCGGCGTGGTCGATGGCGGCGGCGGGGCCACCCACCGCTGTGGCGGGCCTGCCCACCGATCATGGGCCAGCTGGCACCCGGGCGTTGGCCAGGGCCGATGAGGTGACCGGTGGCCCCAACAGGGGCGATGGCGCAGCTACCGAGCTGCTGTCCGGGCCGCCACCCGGGTCCCGGCCCCGCACGCAGCTCCCGCCCGACGATCCCTACTTGCGCGAACGTGCCCGCAATCGGCGCGCCTTCATCGCCTGGATGGTGATCGTGTTGATGCTTGCGAGTGCGATCGGGGTGGGCGCGTGGTGGTTGGGTAGCGGACGCTGGACGGTGGTGCCCAACCTCGCGGGTGTGCAGTCCAGCGCCGTGCAGGCCACGCTGGCTGCCGCCGACCTGAAGTCCAACCTCACCGAGGACCACCACGACACGGTCCCCGGGGGGGCGGTGGTCAGCACCGATCCCGGGCCGGGTCAGCGTGCGGTACGAGGCTCAGACGTCACCGTGGTGATCTCGCTGGGTCGTCCGGTGGTGCCCGACCTGGCGGTCGGCATCGCGGTGCAGGAGGCCGAGGATGCGCTGCGTGAGGCGGATCTGAGCCCGCGGCGCGATCCGGCCGCCGAAGAGTTTCACGACACCGTCCCGAAGGGCACTGTGATCGGGCTACGCCCGGCAGGGGGTACCACGCTCACTGTGGGGGCACCGGTAACGCTGGTGATCAGCAAGGGCGTGGCCCCGGCCACTGTGCCCGACGTGCGGGGTCTGCCCGAAGCTGACGCGGCGTCGAGATTGACACGTGCCGGTCTGACCGTGCGGGTACGTCGCCAGTTCGACGGCGAGATACCCGGTGGGCGGGCGATCGGCACTGACCCGAGGTCCGGTACCGGCACTACCCGCGGTACCCGCATCGTCCTGCTGGTGAGTACCGCATCAGTAGTGCCCGAGGTGGTCGGGTTGTCGGTGGGCGAGGCCCAGCAGGTGCTGGCCAACGCAGGCCTGAACAGCACAGTCCGCCAGTCCCTCGGAGGATTCACGGGAATCCCATTCCTCGGGGGCTTATCGGATCAGGTGATCTCGCAGTCTCCCGCGGCTGGTCAGCCCGTCCGGCCAGGCGCGACCGTGGCTCTCACAAC
>JBOHGX010000242.1:0-13552 GCA_050700255.1 Pseudonocardiaceae bacterium
CCGTCGCCAACCTGAAGACATGGCGGATTCTCTTCACGGATTACAGAAGGCCACTGAAGACCTTCTTGTCCTCGTTCCGGGCCGCTATCGGCCTGTACTTTTTCAAGGAGGGTTTCGCATAAGCCTCCAGAGTCAAAATCTGCTAGGATAAAGGTCTGTCGCTACGACCGTTTGAGCCCAAGCTGTTTGACTGAGCTGAAGGTTCCCCGGCGGATCGCTTGGCGGGTGATCAGCCCAAACCAGATCTCGATCTGGTTCATCCAGGAGGCTCCGACCGGAGTGCGGTGAAGGGTGATGTTCGGATTGTCGACAAGCCAATCCCGCACCTCGGCGGTGAAGTGCGTGCCAAGGTTGTCCACCACGACATGAAGTTCGCGGTCGACGTACTTGGCAGCGACCGTCTTCATGAACAAAGAATTCCTCTGAAGCGCGTCGAGGGTAGCATTCACCAGTGACTTCTCCAGTCGCGACGTCCAACGCACCGAACAGGTTGACTGTGCCATGCCTGACGTAGTCGTGAGTCCGTTTCTCTGTTTTGTCGAATGTCATGGGAAGCAGCGGCTGAGTACGGTCCAGTGCCTGCACCCCGGACTTCTCGTCGACACACAGCACCACCGCAGCCGCAGGGGGAGCCAGGTACAGGCCCACGATGTCAGCGACCTTCTCGGCAAAATGGGAGTCCCGCGAGAGTTTAAAGGTGTCCTGTCGATGCGGCTTGAGGCGATGCTCGCGCCATAGGTCGGCCACAAACACATGTGATACCTTGATGCCTTCGTGTCGTTTCAGGTACTTTGCCATCTTCCGGCTTGACCACTGCGACAAACCAGTGTGCTCCGGTGGGCTCGTCCTGCTCAAGGCAAGGATTCGAGCTCGAACCCGCTTGTCGTGCGTTCTCGGCTTCCCCGGATGCGGTATGCCGCGCAGGCCCTCGATACCAGAGTCCGCATACCGCATAGGCCATAACCGGGCGGTCTTATCTGCGACACTAGCCCACTCAGCGATCTCGACCGGCGAATGGCCTTCGTCCCACCACAACACCAGCCGAGCCCGCAAAGCAAGCACAGCATTCACCGACCGATCTCGAGTCAGACAGCTCAATTGATCGCGCTGATCAGCAGTCAAGACACCACGTGAAGCAGGCATGAGCTGAATAATCTCATGCATCAGCAGTGATCAACAGACTGCGACACGCTTACGCGACACTACATCGTCACCAGTCCGCTGGGCGCGTGAATGATTAAGGTTAGTCTTCCGCAGAGACCTATAGAGCGACCCATGGGATAGGCGACCGTTGAGCCTGATCGGCCCGCGTCGTCTAGCTGCGTAAACACCACAATGCGCGGGTAAGGTGAGGACTGCACGTAGCCCGCACCCCTCAACAGCTTGACATCTATAGGACATCAGTGTCGTTGACTGTGCCGCGCCGAGCTACCCTCCCCGCGTCGTCCCCTTCGGTTCACAGGATACACTGTGACTTACGTGCAAGACTGCCGATTTTTCGATTACAGGATGGCTATCATGGTAGAGAGATGGTAGAGCAAACGTGGGCCTATCACCTGGTCTCCCCATCTACCCTCAAAAAGGTCGAGGTCGCAATCCCAGCAGACCTTGAAGTGGAGGAGGTCGAGGTCGAGCTCCTAGCTGCAGGGATTTGTGGCACTGACATTCTGAACTTCAAGCGGGGCCCGGGGCCGGAGGGTGCCCTGCCGGGCTTCCCGATCCACGAGTGCGTCGGCGTGGTGTGCCGTGACCCTAAGCGGGCCTTAGAGGGTCAATTGGTGTTGGCAATTCCCAAAGAGCATTCTGGCCTGAAGGGAAAATATGTGTCCAGCCGCGATCACTGTCACAGATTAGGTCGAGGTTGGTTAGGAAATCATGACCAACTCGCCATTGCAACACTTGTCCAGCCCTTGGCGACCGTACTCTTCGCATTGGATCGCTGTGGCGATCTTCAGGGAAAGACAGTTGTCATCGTGGGGACCGGCCCGATCGGACTTTTATTTGGCTTAGCCGCCCGAACTCGAGGAGCTCGACGAGTCATTGGCATTGATCCTCGATTTGTCGTCAGTAACGCTGAAGCCTTTGGATTTGACGAGATTGTCGAAGAGGAGAGCGCGCTGCCAGTATCCTCTTTCGATCTAAGTATTGAGGCCGTCGGTGACCAGGAGGCGACACTTGTTATGGCGTTGAGGCTTTGTCGCAGAGATGGGCGTGTCTTAGCTTTTGGGGTACCCTCGAGTACGCATTACCAATTGCCCTTTCTGGAATTTTTCAGCAAGCGTCTTACGCTTATCGCTTCCGTGCGTCCCGAGTGGAGTCGTTACCTTCCCATTGCCGAGGAGTTCGTCTGTCTCCAGTACGAGACAGTGTCAGCTTTGGTCTCACATATCCTGCCAATCAGTCGAACACAAGAAGGGTTTGACCTGGTCGCGAGTAGCGCGCCAGCGCGTCGAAAAGTGGTTCTTGTAACCTGACAAACACAGGGCATAGAAACTGAGTCCGCAAGCGGCGTCGTAAGCGCACGATAGTATGATGCGATCGACGGTAGTCTGTGTGGAAGAGCCACCATAGCTTAAATGAGGGGCAAGGCCTTCAACGGGTGCCCGGAGTGCTGGGATGATGGCGTTGATCTCTTTGACTCCTTGATGGGTTCTCCACCTAGGGCTGTCTTACCATGGGTGAGAATATCACGCCTTGGTAGCCACTGTCTCCGATTCCGCCGCCGGGTTTTCGACAATCTCGGCTACCAGTGTGGTGGTGAACGCTGTTGCGTCGTGGGCACCTCCCCCGGAAGCCGGTCATAAATATAGATGACTTGTCCGTCAGCCGTCAGCGCAGTGTTGACGATCGGCACCAGGAAGTATTTCGCAGGTCGCCCAGAAATAATCAGCCTAAGTAAGCCGCATCCGAATTTGCGTCAGCGCTCGACAAAGAGCTCGAGAGCGGGATAAAGCCGTACTGATTGTGACGCTGAGCGCACGGAGCGGTGGTGAACTCACGACCGTACCTCTGGTCACTCCCATTCTCATGACCCATTTCATGGCCCGAGAAGGGTTGGTCAGATCGTCAGGACTGAGCCACCTCGATGCAGAGGTGCTCGCTGACCTGGCGTCGTGGAGCACCAGGTCAGCATGGGCCACTTACGAGTAAACCCCGTACATGGACACACCTCGACTACCACCGCTCCGATGAAGCTCGTTCAACGCAAGCTTTGCCGATCTGAGCAACTCCCACGGGTCTGTTGCGTTGTGCGGAGCAGGCAAGATCGTTAATCTGCACCGACCTTCACCATACTGATGGAAATAGTCAATCATCAAACATGACGGAGCCCGGGTCTCAACTACCGTATCAGTAGACGTTTTCCCTTTCCATCGCGGTGAACAACTCCTTGACGTTGTTAAACCCGGAGTTTTCCGTGCGTGTTACGAACTCGAACTGCATCCCGGTGTTCGCGTCGCGCCTGGTGAACGTCTGGTCGAGCCCCGGGGAACTGACGATCTCAGTGAGCAGGTCGGCCCGTCGTTGGCGCAGATCGTCCACCACACCCGGTTGGTCGCGCACCTCGATGGCGACGTGCTGCACCCCTGGCCCGAACCGCTCGATGTACTGACAGACATTGGACCTCGGCGAGTCTCCCTCGCAGAGCACGAAGGTGACTCCTCCAGCCTCCACCGTCACCATGGTCATGCCGCTGAACTCGCCCTCCACCTTGCGGCGCTCGACCACGGTGAAGCCGTAACACCGCTCGAACATGGCCACTGCCTCGTCCATGTCCCGAACAGCGATGGCGATGTGGTCGATGCGGCGGGCACAGTTTTTCAGCACGGTCGTGGCCTGTTCACCGTCGGCTCCGATGATCTCGTTCTCCAGCCGACATGCCTCAGTCGTGATGAGGTCGAAGATCTCTTCGAGCGATGTCGAGTCGATCCCATGCTCCGCCGCGAACTCCTGCACCCTTGTCCGTAGTGCGTCGAGTCGCCCTTGTTGCAGCATAGGAATGCCGTGATCGCGCTTGTACTCGGCGACGCGCCGGCAGAGCTCGGTCCGCTTCAGCAGCAGTGCGAGCAGCGCTTCGTTGACGTGATCAATCTCACTGCGCAGGCGCTCTAATTCAGGGGTAGGGGTGGTGTCAGCCATCGTCGTCCCTTCGTAGCAATGATGCTGCCAGTCATTTCGACTGGCCTTATATGCCGAACCGCTGGACTTGGCGTGCGGCCACTGCGTAGATCCGTCAGCTCAGAGCCTACACCAAATGCGATAGACTGAGAATGTCGTCCAACCAAATAGGTTCCACCAAGGATGCTGTTACGTTTATGGATGACTCGGTGATCGACGCAGCTCGAGGCGTGCCAACACTCCCGCGGGATCGTGGCTTTGTCGATGCAACCTTATGTCATGGCCAGGCAGGTCGTCGAGTTCTGGTGTCGAACAAGCGGGATCCGGCGGCTACCTTCCCCGAAACCGACCGTGCCCCGGTTCACTTGCAGGCCTTGGACGAGCTGGCGCCGACCACACGCTAACTCAGAAAAACCACACGAACAACCCGACCGATACACGGACTCCCCCGTCTCCGCTACGCACAGGTGAAAACCAACGAGTCCTGTAACCACCGTCACCAAGCCATCTCACCTATGGGTACACATGCTACCACTATAGTTGACTAGTGCGCAGGGTACTAGTCAACTATAGTGGTAGCATGTCCCCATCGAACGCTGGACTCATTGTCTCGATGTACTTCGGTTACCATGACTCGAATGTCACTATCGCCAGCCACGAGCGAGTTCTGATCCACCTTGAGGCCGAGCGAGCGCTGGGCGAGAAGCACGTGGCGGTGACGGCGGAGCAGATGGACAAGGTGCTCGACACCGCTCTGGAGTATGTCGGCGCGACTCCTAGCGACATCGGCGAAGTCCTCATTGCGAGATGGATTGCAAAGTATGACCTGAGCGTGCCGATCCGTATTGGTTCACGCCGTATTATCCCGGTTGTTACCGGTCACCACGCCAACCACGTCGGGACAGCCATGCCCAGCGGGTTCGATCAGTGCCTTGTGCTGTGCGCTGACGGCGGCTCCGAAGACGGTGCCTCGTCGATGTACCTATACGACCACGGGCGGCTGGATCGTATTGCCGTGCTCGACAACACGTTCGCGACCGGGCGGATTTACGGCACGGCGGCGCAAATGACGGTTCAACCAGATTTCATGAGGGCCCATGCGTCGGATACCGGGAAGATGATGGGCCTCTCGGCGTACGGCAAGTACGACGCTGAGCTAGCGAAGCGCTTGTGGGAAATGCTGCCTGAGGTCAACCGGATGCATCCTGAGGGTGTCGATGGCCTGCGCCGTCATTTCGGCTTGTCCGATGTATATGAACGCATGCCCGACCAGCCTCGATGTGACTTCGCCGCCACCGTGCAGCGGGAGTGGGAGGAGGAGCTTCTTAGAGTTACCGCCAATTTCCGACACCTCTCCCCCCGGCTGGCAATCGTCGGCGGTTGCGCGATGAATGTCGTTGCCAACGGTCGGCTGGCCAACACCGGCATCTTCGAAGAAGTCTTTATTCCCGCGATGCCCAGCGACTCCGGCCAGTCTGTTGGAGCGATCTGGTTGCGTCATCCACATCTGGCAACCACCAGTCCTTTCCTAGGGCGTCATTTCGGCATCGAGGCGACAACTGCTAGCGTGCCGGCAATTGTCGACGATTTGTCCGCTGGCAAAGTGGTGGCCGTCTATAGCGGTGCGTCGGAGTCTGGGCCCCGGGCGCTCGGCAATCGCTCGATCCTTGCCTTGCCCACAAGCGACGACGTTCGAGTGCGCGTGAGCGAGAAGATCAAGGGCCGTGAACCGTACCGTCCGATCGCGCCGATTGTACGTGAGGAGGATTTGCCCCGCTTCTACGAGGGCAAACAGCCATCTCCGTACATGTCGTTTGCCTATAAGGCGAAGGATGAGGTTGTTACCGGAGCGCCAGCTATTGTACATGTCGACGGCACTAGCAGGGTGCAGACGGTCACCACTCAACAGCAGCCGCTTATATACGATGTTCTGACCGCCCTGGCGCATCGAGGAATCCTTCCTATCGTGGCAAACACCTCAATGAACGTCGCCGGCAAACCGATGGTTGACGCGCCTCACGACGCACGCACCTTCCTGGACACCACGCCTGTCGACGTCTTGTACTTGGGCGACGAGCGCCTTGAACGGGCGTGACTTCGAGTAGTTCTCACCCGAGCTCCTCTCGGTCCGAGCTCCTCTCGGTCGTCGGGCATTGTGAGTCACTCTGTGTGGTCCACCCCGTGTATCGGCCGGGTTGTTCGTATGGTCTTCAGTACGCGGATAAGGAACCAGCAGGTGGCCGCCGATCCCACGTCATCGAAAAGATCCGGACCTCACCGTCAGGCTCGCGGAGGGCAACCCAAGCATCGGCGCCATCGCCTTGAGCAGCATCTCTTCATACTCGGCGGCCGGGTCGGAATCGAGCACGATCGCGCCGCCCGCACCAATAAGCAGGTCCTTCTCGGCGAACACCGCCATTCTGATCGCGATGTTCAGATCCGCAGTCCCATCGCAACTCAGAAATCCGATTGTGCCCGAGTAGGGACCTCGCGCCCGCGTCTCGATCTCGTCGATGATCTCCATTGTGCGCAGCTTGGGCGCCCCGGTCATCGAGCCGCCCGGAAAACAGGCGCGCACACAGTCCACCGCCGAGACGCCATGACGCAGCCGGCCGCGCACCGTCGACACGAGTTGGTGCACTGTCGCGTAGGACTCCACTTGCATCAGGCTGGGGACATGCACGCTTCCGGGCTCGCACACCCGGCCGAGGTCATTCCGGAGCAGGTCCACGATCATCAGATTCTCTGCACGGGTCTTGGGATCCAACGCAAGCGACCTCCGCAGCCGATCGTCTTCGTCGGGGATCAAGTCGCGGGGCAGGGTTCCCTTGATCGGCTTGCTTTCGACCACTCGGCTTCGATCGATCCTGAGGAACCGCTCCGGCGACGAGCAGGCGATCTGCACCCCACCAGCCGAGAGGTAAGCGGAATACGGCGCCGGGTTCCGCCGACGCAGGCGAGTGTAGAAGCGCAGTGGGTCGACCATGCGAGGAAAGAGCAACGTATTCGTCACGCAGACCTCGTAGGTCTCGCCCGCGAGCAGCTTCTCCTTGCAATGCAGAATATCGGCGAGGTACTGCTCGCGGTCCCGGGCCAGGGCGGTCTCCGCCGACGCCCGCAGCGTCCCGGGGTCTGGACTCTCGGGCTGAGCGAACTCGGCCCGTCCGGCACAGGGGCCGGCGGCCTTCCGGACGATCGCCTCGGCCGTGTCGAGCCAGCGCAGGGCGGCTGTCTGAGACTGCGACGAGGTGCCGCTGAGCACGACGAGATGAATGGTGTCGTTGGCATGATCAACGACAGCGAGGCGGTCCGCGAAGATCCAGACCGCGTCCGGCAGGTCGGAGGTGTGCCGAGCCGAGGCACCACATTCGGCTTTGAGCTCATACCCGAAATAGCCGACAAACCCTCCCACGAGATCGAATGGCAGCGGGGGAGCGTTGATGACGCGGTGGCCGATCTCCTTGTCCAGCACCTCAAATATGGAGCCGGGAATGCAGCGCACGGCGCCATCCACCTCCTCGATGAACACCTTCCCTTCGGTCAGCCGATAAGTCAGCACCTCACCAAGCTGGGCGGACGCCTCGACCAGGTAGGAGAATCGGGCCAAGCCAAGATCGGTGCGAACGCTGTCGAGCCATGCCGTGTGCTCAGACCGGCCGAACAACGCGGTGTAGATCGCCGCGCTGTCGGCCCGGGCCCGGATTTCTCGCGTATGTGCGGTGTATAGTCGTTTGCCAGCCACGACGGCGCTGCGCTTCTGATGCGAGGCCACGATCTGCCCGAAGTTCCACAGCAGCCGGGACCCGTATTCGGTGAGGATAGACTCCGGGTGGAACTGAACTCCCCAGAAAGGGAGCCACCGGTGACGAAGTGCCATAAGCACTCTGTCCTCCGACCATGCGATCGGCTCCAGCTCGGGCGGCAACGGCTCACTCAAACATAACGAGTGATAACGCACCGCAGAGAAACCCTGGGGTATGCCACGGAAAAGTTCATCGCTCGTGTGTCGTACCTTGCTGACGTAACCGTGTCTTGCCTGCGGGGCGCGCGCTACGTCGGCGCCCGCGTTTGCACCGATTCCCTGATGTCCCAGGCATACCCCCAGCAAAGGCACCTGCGCCTCCTGGATCACCTTCGCGCACATGCCGAAGTCGTGCGGATCACGCGGATCCCCTGGCCCAGGTGATATGACAACGCATCCCAACTCGTCGGCCAGCTCGACGCAGCGGGGATCGTCGTTGTGGACAACCACCGGCTCCACACCGAAAACCTGCGCCATAAGCTGGAATAGATTGTAGGTGTAGGAATCGTAGTTGTCGATAAGCAGAGAGCGGATCATGGCCACCATTCATAAAGTTCGTCGTGCCCCTTGGTGCAGGCATCGGACAGGGGATCACAATCGCTCGAAAACCTGAGGCGCCGTCCGTGCGACGGGTCACTGAGTCGGATCGGTTTGACAACAAGTATTACACGGATAGACGCGAACATCTCCTCCTGTTCTGCTCGTCGCTCCGACTCAACAATAGTGGTTCCACAGGACGGCAAGGCAATGCGTGCCCTAATGAACCCTCCCGGCCCTAGTAACAGTCCACGACGACGGCATCATGGCGCCCAGGGCCTGCCCGCACTATCCCCCGTAAGGTCGTCGAGCTGATCGCCTGGGTGTGGCCGATCTCGATCTGGTTGTTGGCGTACTGCTCGATGCGATGCCATGCCTCGGCGGGAAGAATCTCTACTCGAACATTCGAGAAGTAGGACACGCCCTGATCAGCGACGACCTCAATTGTTCCGCTGGGGTGAGACGTACCCGTCGATCATCGGGTAGGTGGCTGCCTTCTCCAAACTGCAAACCGTGCCCCACTGTCGCCTTCATGGTTCCACGCAATAATGGCTCCATGCCCGATCCGGCCAGCGGGGCAGTACCACACCTATCAAGTAAACGGAACAAAGGGTATCTCGCATCGCCTCCACGTCTGTGGCCTACAGAAGATTTCTACAGTCTATCGAGGTATCAACTGTATTGGGCAGCCACGACTCGCAGAACCTTAGCCCGGCAAGCCTTCCTGAGGATAGTGCCTATAACTCCTATTCTCTAGAGACCCCCCTCCTGCTAGCGCCTTCTGCTAGAAATATCAGCACCCATTGCATTCATAGCACTAGTACTAGCCCAGTCAAGAGGATACTTGAGGCGGCCACCGGTACGTGGCGAACTGTGCACCTCTGGGTGAAGTTCGATATCTGCATTTCACGGCCCGCGACGACTCGACACCCTCCCGGTCTAACCTCGATGTGGCTCTGCTGCCGTTCCGTGGCGGCTTGATCATGATCGTTTATGACGGAGCGGCTTAAATTGATCATGTGTTCACGGTCGGATTTCGAGGTCGATGCGGCGTGGTGGGCTGATCTCAGCCTCGATCCACCGGTGAGATTGCGATGTGGGGATGTCGGAAAGCGGTAGATGCCCTTCGAGCTGGGATGACGTGACTCGTCTAGAGCCCGTCTAGAGTTCATCTAGCCGAGTCCGAAGGGCATCTACGAGGTGCGAGCTCGTCATACTGCCGGGGCGGTGTCAGCGAGTTCGATGAACCGAATCTGGTGTCGTGTGCTGGTGTGGTGCTGGTGTTGCGGCTGGCGCAGCGTGCTGGGTTGCATGGGACGGCTGAGCGGCGGGTTCGGCTTCCGTGCTGCGTGAGGAGTGCCGGGGCGAACCCGGGAGCGAAGGTCACTCATTGTGGCGGGTATGGTGGCCGGCGGGCACTCGATGGATGATCTGGGTGTGGTCCGCAATGGGGCGTTGCTGGGGCCGTTCGGTGGTATCCGGGCACCGTCGACGTTGGGTAGGTTTCTTCGCAGGTTCACCTGGTGGAATGCGCGCCAACTCGACGCGGTGGTCCGGGAGGCACTGGCTGGTTAGCGCTGAGCGCGTCCGCTGTTGCCGGGCGCGGATTCCTATGCGTTTTTGGATGTGGATTCCATGATCAACCGTGTACTGTGTGTGGCTGTATCACTGCTTCCCGCTGAGCTTGCGGCAGATCGACGGCGCGGCCCATCACCACACGTGCTGTTCCCGTCGCTTCGAGAGAACAGGGGCTCTGTTATGACGAGTGAAGTTGCGCGGCTCTACGAGATGTTTCCTTTCCCCTCCCCGGAGGTAGGTACACCACTGGTTGAGGTGGTCGCAAATCAAATGCCCTTCCTCGTAGGTGGCAACTGCCTTGACGGGTGGCAGATGCTCGACGCAGGCTGTGGCACCGGGCACGTCTTGGTGGCGCTCGCCCTGCGGTATCCCAAAGCATATTTTATCGGCTTGGATGCTTGTCAGCGTTCCCTCGATATCGCGCGACGTCTCGCCGAATACCACGGAGCGGACAACGTCGAGTTCGTCCAGGGCAGCATCCCGGACCTGGATCTCCCGAAGAAATTTGACCTAATCACCTGTTTCGGAGTCCTGAACATAATGCCCGATCCACGGGCCGGACTACGTTGGCTCGGTGAGCGCCTAGCCGACGAGGGCCTATTACATTTGTGGCTCTACAATGCGCTGGGCGAGCATGGCCGCATGCTGGACAGGGAACTGGCACTGCTATTTACGTCGATCGACGAAGGTAAGTCGGCCATGGAAACGGTGCACGCGCTTAGGCTCACGCTCCCCTCGACCCAATATGGCTTGCCGGCAGACCAGGCTGAGCCCGAGCTCAGTACAGCCGAGCAGGACGTATTCGACGCAGACGCTTACCTCAATCCTATCGTCCAGCCGATGCGGTTCACCGACGTACCCGCGCTGTTCAAAGGCGTGGATATAGAATGGGTGGCGGCAGATCGGGTTTACTTCGACGGCGCCGCCAAGTTTGTCGACCTCGGCGGCACAGAGAACAACAGCGCGCTGTTCGTAGGAGCGGAAGAACTATTCGCCGATATCAGTTTGCGCCAACGACTACGTTCGTTTGACAACCTAAGCCGGATGCAAGCGATCGAGCTTCGACTGCGCCCCACGGCATTCAGACTACTCGCCGGCCGCGGTGACAGTTTGAAGCGCTGTGTTCCCCGAATCAAGCATAACATCTTGCTACCGGACAAATTTCCATCGACTGCAGCTTAGGAATCCCGCTGCCACTCGACCCAGGCGTATGCACTTCCTGGACGCTCTAGTTTAATGGGCACTGTCAGGTTGTTGGGTATTTGGCACGTCGAGGGTATCGGGGTGTCATGAAGGTTGCTGCTACCAGCCAAAACGAGCGCATTCCCGCTGGTAGGGGTCCCGCCTCCGACCAGATTCGACACTTCTCTGGCTTTTGTTTGACCTTAGTCATCGATACACGGTGAGATTGTAAACCGTCGGTGCGACCGGCCATGCTGACACCGTCAACGCAGCCTGATGATCACCGGACCGCCACCGAAGTCCACGTAACTCGGGACATCCTCGTCGGGCTCCTTGACGGTTGATGCTGCCGGTGCTGGCGATACCGGCCAAGCCGGCGTAGGCGGGAGGTTTCCGAGCCGTGCTTGCCGGGCCTTGCGGATGGCTTCGCCTCGTCCTTCGTGCTCGTCGTTTGGGGAGATATACCCGATGCCCTGGTGGAGCCTAACCCCTTGTAGTGCGCCCTGGCAGTCTCAGCTCGGTGCGCAGGGCGGCGGGGTCACGGATGGCGAGTAGGTGAGGCTACTCGACACTGAAGTGTCCGTTGAGGCTTTCGATCCAGGTTTGGTCGGTTGTGTGCTCCGGCGTCTGAAATGCTGGGCGATCGCACGGCCTCGTCATCTGATCACAGCATCCACCACCCGGTGCGTCTGCCTGCACTCGGCCAGTGCCACAGTCCCTGCTGGCCTTGCGGCGGGCCGCAGTGTGTGGATATGGCTCGACCAAGAGCTGGAATAAAGTCTCGAGCTGTCGAAAAAGACGCGGCTGCTCAGCTCCGGTGAGCGCACCGGCGATCAAGAGCCGATACCGAAGGAACTACTCATGACAAAGACTTGGCTTATCACCGGCAGCTCCCGGGGTTTCGGGCGGGAACTAGCCAAGGCTGTGCTTGACAGCGGGGACCGGGTGGTTGCCACCGCCCGGTGCCCGGCGCAACTCGAGGACCTCGTGCGGGAGCACGGTGGCCGCGTCCGCGCGGTCGCGCTCGACGTCACCGACGCCGCAGCCGCCCGCGCAGCCGTCCAGACAGCCGTCGATGAGTTCGGAGCACTCGATGTTGTGGTGAACAACGCCGGCTACGCCAACACCTCGTCCATTGAGGACACCCCGGACGACGACTTCCGCGCCCAGATCGAAACCAACCTCTTCGGCGTTGTCAACGTTACTAAGGCCGCGCTGCCGGTACTGCGCACGCAACGCTCGGGCCACTTCCTCCAGTTCTCCTCCATCGGTGGACGCGTCGGTGGCACGCCCGGACTTGGCGCCTACCAGACCGCGAAATTCGCCGTCGAAGGCTTTTCCGAGGTCCTCAACAACGAGGTGAAGCCCTTTGGCGTCAAGGTCACCATCATCGAGCCCGCTGGGTTCCGCACCGACTGGGCCGGCTCGTCAATGCGTATCGCACCGGTCAGCGAGGATTACGAGCAAACGGTCGGCGGGATGATCCGCTATCTCGAATCCAGCGACGGCAAACAACCGGGCGACCCGGCCCGCGCGGCGAAGGTCATCACTGACATCGTCCGCCTCGACGAGCCGCCGCTTCGCCTCCTGCTTGGCTCGGACGCCGTCGAACTGGCCGAGGAGGCCTCCAAGGCTCGCGCCGCGGAAGCCGAAAAATGGACTGACGTAAGCAGATCCACCGATTTCCCAGCCGGCACCTAGCCGAACCCATCGGGCACATCACAAACTATCCGCTGCAGCGGCTCGCGCTGTAGTTCCTCAAACGCGGCATCGGCGCCGAGCGGTACTGCAGCGACACTTATGAGTGTTGGTCGCCGCGGCGGTAGTAATGGCAGGAGGCGCGGGCTTGTGTTTGGCGAGATGCTGCAGTGGACGCTCCCACAACCCAGCTCGAAAGGTCCCTCGTCCGCTCCTGGATCATGAGTTCGTCTCGCCGGTCTGCAGGCGCCACGTGGCCGCGTACACACCCTCGCGCTCTAGCAACTCGTGATGGGTTCCTCCTTCGACGGCCGTACCGTCCCTGCCCATCACATAGATCCAGTCGGCATGACGGATCGTCGACAGACGATGCGCAATGATGAGCAGCGTTCGGTCGCTGACGAAGTCCTTGAGGGCGCGTTGGATGGCCGCCTCTGTCTCGTTATCTAGGGCCGACGTCGCCTCGTCGAGGATGAGGATGGGCGCGCTCTTCAAGATCGCCCGAGCCAACGAGAGGCGCTGTCTCTGGCCCAATGCCGTTAAGTTAGGCATGGGACCTTGAAGATGTGGATCTTTGGTGGGCCGTTGTGGAGTTGACCGTGGTCGGTGGTGTGTTTGATGCGGTGGCTGTGAGCGCGG
>JBOHGX010000243.1:0-4407 GCA_050700255.1 Pseudonocardiaceae bacterium
ACCTTCACCTGGCCGTCCTCGGTGATCCCGGACGGTCCCAACGCCTTGGTGATCGTGGCATCCTGCCGATCCACGAAACGCAGCGCTGAGGCCGCATCGTTGGTGATCACCGTATCGGCGACGAGCAAACCGCACTCAGCGGCCACTTTCCACTGGTAGGGCTTAAAGATCGCGTCCGCGCACCGATTCGGATGATTGGCCCACAACACGTCCAGCGAGGCCAGCACCCCACCAAATCCCAGCTTGGCTTCCCGGTAGGCAAAATCCTGCTCAGCGGCGGTCATGGACGCCGGAAAGACGTAGGTGGACGGGTTGCGATTCCAGATCGACCGCACCTCGCCCAGCTCTATTTCACGATAGTCGGTCCATAATCGGCCTGACCACCGTCCATCCAGCAACTGGGCGTCCAGCCGCAACCGGATCGGGAAATCGCTCAGGTCGGTGCGGAAAACCGGTACGTGGCGCTGCGCCAGAGCCTCCACTACCGCGTCGGCCGTCGGGTCGAACTCCTGGGCGAGGATGAGCACGGTCACCCCGTTACACCTCTTCCCAGCCCCAGCTTTCGTTATCGCCGCCGTCGCCGTCGGTGTGCGTCCCCTCCGTGCTGGTCCAATCCTTCTTCAGGCTCGGTCCCAACGGATGACCAGCGAGATCAGTGGCAATCTGCCGACACGGGTCATACACGTACTCCGGCAGGTCGTGATCCGCCGCTGGTTGGACACCACATAACGCCAGCGGCCGGGTTGCCGGGTCGCTGATCGCACTGCTCGACCCACCTGTTCGACGTGAGCGCAGCACCCCAACCGAGGACAACGGATCGTCGCCCAGAATGGCAATCATGCGGACTCCCTCGTACTGCGACGGGTTAACCGGGTACCCGTCAATCGTGGCCACCTGGCATGGGCAGGGTTAAGTCCCGAGTTTATCCCTGTGCGGCGCACGCGGTGGTCCGTCAGATGACTTTTGCAAGGGCAGTGGTTCTCAGCGCTCGTACTGCACGCGGAGCAGGCCATCGCGAATCCGGTGCAGCAACGCATCAGCCTCCGCCCCGATATCCTCCGTTCCAGCTCGCGAGCGGCCTCGAGGAAGATTCGCGCCGAGATCGCAGTCAACGTCTCCCCTTCCGGAACGGAGACCGACGTGAAATCCGGGTGCCTGAGCACGGTCACGCCCTGTACGACAACGCGATTGTCCGCGAGGATCACCCGGTCGCACCCGTTGCAGGTGTTCGAGTCGCTGCTGAGCACCACAAGCTCCATTACTCCTCCTCGCGTAATACGCGGGTACCCATCGGCATTCCTGCACCTGCGCCTGCGTGGGTAGAGTCAAGGCTGCGGTACAAATACCCGACGTTCGGGGGGCTGGAATTACCCGATTGCGGCCAGGACCCGCCAACCCACGACACGCCCGAGCGAGTAGAAGTAATCGCTTCGCGAGCCCTAGAGCGGGCGGAAGCGGCGCAACCGCAGGCTGTTGGACACCACGAACACCGAGGAAAACGCCATGGCGGCTCCGGCGATCATGGGGTTGAGCAACCCAGCCGCGGCCAGCGGAAGCGCGGCGACGTTGTAACCGAAAGCCCAGCACAGGTTTCCCTTGATGGTGCGCAGGGTGCGCCTGGACAGCCGGATCGCATCCGCGACCACCAGCAGGTCGTCGCGGATAAGGGTGAGGTCGCTGGCCTCGATCGCGGCGTCGGTGCCGGTACCCATGGCCAACCCCAAGTCGGCCTGAGCCAGCGCGGCGGCATCGTTGATCCCGTCGCCGACCATGGCCACGACCCGGCCTTCCCGCTGTAGCCGGCGCACCTGTTCGACCTTCCCGTCGGGAAGCACCCCGGCGATCACCGTGTCGATCCCGACCCCGGCGGCCACTGAGCCGGCGACGGTCTCGTTGTCGCCGGTGATCAATACCGGAGCCAGCCCCAGCTGGCGCAACCGGCGCACCGCTTCGGCGCTGCTTGGCTTGACCATGTCGGCCACCGCGAGCAAGCCACGCACCTGGCCGTCCCAGGCCACCGCGACGACGGTACGGCCATCCTGTTCGGCTTGCTTCGACGCCGTCATCATCGCGGAAGGCAGCTGCAGTGACCACTGTTGGGCTAGCCAGACCGGCCGGCCGAGCAGCACCACGGTGTCGTCCACCACGCCCTGCACACCCAACCCCTGCGACGAGCGGAAATCGCTCACGACCGGCAACCCTGCCAGCCGCCTTCGGCCACCGTCGGCGATCGCGGTGGCAACGGGGTGCTCGGAGGCGTCCCCCACGGCAGCGGCCCGGCGTAGCACCTCGTCGGCGTTGGCGCCATCGGCGGCGAGCACGTCAATCAGGGTCATGGGGCCGGTGGTGATGGTGCCGGTCTGGTCCAGCAGCATGGTGTCCACCCGCCGGGTGGACTCCAACACCTCAGGGCCCTTGATCAGGATGCCTAGCTGCGCGCCACGACCGGTGCCAACCAGCAGCGCAGTCGGGGTGGCCAGTCCGAGTGCGCACGGGCAGGCAATGATCAGCACCGCGATCGCCGCAGCGAACGCGGTCGCCGTCGAGGCCCCGGTGATCAGCCAGAAATCGAGGGTGGCCAGGGCGAACACGATCACGACCGGCACGAACACCGCCGAGACCCGGTCGGCCAGCCGCTGCACCCGCGCCTTGCCGTTCTGTGCGTCCTCCACCAGCCGCGCCATTTGGGCCATCCGGGTGTCCGCACCAACCCGGTTGGCCCGCACCCGTAGCCGACCGGAGACGTTCACCGTCCCGCCGATCACCGCTGAGCCCGGGTGGACCTCGATCGGGACCGACTCGCCGGTGAGCATGCTCTCGTCGACGGCGGAAGTGCCCTCCACCACCTTGCCGTCGGTGGCGATCTTTTCTCCCGGGCGGGCCATGAACTCGTCGCCAACGATGAGCTGGTCGACGGGGACGCGCGTCTCCCGCCCATCCCGCAACACCGAGACCTCCCGCGCACCGATGTCCAGTAATGCGCGCAGGGCCGAACCCGCGCGTCTCTTGGCGCGCGCCTCGAAGTAGCGACCGGCCAGCAGGAACACCGTGATTCCCGCCGAGACCTCGAAATAGATCTGAACGTCACCGGCACCCTGGTGCACGGACAAGCCGAATTCGTGCCGCAGGCCTGGGGTGCCGGCACTGCCGAAGATCATCGCGTAGCAGCTCCACAGAAACGCCGCCAGCACACCGATCGAGACCAGCGTGTCCATGGTGACCGCACCGTGCTGCAGGTTGCGACAGGCGGCGCGGTGGAAGGGCAGCGCCCCCCACCCAGCCACCGGCACAGCCAGCAGCAGCGACAGCCACTGCCAACCAGGGAATTGCAGGGTAGGCACCATCGCCATGGCAATCACCGGGATGGCGAGTCCGGCACTGCCTGCCAACCGCGTGCGCAGGACGTGGATCCCGTCGATCTGCTCGCTGGGTTCGGGCTGGCCTGCCTCAGTGTGGACCAGCGCGGCGGTGTAGCCAGTACGCGCCACAGTGGCCACAAGGTCTTCAGCCGTGATGCCGTTGGCGTAACCGACCCGCGCCTTTCCGGTGGCGTAGTTGACGCTCGCATGCACCCCGTCGAGCCGGTTGAGCTTGCGTTCGATCCGCGCTGCGCAGGACGCGCAGGTCATACCGCTGATCGCTAGTTCGACCTGATGTGCGGGTTCGCCAGGTCCGGTTACCGTGCCGGCGCTGCGGTCGCGGACGGTCGCCATGTCACCTCGCTAGCACGGTGAATTCCGCGGTCCGCACCCGGCCATGGTGCTGGAATTGTAGGAACATCCGGTAGAAACCGGCGCTGGGCACCTCGACCTCGAAACCGATCGTAGTATCCAGACGGGGACCGGCAATGGGACTTACGCGCAGGTAAGCCAGGTCGCCTTCGCGCAGGATCACCAAACGCCCGGCATGCCCGAGGTAAGTGTCGAGGTCTGTGACCGGCACGTCGTCGCGAATGACATGCATCCACACCTGCGACACAGAGCCAGCGATTAGGTCACCGGTCCCGATCACGGTGTACTCGCCGACCTTGGCGCTCGACGACATCTTCGGTATGGGTCCGGGCTCGACCAGACCCGGTGCGTCGAGATCCACACCGAGAATGACCGGTGCCGTGGCCGACCCTGGTAGGAACTCGGCGAAGGCGCGGTAGCTGCCCGACGTGTCGAGCTGCAGCGGCACACTCCAGGTGCCGTCGGGGGCCATGATGGGGTGCAGATGCTGGTAGCCACTCATGTCCCGGCGCACAACGACAAGGTTCATCCGCTGGTCTGAGTTGCGCGTGAAGTCGGTAACCGGCTTGCCGTTGGCGGTGAAGATGGTGAAAAGGAAATCCCTGGTTTCCCCGGCGGTGAACCGCGTGGTCCTTGGACGCAACACGTAACCCTGGTCGGCGACGGCCAGGCCACC
>JBOHGX010000244.1:0-3102 GCA_050700255.1 Pseudonocardiaceae bacterium
ATGCATGACCTTCGAGGAGTTCGTCCAGCACGCCGAAGCCTTCGCCCGGGACAACCACGAGCCGGGAACGCTGAGCCTGCGTCACCTTCAGCGACTCGTCAGCGGCCGGCCGCTCGGCGCCCTTCGGCCGGCCACCGTGCGGCTACTCGAACGCCTCCTCGGCGAACCCATTGCCGCTCTCCTCGCGCCACCGAAGACCACGACGGCGAAAGAGCACGAAAACCCCACTGCCGAACTGCGCCAGTTACTCGACGCCGCTCGCCGCGTGGATCGGTCGACTATTATGCTGCTACACCACCAACTCGACACTATCCGCCGGCTCGACCGGCAACTCGGCGCCATCGTCTTCCGAGACGAACTCAAGACCAAAATCCGCCAAGTCGAGCGGCTGACCGCACACAGTCTTGCTCCCGGCACCCGCGAACCACTCGCCGCGCTACTCTCCGAAATGCACACCCTCGCCGGATGGGAAGCACTCGACCTCGGCGACATCAGCGATTCATGGCAGCACTACGAACAATCCCGCTCCACCGCAGCACAATCTGACTCCATCGCACACGAATCTCACGCCGCCGCCGAACAGGCATTCGTCCTCATCGATGCCGGAGCAACCAGTGATGCTGTAGATCTTCTCGGCAGCGCCCGACATCGCGCGGACGCAACCGCGCCCCGGGTCCTGCGGGCATGGCTGGCCGCCGCGCACGGCGAAGCCCTCGCCGCCCACACAGACCGCACCGCCAGCCTGCACGCCTTCGATCAAGCAGCCCAACTGCTACCCGACGACCCGACCGACGAGCGCCCTTACGTCGCACTCGACACCGTCCACCTCGCCCGCTGGCGCGGCCACGCACTCGCCCGCTTCGGCGACCCCGACGCCACCGCCATCCTCACCGACGCCCTCAACAGGCTCGACCCATCGTTCGTCCGCGCTGAGACGGCACTCCGCGTCGACCTGGCAACCGCCCTCGCGGCCACCGGCGACAGGAACGAAGCACGCACCCACGCCCATCACGCCACCCGACTCGCCGCACAGATTGGCTCAGCACGCCAACGCCGCCGCGTCATGGCCCTCGGGGCGACCGTCCGCTAACCGTGTGTGGTACTCCGCTTGATTGGTGACGCCACGCCGAGGCAGCGACTCGGCAACCAGCCGCACCGCCCGCTCCCGCAACTCAGCGGGATACCCCCACGCCGTTCCCTGCATGACTCCATCTTTTCCAAAGGTTGGAGTCTCCGGACTCGCCGGGGTGATTCAATCTCCGTGTCTGTGAACACCACGGATCATGACTCCCCAGGCCCGTCTCCGGACTCAGCCTAAAGATCGTGTCCTACAGTTTACGCGCCATGCTCAAAGGCGAAGGGCCCGTTAAGCGCGCTGACAGTTGGTGTGCTTCAGCTTTCAGCCAGTCGACGTCGGATCTCGACTGGTTTTGGTGACCGCGTCCAGCCCCTCCTCCCGCCGCCCCGCCTGCTATTTCTTGCCGCCTCTGTCAGAGCGGGAAACCCCGCGCAGTGAGTACCTGTCGCCACGCATTGGTCATCTGCCGTGCCCACTCCGGGTCCACGTCCATCGCGAAGGCCAACGCACCGTCCACATGGCTGACAAAAGAAAACACCGACCGAAAACCACGATGTTCCGCGTGCGGCTGCAGACCGAACTTTCGGACGCCGCGGAGGTGGACCTGGATACGACGCCGGAACTCTGGCGTCAGGCGGACCGAGTTTCGGTCGACCAGCAGCCCCAACACCACGTGCCGAGCTCCCGGCGGGATCACTCGCGTCTTCCTTCTGTGCAACACGAAGCCCTGCGCCTTCACCACCTTAGCGACTTCACCGATGAGTGCGACAGCTTTCTCCCGGTGGAACTCGCCGTCACTCGAGAACACCAGGTCGTCCGAGTACCGTGTGTAGACGAACCTCTGCCCTTCGGCCAAGTCGGCCAGCACGTGATCCATTGGCGTCGCCACCGCATTGGCAAGTGCTCCACTGGTCGGTCCGCCTTGCGGGAGATGCCCCAAGGCATCGACCGCATACGACGGGATCGCCGTGTAGCGGATGTCACCTACTCGATGCACCCAGCTATGGTCAACGCGGGTACAAGTCCGTGCGAGTTCCAGAGACACCAATGAGGAGTAGCCCCGCCCTTCGAAGACGCGGTACACCTGTCTCTCCGAGACCCGCCCGAAGAAGTCGTGCAGGTCGAGCTTGACCAGCCACCGCGCACCGGCATGACGCCACGCGCAATCGACGATGGATCGGCCTTCCCGGTAGGCGAAGCTGGCCGGATGCTGCGGAAACCTGCGAAGGGCACGCTTCAATACGACCCGTTGCACGTCCATCAGCATCGGCTCGGGGGCCGAGATCGGACGTGTGCCCCCCGATTTCTTGGACAGGACGATGTCGGTGTACGGATCGACAGCCCGTGCGACGATGTCACGCAGGTACAGGTAAGGCGCGCCGCTGAGGTGTGCCAAGTGCTTGAGACTGAGAATCGGTAGCGCGTCGTGAATCTCCGTGTGTGCCATCCGTGCGACCGCCCGGTCCAAGGATGCCTCATCGAGGCCGGCCGCGAGTCCAGATTGTCGGTAGAGGTGAGGAGACGAGCGGTTCATCTACTTTGGTGCGATCCCGACAGGCGGGGCGGACGCCTCCCCCAGCCCTCGTCGGCAGAGGGGTTCGCCCGGCCACGCGTAGCGTGAGCTCGTCCGCCGGTCACGGTCAGCCGTAACCGTTGAGCCTTGCGACTCAACGGGCCGATGCAATGCACCGGCATCACTAGGTGTCCCACCGGTCTCCTCACCTCAGGCGCTGAGGGTAGTACGGCTCATCGGACCCTTCGAGACGGGACGTCGCTACTCGGTCCAAACGCCTGGCAGCCTGGAGCTCGGCGCGTCCCGCCGCGGTGAGCTGTAGGGACGAGGTCATGAACCCTGCCCCCACCAGGAAGTCCAAATGTTTCCGGACCCGGTCCTCGGACTCGTTCAACTCGTGTGCGATACGAGTCACCGTCTGCTGCTTGTGCGCCACAAGAGCAAGGATCACCACCAGCAGGTCGGCAGGGGTCCGTAAGCGGCCCGAATCGATCGCCTCCGATATGCGGGC
>JBOHGX010000245.1:0-24433 GCA_050700255.1 Pseudonocardiaceae bacterium
CGGTAACTGCGCGCCGGTCGAGCCGCGGTGATAGCCGGACCCGTCGAGCCGCTCGTGGTGCGCCCCGGCGAGCACGGCCACCGGGCGTAGCCCTGCGCAGCGGCCCAGCACGCGCTCAGACAGGTACGGGTGCAGCCGGACCTTCTCCGTCGCCTCCACCCCCAGCGGTCCAGGGCCCTCCCACACGCCGGCCGGCACCCCCACCGCGCCGACGTCGGCCACCAGCGCGGCGTGCCGCAGCGCGGTCACCTCCCGCGGTGGCAGCCCGCAGGTTCGCACCGCTGCCTGCGCCACCTCGGCGACCCGAGTCGAGCGGCCCCTGGTCCACCTCGACCGCAGGTCCGCGAAGTCCCACCGCGCCCAGCGCCCGGTCGAGCGCCACCGGCCCGACCCGGCGGACCGGCTCCGGCTCCGCCGCCAGCACGTCCTCCCACACCGACCCGCCGTCAGCGTCGGGTACCTTGACCGCGCGCAGCGCGTCCACCACCCCGGGGTCGTAGGCGCGACCGCGCCGCCGCCCGAGCACCTCGACCGCCGCCTCCCACCCGCCCAGCCGCTGCCACAGCACCGCGTCCCGAGCCACCACGACCACCCGGACCGCGACCGGGATCGCCTCGCCGGCCAGGCCGTCCGGAAAGCCGCGGCCATCCCACCGCTCGTACGCGTGCGCCAGGGCGTCGACGACCCCATCACCCAGGCCGAGCCGGACTGCCAATCGTGCCCCCACCTCGCAGTGCGCAGAAAGCGAGCGCGCCGCCCCGTTCGGGTCGCTCAGCGCCCCGGCCACCAGCCGGATCCGGCGCACCGCGGATCGGCCCCGACCGACGCTGCGCACCAGGGTCGCGACCGTCTCCCCGGTGCTGCCCATGATGACCGATGCCATCGCTGACAGGAACGCGATGTTGTCGCCGCCGGCGAGCAGCGCGGTCTCCGGCGCGTCGGCGGTGCAACCCAGGAAACGCAACAGCGCAACGTGGTAGATGTCCGCGGTACTCGCCGCGTCAAGCCCCAGCTCGCCCGCCAGCGACGTCGACAGCGTGCAGGTGCGCAACGCGTGCTCGATCGGCTGACCCGTGCCCAGGTCGGTGGCCAGCGACAGCGCCGCGACCAGCTCCGTCAACCGGAAACCCGTCCCCACCAGCAACATCACCCACGGAGCGAGTATGACAGCCGCACGGTGTTCGACCGATGTGTGCGATCGGTCTGGCTGCACGCCCTGAACCGGTAGGTGGGACCTCGCCACTGACAAGCGAGCGGTGGCGAGTGCCGACCGAGGATCCCTCTACGGCACAGGCCGCGTAGGTGAGTCAAGGTTGACCTGAAGATCACGGCACCGGCGCGGCCGGCGTGACATCACATGTGACGCGAACTCATGTCCACCGGAGCCGCTGTGGTGACCGACACGATCACCACAGGCACTTGAAATCGCTGATAGAAGCCGTGGTCGACGTGGATTTGGCGCCTTGTAAGCGGTAGGTCGTCGGTTCGAGTCCGACCACAGGCTCCAGATTCCACTAGATGAAACCCGGGGATCCCGAGGCGCGGCGAGCCGCTCAGGAGTTGATCCACGTCGCTGCCGGCGCCCGGTGGGCCAAGCTCGGGTCTTCCTGCACCGTGCCATGCGAACCGCTCTGATTGGCGCCGCTCTGGTAATCGTGATGTGGCGCTGAACTACCAGCGGACCTCGTTCACCTTCCTCGGCTACACCTTCCGGCCACCTCCGGCGCAGGACCGCCACGGTGCGACGTTCCTGGCGTTCCTGCCCGCGATCAGCAAACAAGCCCTGAAGAAGATCAGCACGCATGTCCGCCGCTGGCGGCTGCACCGCTGGATCTACCACACCTTCGGCGAGGTGGCCCGCGCGACAACCCGGTCGTCGCGGGCTGGATGCAGTACTACGGGAGGTTCTACCCGTCGGCGCTGTATCCCCTCCTGGCGCGCATCAACGCCTACCTGGTGCGCTGGATCCGCAACAAATACCGGCGCTATGACGCGACCCGCCCCGCCCGCCGCAAGCTCCGGGAGATCACCCTCGGGTACCCCCGCCTCTTCCGGCACTGGCAATGGGTCACGACCGCCTGGTGACCAGGATGACAAGAGCCCGGTGACAGGAGAGTCACGCCGGGATCTGTGGGAGCCGGAGGGCGAAACTCCCTCCGGCTACCCGACCCTGGGCCACCGGTACCGGGCAAAATCCCGGGAGCAGCGTAGCCCTCTTGGTGAGAATCGCGGGTGGGATCGCGACCATGTCATGTTCTGGCGCCCGGCGTTATCCCGACGCGGAGCCCGCGCATACTTCGTAACATCTGAGTAGAATTCTTCTCGGCAGGGTGCGCCGGACCGCTACTTGCACCCTTGTGGCCAACACGTTGGAACGAGCCGGAGTGAAGAGGGCAGTGGTGATGGGTAATCGGCATGTGGTGCCTGGGGAAACGGGCTGGCGGGTCGTGAAGGAAGGCGCACAGCAGGCGAGTGCCACCACGGAAACGCAGGCTGAAGCAATTGAGCGTGCCCGGCAGATCATCGCCAACGAGGGCGGCGGCGAGTTAGTAATCCACGGGCAGGACGGTGCGATCCGAGAGAGTCGGACGATCGCGGCCGGCTCGTGACGGTAGTGCTGTAGGACACCACCCGCGGCGCTACCAGGGCCTGATCCGCCTCTACATCTGCCCGACCTTCGGCTCGATGCTCGCAGCCAAGCTCGACGCCGAGCTGCTGGAACGCTTTTACGCCCGGCTTCGCGGCCGCAATAAACTGTGCAGCGGACGGGCAAAGGACCACGACTGCAGGCCGCTGTCCGCGTCCACGGTGCGACAGGTCCATTTCATCATTCGAGCCGCGCTGGACCGTGCCGTGCGCTGGCGCTACCTCAGCAACAACGAAGCCGCGCTCGCCCAAGCCGCCGGCGTTCGAGCGGCGCGATCCCGATCCATCATCCGCTGCCGAGGTCGCCGCAATGCTTTACCGTCGCTACGCCCGGCACTGCCAGGTCGCACCGCGACGACGCGGAAGGTGGATCGGCTCTCGTGTCTGCGGTTCGGCTCGGCCCTCTACTCGGTCCCGACCCGGCTGATCTCCTCCACTGTGGAGTTGCGCTGCGACGAGGGCCCGCTGCTGGTCATCGAGCCGTGCACCGGACGACCATTACGGCGGGCCACGCGTTGGGCCCGGTCGCGCAGGCGTTCCTGACCGGGTCGGCCGCGGCCCGGCACACCCGCCTGGGACCGGAGCTTTCCGAACTGCTCGCCCTGGACGCCGCACATGGCCGCGACGCGCTGCTCGCCGCGCTGACCCGAGCGACGGCGTTCGGGCGCTGGCGGGCCGCGGATGTGCGCTCGATCCTGGCCGCTGGCGCCACCACACCGCAGCCCCGCGAACCCGGCCAGGCTCTGGTCGTTGAGCTGCCGGTGGTCGAGGGCACGTCCCCGACCGCCTCACCGCGGGCGACGAGTCATTGAGCGAGATGCGACCCAGACCACGGGCGTTTTCCACCGCCCACCGTCGCTGGTCGAAGCCAGCTGTCCACGTAAGCAACCGGCGGTACCGCTCAGCGAGGCGCCAATCTGCATCGTCGCCAGCACCCTGCTGGTGTCGGGCTGCATCACACTCGCGGTGTGAGTGCGCTTGTGCGGATCGATCCCGATAATGACCAGGCCGTTGACCTTTCCTCCGACGACTCGAGCGGGAAGACCGTGGACGACACGCCGACTTCAAGCTCCGGTAGGCGATCAATCCTCTGTTGAGTCAGACCGTTCCCCCGCGACAAGCGGGTCGACGAGTTCGACTTCGCCGCCAACCCCAACGTCCCGGCGGCGGTCGTCCACCAACTTGCTGGCTGCGCATGGGTGAAGGCCGGGCAGCCGCTCTGCCTGATCGGCGACTCTGGCACCGGGAAGACACACCTGCTCATCGCCCTCGGGACCGCCGCCTCCCAGGCTGGGCACTCGGTCCGCTACGTCCTGGCCTCCAAGCTGGTCAACGAGCTAGTCGAGGCCGCCGACGACAAGCATCTGTCCAAAACCATCGCCCGCTACGGCCGCGTCGACCTACTCATCTGCGATCACAGTGCTCGCTTGCGGCCCGCGCACACCCTGGGGCACGATCTTCCACATGTCCCGAATCCTCGTGAGCTGGTGGTGGTCGCCCGAGCGGCGACCCTGACCATCCACGTCCTGGGCTGCCCTCTCGCGGCAGCCCTCCCCGGACCGGCACTGCGGCTCGGCAGCCACGACAGGTCGGCCTCCCACCAAGGAGACCCCCAATGCCTGACCGCACGCCGTCCCAGCAAGCAGCACTCGAGCGCAGCAGCACCCTCGAGCACCAGATCCTGCAAGACCCCGGCACGTTCCGGGTCCTGACCGGCGACCGCCCAACCGGCCCACTCCACATCGGCCACTACCGCGGCACACTCGCGAACCGCGTCCGACTTCAAAACCTCGGAGTCGAGGTCATCGTGCTCATCGCGGACTACCAAGTGATGATCGACCGGCAAGCAGGCCACCAACTCCCGGCCACCGTCCGCGGCGTCGTCGCCGACTACCTCGCCGCCGGCATCGACCCCGACCGCTCGACGATCTTCACCCACAGTGCGGTCCCCTCCCTAAACGAACTCGTGCTGCCGTTCCTCAGCCTCGTCAGCGACGCCGAACTGCACCGCAACCCGACCGTCAAAGCCGAGACCGAGGCCACCGGCAAACCCCCGACCGGCCTGATGCTCACCTACCCCGTCCACCAAGCCGCCGACATCCTGTTCTGCCAGGCCAACCTCGTCGCCGTCGGCCTGGATCAACTTCCGCACCTGGAGACCACACGCCTCATCGCCCGGCGATTCAACGAGCGATACGCCGCGGAGTCGCCGCTCTTCCCGGAGCCGGACGCCCTGCTCACCGCCAGCCCGATGCTGGCCGGACTGGACGGCAAGAAGATGAGCAAAACGAGCGGCAACGGCATAGCTCTGCAAGCAACCGAGGATCACACCGCCGCGCTCATCCGCCGCGCGCCAACGGACAGCGAACGCCAAATCACCTACGACCCGACGGGCCGACCGGCCATCGCCAACCTGCTCGACCTCCTTGCGGCCACCACCGGTGATAACCCCCGACACCTCGCCGACGAGATAGGCAACGCAGGCGCAGGACAGCTCAAACACCTGCTGACCGAAGCGGTGAACGAACTACTGCGACCGCTACGCCAACGGCGGGCCGACATCGTCGAGGACACCGACTACATCGACGCGGTCCTCGACGCCGGCAACGCGCGAGCGCGTGATCTCGCTGACAACACCCTCACCAAGATCCATGACCTTCTTGGAATGACCTACGCGAACCGACGAACCGATTCGCTTTTCTCGCCCACTCGTGGGGCCGACTCAAGCCGCCCTGCCGGGGCCAGATCAAGTTGACACGGCCACCTGTCGCTCGTCGTGGACCGAGGGAGGTGTGCCCTAACCATTTGTGCCCTATGACGACACCTGGGTGCTCTCCTCGGTCGGCGGACAGCCCGTATATCGCGGCTTGTATGAGCAAAGCCTCCGTACTTTCGCCACGCGTGTCCGCGAGGCGACCATTCCGGTTGAGCGCATCGAGGGCCGGGTGCTGCTGACCGCCGGAGGAAACGGTCTGGTCTGGCCCTCGGACTGGTTCGCCACCCAGGTGTGCGCTCGGCGGGCCATGCATGGGTTGAGTACTGAGGTCGTCACCAGTACCTCGGCCGGGCATTGGGTGCCTCTGCCGGGTGAACCGGCATCACCGGCCAGGGCAGGTGGATGGCACGGGGCGGCACAGCCGAGGCTGATGCCGCGCTGGGCCTGCGCGTCTGGCCAGCACTTCTAGCTCTGCTGAATCTCAGCTAACGGCGCAAACTGCTAGGTGCAACGCCCTCTTCTGCCGATGTCCGCGCGCGGGGGCTGGCCGTAGCCCTGCTGTGATCGCCGGGCGAATCCATCTGAAGGTCACCGTGCGGGCGCGGTCGGCGTGACACCACGTGTGACGCGAACTCACGTCCACCGGTGCCGCTGTGGCCACCAGAACGATCACCATAGACACTGAAGCCGCTGGTAGCCGCCATGGTCAACGTAGATGGCGCGTCTTGTAAGCGGTAGGTCGTCGGTTCGAGTCCGACCTCCGGCTCCACGTCTGACGAGGGAGAACGTCGTCCATTGTTAGTGTTGATGATCGACGTGACACCATTTGTGATCCTGAGTCGACACGCTCACGACTCCGGTTCTGCTCACCTTTGCGGGCTATCGCCGATCACCATGCCGGCGCCGCCGCATCGTCCCGCCCGGCTGTCGTGATACCGAGTGGGCAGCGGTTATGGCGACGGCTGACCCCACAGAGCCGCGATCGGGGCGGCGTGGATGCGGTCCCCGAGTGGGTAGGCGAACCGCCCAGTGTGCAGCACGATCCCGGCGACGAACCGATCCCCGAGCTGGTCGCGCATCCAGGCGAGATGCCGGGCGTCATCCGCGCGCGGGCCGGCCGTCGCCTTCACCTCCAGCCCGATGACCCGCCCGTCGGGGTACTCGACTACCAGGTCGACCTCGTAGCGCCCGTCTCGCTGCCGGAGGTGGTGCAAGCGTGCTCCGCTGCCGTCGAGATCCATCAGTGGCCTTAGCTGGGCGGCGACGAACGTGTCGAGAAGCCGGCCCATCAGCTCGCCCTGGCGCAACAACCCGGTGGCGTCGACGCCAAGCACCGCCCCCGCGAGGCCGGGGTCGACCAGGTAGCGCTTGCGGCCCTTCACGAGCCGGCTCAGCCGGTTGGTGAACCAGGCCGGGACGGCATCGACGATTCCGAGATCCTCGAGCAGGCGCTGGTAGCGGGCTGCGGTTCGGCTGTCGATGCCGGCCGCCCTGGCGATCTCGGTGTCGGCCACGAGGCCCGCGGTGTTCGCCGCGAGTGTCTCGACGAACCGGCGTAGCCGGCGCGGATCACGCTGCTCGCCGAGTAGCTCGGTGTCGCGGAGCAGCACCTGCTCGAGATATCCACGCAGCCATATCCGTCGGTCCGGTTCGGTGAGGGAGACCACCGGCGGGTAGCCGCCCTGCACCGCGAGCTTGAGGTAACCAAGCAGATCAGGCGGATCGGCCGGTGCCCGAGTCTCATCGGCACGGCCGCTGCGCAGTAGCTGAAGTGCCTGCGGCTGCGGCCCGGGATCAACCGCGGTCAGCTCGGCGACAGTCAGCGGGTACATCCGCAGGTGCAGGATACGTCCGGTACCCGGCCACATCGCCGTTGACAGCGGCGCTCGGACGCTGCCGGTGAGCAGGAACCTCGCGCGTGCGGTGCCGGCGTCGACGGATCGCTTCACCGCCCCGAGGACGTCCGGAACCTCCTGCCATTCATCGATCAGCACCGTGCCTGACAACGTCGACAGGGCGACGTCCGGGGCGGCGCGAACCGCCTCGGCCTCCTCGCGGCGATCGAGGCGCAGCACGGTGTCGGCATGCCGAAGGGCCGTGGTCGTCTTGCCCGTCGCTCGCGGACCCGTCAGCAGGACCGCGGGAAACGTCGCGAGGAGGCGTGGCAGGACCCGATCGACCAGCCTCGGGAGGTAGCTTCCTCTTGGTGACACGACCATCCTGCCCGATGTCTGAGTTGCGCACCTGAGCTTACCTGATTCGCGCACGTCTCGGTGCTCTTATCGCGCAGCCTTCGGTGTCGTCTTTGCGCCAGCGCTCCGCCGCAGTGACCTTAAGGACAGCGCAACGCCGACCGGCCTGGAGCCGCAGCCGCGACATCTGCCCGACGTTCTCCGGAGCCTTCGCGGACATCCGCTGAGGTGGGCTCAGGCACGGATGGCGCCGGGGCGGTCAGGGCTTGTTCAGTCGGCCGGCAAAGAGGCGAATCATCGAGCGCGGGCTCACGCGTAGCGCTTGCAGAGAGAGTTTGTTGGCCACGCCGGGGATTGCGATGGTCTTGCCTCGATGCATCGCGCGGTAGCCGTACAGCGCGACCCTGCCCGCGTCGGCGACACCTTTGAACAGCGCAGAGCTTTCCGTGCCGGCCACGTGCGCGAACTCGGTCGCTGTCGGGCCGGGGCAGAGAACTGTGGCCGTGACGCCGGTGCCGCGCAGCTCGTGGGCGAGCGCCTCGGTGAAGCTCAGCACGTAGGCCTTGGAGGCGTAGTAGGTCGCCATGAACGGTCCCGGCAGGAATCCCGCCGCGGAGCCGACGTTGAGGATGCGTCCACTGCGGCGCGCGATCATTCCCGGCAAGATCAGGCCCGTCAAGTGCGTGAGCGCCGTGATGTTGAGCTCGATGAGCTCCAGCTCGCGGGCGAGGTCCAGCTCGGCGAAGGTTCCGCTGGTCCCGAATCCGGCGTTGTTGACCAGGAACTGAATCTCGAGGCCGGTCCGGGTGAGTTCCTCGTGGACGTGCAGCGGTGCTTGGGGATCGGTCAGGTCGGCGGGGATGACGATGGTGTGGATTCCGTGTGCCTGGCGCAGCTCGGTGGCCAGCTGATCGAGTCTGTCGCGTCGGCGGGCGATGAGCACGAGGTCATGACCGTCGGCGGCGAAAAGCCGCGCGAAGTGCGTGCCGAGGCCGGCTGAGGCGCCGGTGACCAGAGCGGTCTTGGCGGTGCGTTGCATGTCGAGGACCTCCGGGTGGACCGAGAGTGTTCGGTCAGGCGGTGCAACGATCAGGGCGTTGGGTTGGCGTACTGGTGGTAGAAGACGTTGCGTTCGACGGCCCTACGGCCGGGGTGGGGCGGCTGTTCTGAGGGGTAGCCCACGGCCATCAGCAGGGCGATCGCCAGGTCGTCGCGGTCACCGATGCTGATCACCTTCTTCACCTTGGCCTCGTCCCAGCCATTCATCGGCGAGGTGGACAGTCCCCGCTCGGTGGCCGCGAGCATCACGTAGCTGGCCTGACGAGGAACTTGCGGAGCGGCTGTCCAGCGGGGGCAGCAGGTTCGACAGCCGTGTGCAGTGGGCGCTGACTCATTTGGTGCAGGCCGGCCTGCTCACGCGACCACGCCGTGGACACGTCCAGATCACGGTCCGCGGGACAGAGGTGCTGGCCGCGAAACCGGACCGTGTCGATATGCAGCTGTTAGCTCGGTTTGAGGAGTATCGCGAGTTCCGCACGCGGACGCGGGCAGACTCCGGTGAGCAGGCAGCGGATGCCATCGACTCCCAGGGGTGGTGCACGAGACCCCACTTGAAGCGATTGCCGAGGCCGTGCGGGAGACTAACGAGGCGCTGGCGACCGACGTCTTGCAGCGGGTGCTCGACCAGAAGCCGATCTTCTTGGAGCAGCTCGTGCTCGCTCTGCTCACGGCTATGGGCTATGGCGGGCGGGCCGGTGCGGCTGAGCATTGGGGTCGTTCCGGTGACGGTGGGATTGACGGTGTGGTCCGTCAGGACGTTCTCGGCCTGGATCGGGTCTACGTGCAGGCTAAGCGCTACGCCGCCGACCATGCCGTGGGCCGCCCCGACATCCAGGGGTTTGTTGGCGCTCTGCACGGTCAGCAGGCTGACCGGGGGGTCTTCATCACGACGAGCCGGTTCAGTGTCGAGGCGCGCTCCTACGTTGAGCGCATCCCCAACCGGATCGTGCTCATTGACGGCCGCCGGCTGGCCGAACTGATGATCCTGCACAACGTCGGCGTGCAGGACGAGAGCACGTTTGTGCTCAAGCGCATCGATGAGGACTTTTTCGGTCAGTCATGACACTATCGAGTCGGATCGATACGGACCGTAACTTCGAGAGACCCGTGCGAGATGAGGAGCCAGCACTGCCTTTCGTTTCGTTCGTTTGGGCGGTATCGTCGGCTCATGAGCACAGCCTTGACCGAGCGAACCGTCCTGCCAGGGGAACCCACGCAGCGCATGGCCGATCTGCTGGTCGCGCTGAAGACACACGGCCGTCCCGCACTCATCGCTGCGGATGGAACACACATCGAGCTTCCGGACGAGCTCTATGAGGTGCTGAAGGACGTCGTAGCGGCGCTGTCTCAGGGCTTGGCGATCACGGTTGCCCCGCAGCACACGGTACTGACTACCGGGCAAGCGGCCGCTCTGCTGGGGGTCTCTCGGCCAACGCTGGTTCGGCTGCTTGAAGCGGGGGAGATTCCGTTTGGCAAGCCTGGCCGCCATCGGCGGATACGGCTGGGAGATCTCCTGGCCTACCAGCAGCGCGCCCGCCGCGCTCGTGCTGCGGGACTCGACGAAATGGTGCGTGTCTCCGAGGATGCAGGAATCTACGACCTGCCTGACGACGCGTCCTCCAAACGGGCCGCTGACCGCCCGGAGGTCGACGCCGACTGATGTTTCGCGCCCTGCTCGACACGTGCGTGCTCTTTAAGCCGCTTGTCTGCGACACCTTGCTGTGTATAGCTGAGGAACACCTGTTCCAGCCCCTGTGGTCCGAAGACATCCTCGACGAACTGCGCCGTAGCTTACTGCGGTACGGCGTCGCGAAGGCCGGTGTCGACCACCGCATCGGCCAGATGGTCGATCATTTCCCTGGCGCGATGGTCACCGGGCACCATTACCTGATCAATGCCATGATGAACCACCCCAAGGACCGGCACGTGCTCGCCGCTGCGGTCCGAGGCGGCGCCGACCTGATCGTCACGCAGAACACGAATGACTTCCCGATGGGTTCGGTAGCGCCGTACGACGTCGAGGTGACGAACCAGGACTCGTTCCTGCTCGATCAGCTCGACCTCAACCGATCTGCCGTGCGCCGGGCGCTCACACGTCAAGTATCGCGATACCGCAGGCAGCCCCGCACCGTTGACGAGTTGCTGGTTGCCCTCGGTGGAGCCGGCAATGGCTGCCCAAGCTTCGCCAGCAGCTTCTATGACTAACACCCACGGCGGCAGCGGTGAGCGTGCATGAGATCGAGTGCGAGGACGCGATCGAACGGGCGTTGCTGGCCTCGGGTGGGGCCGGGGCAAACGGCGAACTACGGTCGTGAGTTGGGATTGGACACCACCGAGTTGTTCACGTTCATAGGAGCGACGCAGATCGATCAAGGGGAGCGGATCGTAGACTTCAACGGCGGGGACTCCGATATCGGCCAGCGCAACTTCGCTGCGCACCTCGACCGGGAGATCGACACTCGTAGCTCGCTGAACGTGCTGCGACACCGGGTGAAGGACTGGGGTGTGCTTTCTCCGGCCCCCTCTACTTCCGGCCTGCGTACACCCTGGCCCGACGATGCTCTCGTCCAGTTCCACTTAGAACCGGCTCACGGGTCCCCGCCAGCTCCACCGTCGACGTGAGCCGTGCCGTGGTGGCCGAGCGGATCTACATGAGGAACTGCAGGTTCAGTGGCGTGACACCACGTGTGACACGAACTCGGGTCCACTGGAGCCACTGTGGCGGCCAGAACGATCACCGTAGACATTGAAGTCGCTGGTAGCAGCCATGGTCAACGTGGAGAGGGAGTCTTGTAAGCGGAGGGTTCGGGTTCGAGTCCCCGCGTTGGCTCCCGTTCTACCAGGGAAGACATCCTCTGGTTGCGATCTTGAACCAGTCGCGTGACATCAATCGTGACGCCTACGCATCGCGACGGTGGATCACGAAGAGAGGGATAGCGTCGCGCAGCCGTGATGGTCAGCTTGCGGCCTTCATCTTCCATCGTCCAGAGATCGGCCCTGGCTGGCAGGGCCAACAGCCCCGAACCGGCGAGGTTGCGGCTGATGATCCGGTTGGGGTCGTAGGCTGAGCCCGTGGACGAGCCGTCGTTGTGGGCGGGCAGGACTTTGCGGCAGTGGCTGTCGGTTGCCGTTGAGGATGTGGTTCGGGTGGCGGCGCCAAGACGGATCGTGCTCTTCGGCTCGGTGGCCCGCGGTGATGAGGGTCCAGACAGCGATCTCGACCTGCTCGTGGTCCTTGACCACGTCGAGCCAGCGGATCGGACCCGGCTGATCAGCTCGATCCGGCGAGCCATCAGTGCACGGGCGCCGATCGATGTCTTCGTGACTGATCTCGCCGAGTACGAACGCCGCAAGGACGTCATCGGATCGATGATCTACTGGCCTGCACGCGAGGGTGAAGTGGTGTATGAGCGCGCCTCGTGAGGTCTCGGCCGCGGCGCGGCCGTGGCTGGAGCAGGCGGCTGAGGACCTCGCCACCGCGCGGCGGCTGGTCGATGACGGTGAGTCACCGCCTCGGTTGGCGGCGTTTCTCGCGCACCTCGCGACCGAGAAGGCGCTCAAGGGTGCGCTCATCGCGCGCGGCATCGCGACCCGGAAGATCCATGACCTGGTCGAGCTGCAGTCATCGCTTGTCTCGGACGACGCAGCGACTGTCTCTTCCGACGACATAGATGTCCTTGTGCCGTGGAACATCGCTGGGCGCTATCCGGCCGATCTCGGCGATCCCGGTCCCGAGACTGCAGCGTCGGCGGTGGATGCTGCCGGGCGCATAGTCGACGCACTGAGTCGGCAGGTTCTTCCAGAAAGCTGAGTGCCGCCGCCAGGCGTTTCCGGCAGCGGATGGGCCGATCGCATCCCGTACGGACGAGCGTTGAGCGTCTTGCAGGAGTCAGCTTCACCAAAGCCCGGCTGTTCTCCGGCGTGACACGACTCCGTGACACGAACTGGCGTCCATTCGTGCCGCTAAATCCGGTGAAGACGGCACTGCGGCCGGCTCCTTGGGCGGTACTGGATTGATGGGTCATCACCACGGGTCTGGCTGCGTCGCTCAGACCGGCGGCGGATCCGGTGATCCGGTGGTCGCTGCTAACTGGTGTTGTGTGTCCTCGTCGAGTTTGATGTCGGCGACCGCGAGGTTTTCCTCCAAGTGCCGCACGGAGGAGGTGCCGGGAATCAAGGACGGATTCTCCCTGCGCCCGGCGCAGCACCAGGTCGCGGATCTCGTCACTGACCGGTGGGCGGCCAGAAGGGTCCGGATAGGTCCATTTTTTCATGATCAGGCGACGGTGCCGGGCCAGCAGCGTGCCGGGGATGAGGATCCGGTGCCGACGCAGGTGGCGGGGGAGTAGGGGATCGCGCGGCCGCAGCGCTGCGGGCGAGCCGTGCTCGGCGAGCGTCTGCTTGATCTTCTCGGCGCCGCCGTTGCGGTAGGGGTTAGTGCGCGAGGTGCGCAAGATGGTCGGGGCGCGGCGAAACGTCTGCGGCAGGCTGCACGGCGCCTGGTGCACATAGACGGACTGAGCCTCCGGGACGCGGCGACGGTGCTGGGGGTGACGTTTGGCCGCGTTCAGCAATTACTGAAGGATTGACAATCGCTGCACCGGGCGGACGCGGTCATGCGCTCTGGCCGCGAGTGCGGGCGATGAGGCGCGCCACGGCCCGCCGGCCGAGTAGAAGCAGCCAGGGGCTCGCGGCGGCGATCGCATGAATGTCAGCGGCAATCGGTGGGCGATGGAGCCCCGCATGTTCGAACCTGTTGCCGACGCGTCGGCGGAGGGCGTGCACCCGCATGATGATGCTGCTGTCCGTGCCGGGGTGCCGACGCAAGCAGCGCTGTGGTGATCGAGTGAATTTCATCTGAAGATCACAGCGCCGGTGTGCCGGCGTGACACGAGATGTGACGCGAACTCGGACCGGTGCCGTTGTGGCGACCAGAATGATCACTGTAGCCAATGAAGTCGCTGGTAGCCGCCATGGTCAACACAGATTGGGCGTCTTGTAAGCGGAAGGTTCGGGGTTCGAGTCCCCGCGTCGGCTCCGCTCTCGCCATAGAGTGATCATCTACTCGCGTCATCGATCTTCAGCGTGGCAGTGCTGCAAACATCAGCCGGAAGTGGGCAGCGCGTCGAGCGGCTGGTCTCACGGCTAGGCGTCTGTCGAGCAAGCGCGTGACGTGCTCACGGTTGTGATTGCCGGACCCAGATGCTGCATGCAGGAGCTGACGGCACGATCAGCTCGCCCGGTTCAGGTCCTCGGGTGCTATTGGTTTGGGGTGCCGCTATCCGGCCCTTAATGTGCCTGGTTGTATGCGTTAATTAGGCGGTCCGCACGTCGATGACATCGAGGTCGATGAAGGTGACTGGCCCGCTGCACAACGCCTCCATCGCGTTGGCGATTGCGGTGGTTTCGGGAAGTTGGGAGTTGCGCATGGCCTCTTCGTAGGAGTCAAACTCTACGATTGCCATGTAGCGGTCGGGGTTGGCGCGATCCCGGGTGAGGATCTCGCGTCGCACTGTGCGGTGGTCCGCTGTTTTCGCGTACCACTCCTCGTCCAGTTGGCGGATCTCATCGATCTTCGTAGTCTCGAACTGGATAATCTGTACAAACGACATCGATATTGCCTCCTTCGACGCTGCTAACGGCAGGTATTCCTCTAGCAGCAGAATCATTTTAGTTGCCGAGTCCAGCCGAGGAGTAGCCGACGTTATGGTGCGGGGATGATGTTGTTGTTAATTCGGAAGAGGTTGTCCGGGTCGTAGGCTGCCTTGATCTGGCCAAGCCGGCGCAGGTTGCGTCCGAAGGCGTTGTCCACATGGGCTCCGAGCGGCTCGTCAACGAGCCCGGTGAAGTTGAGAAAGACGTTTCCGTTGCCGTACTTGGTGATCTTCTCCCAGGCGGCCCGGCCCCAGGCGATCGCCGTGGTGTCCTGAGCTGGGTCAGACCAATTTGTGTCGATCGTGACCATGAAGGGCGCCGACCGCTCGGCGAAGGCGGTGTCCTCTGCTGCTACAGCGTGCACAGCGCCGCCGAGGTGGAAGGTGTTGACCATGGTCAACGGCGCGGGCCTGTCCAGTGCGTTGCTGGCAATCGCGTCGATGGCGTCATCGGTGAGTTCATCGAGGTACTCCGACTTCCAGTAGGCGCGCAAGGCCTGTCGCGGGAAGAACGGGTCGAATGCGGACTGCACCACGGCGTAGGGCATCGGCTGGGACATGTCGAATACCGGTGTGCCGAGTTCACGGAGCGGCTGCAGTACCCGCATGCCTGCATCGGGATCTCCACAGTGGACGGCGCCGACAATGGCCACCGGGTGGTCGTGGATGACCTCTGGCATCTCCGGTGCAGCCGGGAACGTTAGCGACACGATGAATGCGGTGACCTCGTCCGGCGCCGTAGTCACGTAGTCCCGCCACCGGCGTTCGACGTCCGGAAAGTCCTCCAGCGGGTAGAAGACACCGGCGAAGGCCACAATCGGGCCCACCGGGTGCAGCCGGAAAGTGAATGAGGTGACAATGCCGAAGTTCCCGCCGCCACCGCGGATCGCCCAGTACAGGTCCGGGTGGCTATCAGCAGATACTTCGCGAACCTGCCCATCCGCACACACAACCTGCGCCTCAACCACGTTGTCGCAGGACAACCCGTACTTGGCGTTGAGATTCCCGTACCCGCCACCCAGTGTCAGGCCACCGACGCCAGTCTCGGACACCCGGCCCAACGGGGTGGCGAGTCCGAAGGCCTGCGTCTCTCGGTCCACATCACCCAGCACGGCGCCACCCTGCACGCGGACCAGCCGCCGCTCGGGATCAACCTGCACTCCCCGCATGGTGGACAGATCGACGAGCATGCCGTCGCGCACGGTCGACAGTCCTGCCACGGAATGACCACCGCCGCGCACCGCGACCAGCAGGTCGCGCTCGCGGGCGAAATTCACCGCGTCCACCACGTCAGCCGTTCCGGCGCACCGGGCCGTGATGGCTGGCCGGCCGACGTGCATCGCGTTCCACACTTCCCGCGGCTCGATGCGGGCTTCCGAGTCGTCGGACACCACAAGCTGACCCCTCAGCTCAGTCCGCAGCTCATTTACCGCGTCGTCGGAAAGGTGTTCCTGCGTGCCGTCGAGCTTGACAACGGTTACGGTCATCGAACGTTCCTCAGGGGCTAGCCGACCTGCATTTGGGCACCCCAGGCGTCAAGTACCCGACTGCCGGACGCTGAATCTGGTGGTCCAAGGGCAGGCCATAACATTCCGTTAGCAAGAGAAGGTACCCGATACGTCGAATGGGTACATCCGCCATCCGGCGGACGGCTGGGAACTCCGAAACGTTATCTGCTGTCCCTACGTGTTGGCTCCGACACTTGCCGTGAGTGTTTCCTGTAGTCACCCGTGCGATTTGCTGTTGGAGTTCCATAGTTCCCGCGGCCTGGTGGCCGACGGCTAGCGAGCGAAGTAGTCCCGGGACGGCGGGGCGCCGCGATAGCCCTGCTACGAGAAGTACTGGCATGGGCATGATTTCGTGTCCAGCATTGTTGAGCTGGGATCTCCCGTACTGGCAGCCGCCAGCTTCACCCGCAGCGCCCGCTGACGGATCCGCTACCGGTACACCGGTCGACGACTCGAAGTGGTGGATTGTGGACGCGCCCAGCGGACTCGCCGAGTCGTCGCGGATTCCCCGCTGTGAGCCTTCACGGACCCGCCCGCGTCATAAAGTGCGCTGTGGTGTGCAGCACATTCGTTCTGGTTCATGGGCTCTTCCACGGCGGCTGGTGTTGGCGGCGGGTCGCTGAGCCACTGCGGGCGGTCGGGCATCGTGTGTTCACGCCCACGTATAGTCTCGGGACACAGCGTCTTCGCCCAGATGCCTCCGGAGGTGGTCGCTGAGCGGGTGCGTGTTGCGCAGGAGTTCACCGGTGGTCTGTCGCTGCCGCCGTTTGCGCCGGCGACGTTTGGGGTCACCGAGCCCGCTGACGTGGCGTGGTTGAAGCGCCGTCTAACGCCGCACCCGCTCCGGACGTATGCCGACCCGTTGCACCTGGCGAACCCGCTCGGCAACGGGCTGCCCTGCACCTACCTTGCGTGCACCGACCCGCCGTATCCCGTCGTCGCGCGCAGTCATGAGCAGGCGCTGACGCGGTGTTCGCTGACCTCCGTCCGCGTGCGGGTTCAAGCCGGTCGCAAATCCTCTGGGCGTGGGTGTCCGGAGGTGGATCGTCTATCGCCCACGTATGGTCAGCGGGCGCTTCGGCTGGGCAGGTCGCCGGAGGTGCACCCCGAAGATCAAAGTCAAGTGCCCATGTGGAACGTCAGTAGAACGACAGCTTCGGCGCTCGGGTCGATAGCACTATCTGGCGACAGCGCGGCTCAGCGGTTCGAGGGCGAGCGGCCCCGCAGCGCCTTGCCGTCCGGGGTGGTCGCCGTAACCAAGGCGGTCTGTGCCCTAGTGTCCTCGACGACTCGCTTCCCTATCGGATGGCGTTCAGCGTGATAGCTGTCCAGCAGCGTCGGTGAGGCCCAGCCGTGGATCACCGCGGCAAGCTTCCACTCCAGGTTGCCCGCATCGGCCAGGCCGAGGTTCATCCCCTGGCCGCCGAGCAGCGTGTGGATGTGCGCGGCGTCCCCGGCCAGCAGCACCCGGTCGCGGCGGTACGTCTCCGCCTGCAGCGTGGCGTTGCCGAACTTGACGAGATGGGCCGGCTCGTACATGCCGAAGTCGGTGCCCGTCACCCGGATCGTGCTCTCCCGCAGTTCCTCGAGACTGAGCGTGTCGTCCGTCGCCTGGAAGATCGTGGCGTGGTCAAGCGGCGAGATCCGGTACCGGTCGTCGTCGAGCGAGGAACAGCGCGCCGTTGTCCCGGTTCAGGGTCAGCGACGGTACGGCGGGCGGGTCGGCGAGCCGTACGTCACCGACAGCCACCCGCATCGTGGTCGGGGTGCCCAGGAAGCTAATCCCGGCTGACTTCCGCACCACGCTCGACGGCCCGTCGCCGCCCACGGCCCAGCGCGCCGAGAACGTGGAGCGTCCCTCCGGCGTTTCGGCCTCGACGACGACCAGCCCACCCTGCTGTCGAACCCCGCGGACCGCGTGACCACTCAGCACCGGTACGCCGAGCTCGCCCACATGTTCCCGCAGCAGCGCCTCGGTCTTCGGCTGCGGCAAGAACAGCACGAAGGGGAACGGCGTGTCCAATATCGTGAAATCCAGTCGGTTCTCCAGCAACGCGAAATGCGAGGTGGGCAACTGCCGCCCCATCGCAAGCCAACGTTCCACGAGACCGCGCATGGCGAACAGCTCGGCCCCTGCTCCGGAGGTTGCTGGAGACGGGTGGGCCGGCCGGAGAGGACGGGTGCCGGCCAGGCTGGGCTGCGCGTGAGTTCGGCCGAGCACCTGGACGAGTACGTGCGCTTGCGACTCGCGCACGTCGCCGATCCGCGTACCGGCAGGGAGGCTCTGGTTGCCATCCCGCCTGCAGCGTGGGGCCGGCGCGCTGCACACGATGGTCCAGACCGAAGCGGTACTGCGCATCCGCGCCGGGGTGAACGGTTTCGCCGCGGGCGTCGACATCCGACCGACCGTCAGCGGCCTGCGTTCGCCGGCGACGGATTCCCTCCTCGAGCTGCGGCACGACGAGGCACCCCGGTGGCGCCAGCTCGCGCGAACTGTCTCGCTCAGCCCGCTCGGCGACGCCGCGAAGCGAGTCAATGGGAAGCCGTTCGGTGAGAATCGTACGGAAACCGTCGGAGGCAGCTCGCGGAGGCATGATGGCCGAGGACGTAGTGCAGGCGGTGATCTTCGACCTCGACGGCGTGCTCGTGGATTCGGAGGAGTTGTGGGACGTCGTTCGCCGCGGTGTTGCCGCCGAAGCCGGCCGGCCCTGGCCCACGGAGGCGACCCGAGCGATGCAGGGCATGAGCACGGTGGAGTGGTCGGCGTACCTGACTGACACGGTGGGCATACCCGCTGAACCGTACGAGGTGGCGGCCACCGTCATCGACCGGATGGCCGCTCAGTACGACGCATCGCTACCTCTGCTCCCCGGTGCGGTTGAGGTGGTCGAGCGGCTGGGGCGCCGCTGGCCGCTCGGGCTCGCGTCGTCCTCACCGCGGCGGCTGATCGACACCGTCCTGGAGTCGGCTGGGTTAGCGCTGCGGTTTCACGTCAGCGTGTCCACGGAGGAGGTAAGCGCTGGAAAGCCCTCGCCTACGGTATATCACACCGTGGTGCAGCGGCTCGGCGTGGACCCGCTGCAGGCGATAGCGATCGAGGACTCAAGCAACGGGTTGCGGTCGGCCGCTACTGCCGGACTGGGCGTGCTCGCCGTGCCCAATGCGGCCTTTCCGCCCTCCGAGGATGCGGTGGCGCTCGCCGACGTCGTCGTCGACTCGCTCGACGAGATCACCCTGGAGCTGGTGGCGTCGATGGGCCGCCGAGGCGGGCGACAACCCTGAGAGTTGAGACCCTTGGATGAACTCACACCCTGGATCGAGGACCGCTGGCCGACGGACCCCGCGAGAGTCCATTCAATCGTGCTGGTGCTGCACGGGGGACAGGCCTGGAGCTCGACCACGGTCCGGCGGCGGACGCAGTTGAGCTATCTCCGGATGGTCCCCTTCGCTCGGTTCCTACACCGGCGTGACGGTCGGCACGGGATGTCGGTGCGCATCCTGCGGTATCGCTACCGGGGATGGGACGAGCCCAAGCTGCACCCCGTGCAGGACGCCAGGTGGGCATTGACGCAACTGCGGGATCAGCACCCGGAAGCGTCGATCGTGCTGTTGGGGCATTCGATGGGAGGGCGGGTGGCGCTGCGGGTAGCTGACCACGCGGCGGTGACCGCAGTGTGTGCGTTGGCGCCGTGGACCCTCGACGATGAGCCGGTGCGGCAGCTCGCCGGGCGCTCAGTGCTCATCGCGCATGGCGACCGGGAGCACATGACCGATCCGCGGCTGTCCTACCGGTTTGCGGTGCGCGCCAAGCAGGTCACTTCCCGGGTCTGCCGTTTCGACGTGCTCGGAGATGGCCACGCGATGCTTCGCCGCGCACACGACTGGTCAGAGCTGGCCGCCAGGTTCGTCGCGGCCGAACTCGGGCTGCGGAAACCCGACCCGCTCATCGAGGACGCGATGCGCCTACCGGCTCCGGAGGGACTCCGAGTGCCGCTGCCGGCGATGATCCGAGGGAGAAGGTGGTCGTGACGACTCCATGTCGTGTGGGTCGAGGGGTTTGACGTCACCGGGGCGGTTCTGGCCGCTCCGGTGACCGCACGTCGTCGCACACCGTCAGCGGCGGCCGCGGCGGCGGTCCCAAAGCCGCTTCAGCACCAGGAACTGCAAAATCCTCTTGATCACCTTAGCCTCCTATAGCATCTCACCGGCACGCCGGGCGCGGCCCGGCAGACAAGTCGGGTCAACAGGCCGATACCAATCGGGTCCCGCCATTCCAAACCGCCACAACGCGGTGACTGCTGGCATCCAACACCGTCATCGGATACCCACCAATCTACGGCTTCAAGCAAACCGCCTCACCTATCCTACAGTACCCGCCCCGAGCGGCCCTTCAGGCGATAATTGGCCGAAAATGAGGATTGGGCCAAGATCGGTGAACCTGGCCCGCAATCAGTGGGCGGTTTAGGTCCGCTGGTGCGTCGATCTGCGTGGAAGCCGGCGCTCATTTCAGTGCCGGCAGCGATATCTGACCCGGAGTGTTGCGGTCGAAGACAGGACCGGCGGCTTGGTCGTTCCACTTGCTCACCGCTGTGGTGGCTTCCGTGCTCTGCTTGTTCGTCACCGTGGGTGCCTGCTCGGTGAGCTTGAGGTCGGCGTCGACGGAGAAGCCCCACGTGACGACCACGTACACCTTGCCGATGTCCGTCCCGGAGCGGCAGACCACCATGGTCTCGAACTGCCACGTGGTGTCGGGCTGGTTCCAACTCGCACGATCCTGCATCGTGGCCGGCGCCGCCGGGGCGGACTTCTTCCAGGCGGTCAGCATGCTGCTGCCCGTCTCGTCGTCTTTGAGCCCGTACCAGCCTTGTTTTTTGCCGCCGCGCCGGTCAACGCTCATGGCCAACGGTGTCTGGCGCTTCTTGCTCGTCTGCTCGGGGTCCTTGTTGGAGCCGCTTGCGGTCTCGACGAGGCGGACGGTCTGGATGAACGCGATCTCGGCGGCGTCAACGACGGTGGAGTCGGGCGTGAACGTAATGTTGATCTTGTAGGAGTACCACGTACCCGTGGCCTGGTCACCGTCGATCCTCTCGCCAACCTTGATCTCGAGCTTGCCGAATGCGGTGCCAGCCGTGACCTTGGCCGCCGGGACGCCCTTGCCCTGCAGCTCGACGGCGATCGCGAGCTGCAGCACGATGCCCACGCCGCCGAGCACGCCGCGGGCGCGGGTCACGGCATCCTGCAGCAGGCGCAGCTGCACGATCGTGAGCGGCGTCAGCTTCGTCGCCGGCATGGCCAGCGTCGCCAGCGACATCGCCGCCGTGGCCCAGTCACCCGAGTTGACGGCGTCGTCGAATACCTCGTCGGAGCTGACCGCAGGCCGCGGCAGTGACACCTCGGGAGCCGGCGCAGGCATCGGGGTGGCGGGACCGCTGCGGGCCAGCATCATGGTCACGGCGCCGTTGCCAACCGATCGCTGCGCACCTCCTGATCGTGCCAACTTCTCGATCTTCTGTGGAGCAGCCTTTCGGGCGAGCAAGACGCGCAGACGGGTGCGCCGGGACCGGACTCGTCTGCGCCAGGCTCACGCCCGGTGACGTGCTCGACACGAAAGAGACTGCAGTGGTGTGCTGGGTGAGGTAGGTGTTGAGGCACTAGTCTGCTAACACCGAGATCTTAAGGACGCCATGCTCGCTGACCATACGACGCTCACCCAGTTCCTCATCGAGGAGCGCCGCCGCTATCCGGGCGCGAGCGGGGAGCTGAACGCGCTCATCCTCAACGTTGCGCTTGCCTGCAAGGCGATCGCCAAGCGGGTGGCGTACGGGGCGCTCGGCGATGTGCTCGGGGCCGCAGCGACGACCAACGTCCAGGGGGAGACGCAGCAGAAACTCGACCTGGTCGCGAACGACCTGTTCCTGCGCGCCAACGAATGGGGCGGCCTGGTCTCCGGAATGGTGTCCGAGGAGTTGGAGGAACCGCATCCCATCCCGGAGGGTTACCTGCGTGGCAAGTACCTTCTGGCGTTCGACCCGCTCGATGGTTCGTCGAACATAGACGTGAACGTCTCGGTCGGCAGCATCTTCTCGATCCTGCGTGCCACGAAACCAGGCGTGAACGCAGCCGCGGAAGACTTCCTGCGGCCCGGCTCGGAACAGGTCTGCGCCGGGTACGCGATCTACGGCCCTACCACGATGATCGTCTTGACCGTCGGCACGGGTGTGCACGGCTTTACGCTCGAGCCGCAGCTCGGCGAGTTCATCCTGACCCATCCGTCGATCCAGGTTCCGGCCGCCGCGAAAGAGTTCGCGATCAACGCCTCGAACAGCCGATTCTGGGAGCCGGCGGTGACGCGCTACGTCGACGAGTGCCTCGCCGGCAGTACGGGCCCTCGCGGTAAGGACTTCAACATGCGGTGGGTCGCGTCGCTCGTCGCGGAGACGCACCGCATCCTCTCCCGCGGCGGCGTGTTCCTCTATCCGCGCGATACGAAGGATCCGGCAAAGCCGGGTCGGCTGCGTTTGCTTTACGAGGCCAATCCAGTGGCCTTCATCATCGAGCAGGCTGGCGGCCTTGCGAGCACTGGGCGTGCGCGAATTCTCGATATCACGCCGGAGGACCTGCACCAGCGCATCGCGTTGATCTTCGGCGCGCGCGAAGAGGTCGAGCGCATTGAGCAGTACCACCGCGATTACAACGTGGTCGACGAAGATGCACCCCTCTACGGCACGCGCGGCCTATTCCGCATCTAGGGTTGAGCGAAAGGGGAAGAGGCTATGTCAGCCAGGCATCCGATCATCGCCATCACCGGCTCCTCGGGTGCCGGGACGACATTGGTGATGCGCACATTCGAGCAGATCTTCCGGCGTGAGCAGGTGAATGCGGTGCTCATCGAGGGCGACAGCTTCCACCGATACGACCGCACCGAGATGAAGGCTAAGATGGCCGAGACGTCCGAGCGCGGTGACCACCCGCTCAGTCACTTTGGACCGGAGGCGAACCTGTTCGAGGAGCTCGAGGAGCTGTTTCGGCAGTACGGTGAGAATGGCCGCGGCCGCGTACGCAAGTACCTGCACGACGATGAGGAGGCGGAGCCCTATGGGCAGCCCTCCGGCACGTTCACACCCTGGGAGGATCTGCCCGCCGACACGGATCTGCTGTTCTACGAAGGGCTACACGGAGCGGTTGCGACCGACAAGGTTGACGTAGCCCAGCACGTGGACCTGCGGATCGGTGTCGTTCCGGTGATCAACTTGGAGTGGGTCCAGAAGTTGCACCGCGACAAGGCGACGCGGGGCTACTCTACTGAGGCGGTGACTGACACGATTCTGCGCCGCATGCCCGACTTCGTGAACTATATCTGCCCGCAGTTCTCGCGCACGCACGTCAACTTCCAGCGCGTGCCGGTCGTTGACACCTCCAACCCGTTCATCGCCCGGACCATTCCGACGCTCGATGAGTCGATGCTCATCATCCGCTTCGCCGATCCGCGTGGCATCGACTTCTCGTATCTCGTGTCGATGCTGCACGACTCATTCATGTCGCGCGCGAATACCATCGTCTGCCCCGGCGGTAAGATGGATCTCGCGATGCAGCTGATCTTCACGCCGATGATTTGGCGACTGATCGAACGGCGCAAGCAGGCGCTCGGCAACTAGGGATGTCCCGCCGCATCGTGGCCGCGCCGGTCAGGTCATCGGGATCACGATCACGTGTGGTGCTCTGGTTCGCCAGGGCCGATGAGTTCAGGGCGGCCGCGGCGTCGAAAGTGGTGACATGGTTTGAGCATCGCGAAAGGAGCCACCATGCCCACCCGAGACACCGCCCCCCTCGGAGCGCCCTGCTGGATCGATCTGATGACCTCGGATACCGAGCGCAGCCGGGCGTTCTACTGCGAGCTGTTCGGCTGGACCGCGGAGGAACCAGCCGAGGAGTTCGGCGGGTATTTCAGCTTCGCCAAAAACGGCGTCCTGGTCGCCGGATGTATGGCCAGCCAGCCCGGCTCGGAGGTGCCGGACGTCTGGTCGGTCTACCTGGCCGCCGATGACGCCAGGAAGGCCGTCGACGCCGCTGCCGCCCACGGAGGCCAGGTCCTCGTTGCCGCCATGGATGTCGCTGACCTCGGCACCATGGCTGTCATCAGTGACCCCGGCGGCGCAGCGGTCGGGGTCTGGCAGCCCGGCCGCCACCCGGGCTTCGGTGTCCTCGGCGAGCCCGGTGCACCGAGCTGGTTCGAGCTCCACACCCGGGACTACCAGGCCACCGTCGCTTTCTTCCGGGAGGTGTTCGGCTGGGACACCCACGTCGTGAGCGACACCCCGGAGTTCCGCTACACGAACCTGAAGCATGGTGAGGACTGGCTGGCCGGGATCATGGACGCGTCGAGCTTCCTGCCCGACGGTGTCCCCGCCCACTGGTCGGTCTACTTCGGGGTCGAAGACACTGACGCGATGTTGGCGAAGATCGTCGACCTCGGCGGCTCGATCCTGACGGCCGCTGAGGACACACCCTACGGCCGCCTCGCGGTTGCCGCGGACCCGACCGGTGCCCAGCTCAAGCTCGTCGGCCCCAACGAGGCCATGCCAGCGACCAACGCCCCGACCTGAGGCGTTCGCGACACTGTGCACAACCGGCTCGGTCGATGGATCCCGTCAACGAGAC
>JBOHGX010000246.1:0-12691 GCA_050700255.1 Pseudonocardiaceae bacterium
GCAGTGCGCCGGCTCGTCCAGCGGGGCCAGGGCGCAACGCTCCCGCGACCAGCGCACCGCCGCCGCGGCGTCGCCGCCGGTCTCGGCGCGCTCGGCCAGCCGATCCAGCAACCCGGCGTGGCGCGCCTGATGTTCCACCCGGGCGGCCCGCGCCCACTCCTCGTCCAGGTCGACCAGCAGCTCACCCTGACACTGCTCGAGCGCAAGCCTGTCCTGGCCTGCGGCGATCAGCGCAGCGACCTCGGCGACATCGACCCGCAGCCCCTCCGGGCATAACCCCACGGTGCTCCTCGAGGCCACCAGCGCGTCCTCGCCCAGGGCCCGGCGCAGCGCCCACACCGCGGTTCGCAAGCTTGCCCGCGCCGCCGGCTGCGGCACATCCGGCCAGAACCGGGCAGCCAGCGCGTCGCGGTCGTGCGGACCCGGGCGCAGCGCGAGGAAAGCCAGCAACCGTCGCACGGAGCCAGGCACCGGCACCGGCTCGCCATCCCGCTCAACGGCCACGGCACCCAGCAGCCGCACCCGAAGCACACACCGACCATAGCGGCAATTGACGCTGCGTTGACGGTTCCCGAACGGTCCGCGGCGACGCTGCTGGTGTCGCTAGCAGACACCTCAAACCAGAGAGATCACCATGGCCATTGACCAGGACAAGCTGAACGACTTCCTCGGCCGGTTCCTCGGCGACCTCGGGGCCACCATGGCCGCCGGGAACATCGTCGTCGGTCACCGCCTCGGGCTCTACCGGGCGCTGGTCGCCGGGCCGGCCACTCCGGAGGAACTGGCCACACGTACCGAGACCGACCCACGCTACGTCACCGAGTGGCTGCGCGGCCAAGCCGCCGGTGGCTACGTCACCTACCAACCGGAGACCGGCAGCTACGGACTGAGCGAGGAGCAGGCATTCGCGCTGGCCGACCCGAGCGGCGCGGTGTACGCGCCGGGTGCCTTCGTGCTGGCGCTGGGGGCGCTGCGCGCAGAGTCACAGATCACCGAGTCATTCCGCACCGGCACCGGCATGGGCTGGCACGAGCACCACGATGACGTGTTCCTGGGCTGCGAGCTGTTCTTCCGTCCCGGATACCTGGCCAACCTGGTGCCGAGCTGGATCCCCGCGCTGAACGAGGTGCAGGCCAAGCTGCAGGCCGGTGCGCGGGTCGCCGACGTGGGCTGCGGGCTGGGCGCGTCCACCGTGCTGCTCGCCGAGGCCTACCCGGCTTCGACGTTCGCCGGCTCGGACTACCATGAGGGCTCGATCGAGCTGGCCCGCAAGCGGGCCGCGGACGCCGGAGTCATCAACCGCACCTCATTCGAGGTCGCCTCGGCGCAGACCTTCTCCGGTGCCGGCTACGACCTGGTGGCCACCTTTGACTGCCTACACGACATGGGAGACCCGCTTGGCGCCGCACGCCACGTCCTCGAGACGCTGGACGCCGACGGCACTTGGCTGATCGTCGAGCCATTCGCCGGTGACGCCGTCGCGGACAACCTGAACCCAGTCGGCCGCACCTACTACTCGTTCTCCAGCTTCCTGTGCGTACCCAACGCACTGTCCCAACCCGGCGGATACGCGCTGGGCGCGCAGGCCGGCGAAGCGGCCATCCGTCAGGTCACGCTCGACGCCGGATTCACCCGATTCCGCCGCGCCGCCGAGACACCGTTCAACCTCGTCTTCGAGGCCCGTCCCTGACCACCACGCGATCCCGGTGAGGAGACCATCTCATGAGCTCACAGATCGACAAGGTATTGCATGATGCGGTGGCGGCCGGCCACGTACCCAACGTGGTCGCCGTCGCGGCCGACCGAAACGGCGTGATCTACGAGGGTGCCGCGGGCCCCCGGGCCGTTGGCAACGACGACCCGGTCACCCCGGACTCGCACTTCCGGATCATGTCGATGACCAAGATGGTGTGCACGGTGGCCGCGCTGCAGCAGGTGGAACGCGGCAATCTCGAGCTTGCCGCACCCGTCGACACCTACTGCCCCGAGTTCGCCGACCTGCCAGTGCTCGAGGGCTTCGACGCCGACACCCCGAAGCTGCGGCCGGCTGCCAGCCGCGCCACCGTCAACCAGCTGATCACGCACACCACCGGGTTGGGCTACTGGTTCTGGAACCAGCACCTGGCGCGCTGGCATTCGGTCACCGGCACGCCCAACACCGTCTCAGGCTCGGCGGAGGCCTTCAAGGCTCCCCTGCTGGCCGATCCCGGCACAAAGTTCATTTATGGCATCAACGCCGACTGGCTGGGCAAGGTCGTCGAGGCGGCCAGCGGGCTGTCCTTGGACGTCTGCGTCAAGGAGAACATCACCGGTCCGCTCGGTATGAACGAGACCTCGTTCCTGATGAACGACGAACAGGTGGCCAACTCGGTACCGGTGCACGGACTCAGCGAGGACGGGAAGTGGACCGCCATCGGGGAGGTCCTCAATCAGCGGCCGGACTGGTGGGCCGGCGGGCACGGCCTGTACTCCACCCCGCGCGACTACTTGAGGTTCCAGCGCATGGTTCTCAGCAACGGCACGCTGGAGGGCACCAAGATCCTGGAGTCGAAGACGATGGACGCCGCGTTCACCAACCAGATCGGCGACCTGGACTTCCCGGCAAAGCTCCCCACCGCTGACCCCGCCGCGACGCACGACTTCAACCTCGGCCCCGGCTTCAAGTGGGGCTATGGGCTGCTGCTCAACACCCTGGACGTCCCCGGCATGCGCAGGGCCTGGTCGGGCGCCTGGACCGGGCTGTGCAACACGCACTTCTGGGTGGACCGCACCACCGGGATCACCGGCTCCATCTATTCCCAGTTCCTGCCGTTCGTGCCGCAGCAGGCGTTGCACATGTACGTCAACTTCGAGCGGGCGCTGTACGCCTCGTTGTGATCGGAGAGGAGGCGCTGTCACCTCGTCTTCGAGGCTCGCGTCTGGCTACAGGATAGCCAGGTTGTCCGGGGTCGCCGCAGGCACGGCTGAGAGCGCCACCGAACGGTCGAACGTGACGAACCGACCGCGGTTGTGGGCCGCGAGCGCAAGCAGGTAGGCATCGGTCACCTGCCGCGGCCCGTGTACCCGGCTGCGGTCGATCACGTGGGCATCGACCAGGCTGATCTCGCACGGCCAGAACTCGTGGTGGGACGTCGCGCAGGCCTGCTCCAGCACGTCGACGGCTCGTGCCGGCGGGACAGGGCTGGGATAGCGCGGCTGGCTGACGATCCGCACGAAGCCGTTCTGGGTGATCGCACACGACGCCCAGCCGAATTCGATCGCACTGCCTAGCCAAGCGCGGGCTCGTTCATGGTCGACATGATCGCTGTCGAGCAAAGCCAGCAGCACGTTGATGTCCAGCAGTGCACGACTCACTCCGGCTCGTCCTCGCGCAGCTGGTCGACCAGCGCGTTGGACACCGGCCGGCCCCGCCGGGGCAGCGGCCGAAAGCCATGGAAGCTCTCACCGGACACCGCCGGCGCGCGCGCGGTCAGCGCCTCACGGGCAAGGTCGGACAGGACCTCGCCTACGCTGCGACGTTCACGACGCGCGCGTTCCTTGACGGCCAGCAGCACGTCATCGGCGAGATTCAGCGTGGTGCGCACGCATCTGATGATATCGCACCAAACGGCTCGCCATCCATTCTATGAGCCCGACAGCGGCACCATCGCGCTGGACGGCCTCGTCGAAGGGTTCCCCGACGGCCTGCACACACCCATCGGCGGGCGCGACGCAACGATCTCCGGTGGGCAGCGCCAGCGCCTCGCCGTCGCTCGTGCGCTCCTGCGTGGCCCGCAGGTGCTCCTGCTCGACGAGGCCACCTCCCAGCTCGACACCGTCAACGAACTCGCCCTACGCGAGACAATCCAGGACATCAGCCGGCAGGCGACCGTCCTCGTCATCGCGAACCGGTGGCCACCGTCGCCTCTGCCGACCGCATCGTCGTGCTCGACGGCGGCACCGTGGCGGCCACCGGCACCCACGCCGAGCTGATCGGTACCAGCCCCCTCTACCGGACCCTCGCCTCGACACAGCTCGCTGGCTGACCGCACCCCGAAATTACTGCACTCTGCCCCCAGCATGCGAGATTGCCGTGGGGCTTCCCCAGCCACCGCCGCCGGGGGTTTCGATGCGGATCCGGTCGCCGCGCTGCAGTTGCCAGGTGCCCTTGCTGGGCAGTTCCGTCTCGGTGCCGTCGGCGCGGCGCAGGATGTTGCGCCCCACCGCCCCGGCGTGCCCGCCGCCGAGCCCCCACGGGGGGGTTTGCCGGCGTTCGGATTGCTCGGTCAGCGTGCAGTCGGCCAGCACCTCGATCTCGCGGATCAGGCCGTCGCCGCCGGGATGCGCGCCGCCGCCGCCGGAGGAGGTCCGCAACTCGTAGCGCCACACCCGCAGTGGGTAGTCCAGCTCAACGGCCTCGGCGGGGGTGTTCTGGGTATTGGTCATCCCGGTGTGCACCCCGGACATGCCGGATCGCTGTGGGGTGCCGCCCTCACCGCCGCCCAGCGTCTCGTAGTAGCTGAACGCCTGATCACCACCGGCGCCGATGAGCAGATTGTTCATCGTGCCCTGGCCGGCCGCCGGTACCCGCTCGGGAATCGCCTGGGCGAAGCAGCCGAGCAGGACGTCGACGATCCGCTGGCTGGTCTCGACGTTGCCGGCTGCGGTCGGCGCGGGGAACCGCGCATGCACCACGGAGCCCTCTGGTGCCCGCACGTGCAGCGACCGGTAGCAGCCGGCGTTAGGCGGCGCGTCCGGATCGGTCAGCATCCGGAACACGAACATCGCCGAGGAGAGAGTCACCGCGAACACCGCGTTGAGGTTCACCGGAATCTGCGGGTCGGTGCCGTCGAAGTCAACCGTCACTTCGTCGTCGGCTATGGTCACCGCGGCGCGGATGGTGACCCCGGTACCGATCTCCAGGACGTCGGAGTTGCGGTAGCAGCCGTCCGGGATCTGGCGCACCGCCGCCCGGACCCGCCGGTCGGAGTAGTCGCAGACGGCCGCCATCGCCTCGCGCAGCTGCACCGGCCCCATCCGGCCAGCAAGCTCGCGCAGTCGCCGGGCCCCGACGTGGTTGGCCGCGAACTGCGCTCGCAGATCCCCCCGGCGCTCCCCGGGTGTCCGCGAGTTCGCGGCGATCAGCCGCACCACATCGTCGCGCTCGCCACCGGTATCGGCGATGAGGATGGGCGGGATCCGGATTCCCTCCATCGCGATCTCGGTCGCGCTCGCCGGCATGGACCCCGGTGCCGCTCCACCGACGTCGGCGGGGTGTGCGCGGTTGGCCACATAACCGAGCAGCCCGTCGCCGTCCGACGAACCGACCGCGGCGACGATGGTGAGATCTGGCAGGTGCGTTCCGCCCAGGTATGGGTCGTTGACGCAGACCTGCTGGCCGGGCTGCAGTGCGCCATAGGTATCGAGGACCGCGCGGACGCTGGCCGGCATAGCGCCCAAGTGCACCGGGATGTGCTCAGCTTGGGCGACCATCTCCCCGTCGGGGTCGAACACCGCTGCCGAGCAGTCGGCCCGTTCCTTGATGTTCGGGGAGTACGCCGCGCGCCGCAGGGCCACACCCATTTCCTCGGCGACCCCGGCCAGCGCATGCCGGAACACCTCCAGCTCAACCCCGGACAGCTCAGCCATGCAGGTGCACCACCAGATTGCCGGCGTCGTCGACCACGGCGACCTCGTCGGTAGCGAGCAAGGTGGTGGTGTCCGACTGCTCGATCAATGCTGGCCCGCTGACCTCGTCCCCGGCTGCCAGCCCGGCTCGGGAAACCACTCGTGCCGTGACGGTGTGGCCGGCGATGCCGAGCTCGCGAGACGATTCCGGAGCAGGCTCCCCTTGATCCCAGCCGCCGGGTGGCTGCGGCAGGATCGGTTCACCACGCGCGACCACCCGCAGCGTGACGATCCTGACGGCCTCGTCAACGATGGCATACCCGTAGGCCTCCCGATGCGCGGAGTGCAGCAGCTGCGCCAGATCCGCGTTGGGGTCGGCGGCGATTCGCAGCTCGTGGGACTGGCCGGCGTAGCGGGCATCGGCAACGCGGGACAACATGATCTCGCCCACCACCCCTTGGCGCTCCAGCTCCTCGCGGGCTTGTGTCTCCAACGTCTGCCAGGCGTCGGTGAGGTCGTCCTCGGCGGGTGCCATCACCGTGCGGGACGCCTCATAGCGGGCCGGCGCGAGCAGCAGGCCCAGCGCGCTGAGCACTCCCGGTGCGGGCGGCACCACCACAGCGCGGCAGCCCAGCTCGCGGGCCAGCGCGGTGGCGTGCAGCGGGCCGGCGCCCCCGTAGGCGACCAACGCCAGCCCGGCCGGGTCGACGCCCCGCTCGGTGCTGACCTTGCGCAGGGCGCGAGCCATGGTGGCCCGCACTACCGCGAGGATCCCGGACGCGCCACCGGCCGGTTCCGGTAGCGCACCGATAGCGTCTGCGGCAGCATCGATGTCCAGGCGCAGCCCCCCACCAAGTTCTCGATCCGGGTCGAGGTGGCCCAACGCGCAGTGCGCGTCGGTCACGGTCGGCTCGCTGCCCCCCAGGCCGTAGCAGGCTGGACCGGGCTCGGCACCCGCTGAGCGCGGGCCGGCCCGCAGCGCGCCGCCGGCGTCGACCCAGGCGATCGATCCGCCGCCAGCGCCCACCGTGTGGATGCCGACCGCGGGGGTGCGAAAGGGTAATCCAGCGATCTGCGCGGACGTCGACACCTCCGGCTGGCCATCCCTGATCAGGCACACGTCGGTGGACGTGCCACCCATATCGAACGCGATCGCGTCCGCGAAGCCGGCGCAGCGCGCAACTGCTCCCGCTGCGACAACACCCGCGGCGGGCCCGGACAGCAAGGTGTGCACCGGCGCGGCTGCCACGAAATCGACGCTTGCGGTGCCGCCACCCGAGGTCATCACGGTGATCGTCGGGCTGGGGAGACGGGCCGTCAGGTTCGACAGGTAGCGGCGCATCACGGGCTCGACGGCGGCGTTGAGCACGCACGTCGAGGCCCGCTCGAACTCGCGGAACTCCGGCAGCAGCACGCTAGATCGGGTGATCGGCACGTTGAGTGTGCTCAGCGCTTCGCACAGCCGCCGCTCGTGCTCGTCACCGGCGTAGCTGAACAGCAAACTCACCGCCACCGACTCAGGCTCCAGGCGCTCGACCTCGCGCACCACCCGATCGATCTCCTCGTCGGTCAGCGCGATGACCGGTTTGCCGTCCGGCCCGGTCCGCTCCTCGACGGTCACCACCCGCTCGCGCGGCACGAGCGGCTCGGGACGGGTCACGGTCAGGTCATAGAGCGCGGGGCGGTCCTGCCGGGCGATCCGCAGCACATCGGCGAACCCGCCGGTCGTCACCAATACGGTCCGGGCCAGCCTGCGTTCCAGCACCGCGTTGGTGGCCGTCGTGGTGCCATGCGGCAACAGCCGCAACGCCGCGCCGGGCCACGCTTGCTCGACGCCTCGGTGCACACCTACGGCCTGATTGTCCGCAGTGGTGGGCACCTTCACAGCCCGTGGCCGGTGACCAGCGGCATGCACCACGACATCGGTGAACGTACCTCCGACGTCCACCCCGGCACATGCGATGGAGGATCCGGCCACCGCCCCGCCGTTGTCCTCGCTCACTGTCCTCGCTCACTCGCCGGCAGCCGTCTGCTGCGCGTAGGCGTCGACGAGCTGCTCCTGCGCCTTGTCCAGGTAGTCGGCGAGCAGCTGTTCCGCACCCGGACCGTCGCCGGTCTCGACACGGCCGAGGATCTCGCGGTCAGCCTCCAGCGCCCCACCCTCGGGGGATAGCGGCCGTAGGTGCCGCGGGACAGCGGTGCTGATGGCAGTCCTCCAGTGGTGCCCGTAGGCGACACAGTCAATCGCAAATCGAAGCACGTCTGGTGCGCTCATCGCCATTCGGAGCCGATTGGCGATCCTGCACGTCCCGTCGAGCACTATTCGGAGCCGAATGGCGGTTGCAGGGGCCTGCCAACATAGGCTGCTGAGGTGACCACGCAGACCGTCCGCCCGGTGGCCGTAACGCTCGCCGCTGGTGTCGATGTGCTCGCGGTGCTGGTGTTCGCCGCCGTGGGGCGGAGCTCCCATGCCGAGGTGGACGCGTTGGGGACGGTGACCACTGCGGTGCCGTTCCTGCTGGGGCTGCTCGTCGGATGGCTGGTGGTCCGGGCGTGGCGCGCGCCGCTGCGGCTACCGGTCGGGGTGGCGGTGTGGGTCTGCGCTGTCGTGGTCGGCCTCGGCGTACGCGCGGCCTTCACCCACCGGCTGCCGCCGACGTTTGCGCTCATCGCCGCCACGAGCCTGGGGCTGCTCCTGCTCGGCTGGCGGGCCATGGCACACCTCGTCGCGCGCTCGCGCGGCCAGAGCGCATGATCCCCGCGTCGTACGCACGTAGCGACCGCGTGATTCTAAGCTCCCCACATGGCGCGGTACTTCAATGTGCACCCGGTCGACCCGCAACGGCGCGCGATCGGTCAGGTGGTCGAACTGATCCACGACGGTGGGCTCATCGTCTACCCCACGGACTCCTGCTTTGCCCTGGGCTGCCGGCTCGGCAACTCCGACGGCCTGCGCCGGATTCGCGAGATCCGCGACCTCGACGACAAGCACCACTTCACCCTGGTGTGCCGGGACTTCGCCCAGCTCGGCCAGTTCGTCCACGTCAGCAACACGGTGTTCCGCCTGCTCAAGGCTTCGACCCCGGGCAGCTACACGTTCATCCTGCCCGCGACCAAGGAGGTCCCGCGCCGGCTGCTGCGCCCGAAGAAGAAGACGGTCGGGGTGCGGATCCCGCAGCACGCCGTCGCGCAGGCGCTGCTCGCCGAGCTGGACGAGCCGCTGCTGTCGTCCACGCTGCTGCTCCCGAATGAGCTCGAACCGCTGACTCAAGGCTGGGAGATCAAAGAACGGCTCGACCACGCGGTCGACGCGGTCGTCGACTCAGGCGACTGCGGCACCGAGCCGACGACCGTGATCGACCTCTGCGGCCCCGAACCCGAAATCGTGCGCCGGGGTGCCGGTGACCCGTCCCAGTTCGAGTAGCCCCGATCACTCGGGTGCGGTCAGCGCTCGGCGAACCGTCGTACGGTGTCGACGAGTATGTCGATCAGTGGGCGGCGGGTCTGCAAGCTCATCGCGTGAAGCACTGTCTGTAGGCGTATGGCAGTGCCCGGGTCAGTGTTTCCGACTATCGGTTCGGCGGCGGCGGTGATGGCCAGCTGGACCCGTCGACGGTCCTGTGGATCCGGCGTACGGCAGACCAGCCCGGCGTGGGTTAGTCGATCGACCATCTCGGAGGTGGCCGGCGGTTTGGTACCAAGAGCCTCGGCCAGTGTGGTGAGAGTGACTGGTGCCAGCGCGCTGATGAAGTGGCTGTAACAACGTCATCCCGCGGCCCGCCCAGACAGCGGGGCTGGCAGTGACCAATCGCCTTTAGACGGGCAACGAGCCAGTCGACATCCGCCGCGGTCACTACCGCCGCGTTGTCGACTCCTCCCACTACACCATCACCGCGAGGGACAGCGCTGATGCTGGGAAGTGACACGTCGCCGGGATCAGCTCCCTGCTGCGCACGATCATGACTCGTCGCCATGTTAAGTCTCCCGGCCGGCACCGACACTTGTCAGCCACCAGGCCTGGGGCAACACTACTCCGGACCTGTAATTCGTCGATCCGAGGGGCCGAACCTACCAGGGGGGCCGACCCGCGGGTAGGCCACCGCCCGCGCACCGCGCAGCCCAGCTCCGCGACCAGTGCCCGCGCCACCCCCACCGGGCTGGCCAGTCCGGCTTCCTGGGCTGCCTGGGCCTCCAGTTCCGCGGCCGGGTCGTCCAAACCCAACCAGCGCAGGGTCTCCGCGGTGGTCGCCGCCGCAGACTGGCACGCCGAGACCACCGCCAGCTTAACCCGCGACCGCAGCGGCCGCAGGAACTTGACCAGCTCCGCGGTGGACACCGGATCCGGGGCGCCGTCCGCGTGCTCCAGCAGGAACTGCCCCGCTCCACCGTGCCCGGACAGGTGCAGCACATCCCACGTCCCCGGCTTCAGCCAGATCCCCCAGCATCGCCCGGGTCACCCCGTACTGGGCGACCTCCAACTCCACTCGCCGCCGGCTCCTGGCCGCGACCCGACGCACCAGCCGAGACAGCTCATAACGTTCCCGACGCAATCCCAACGCCGACGTCGCCGTGGGCAAGCTGAACACCGCCAGCATCCGCAGCTCCATCGCCCACCGGCGCCTTCGTCACCCCGTCCGGGCCGGGCAGGTCATAGACCAAGCCCACATCGCCCCGGGCCGCCAACGGCACCCCGCCGACATGGGCCAGCTCCCACGGCCGGAACGCCAGGAACTCCGCATCGGCCGGCACCCGCACCGTCACCGGCGCAGCCGCCACCATGGCCCGACCGACCTGCTCCCCCAACACCGAAGACCCGATCCAGGCCCCGACCCGGCCCACCCACTCCGCCTCGCTGACCACCCGACGATCCGGATCGGCCCGCCACTGCAGGAACCGGTACAAATCCCCCAACGCCTCGGTCTCGGACGCGCCCGGATCGAGGTCCACCGGATGATCGGCCAGCGCCATTCCCGAGCCTTCATCGACCAGCAACCTGCGCCACCGATAAGGCCCGGCAACCTCGACCGCCTTGAGCAGCAACCCCACGAAACCTCCATCGATGACGGATACGTCTGAGGCACGCGTGAGCACTATTACCACCCATTGTGATGACGCAACCGCGCACTGAACGGCGAGGAGGTCTGGGAGTCCTATGTGGAGAACCGAACCCCGGGAGCCTGGCGCACCTGGTGGATCCACGGCCCCGCACCGGAGACGACCACGATCGTCACCGTCGGCCCGCATCCCTGACCGTCTTCGGGTCACCGCTGGCGCACGTCGTCGTCATGACGGCGCCTTCATGGTCGGCGACACCAACAGGGCTTGCCGTCGCCCTCCGCTGCACATATCGTTCTTCGATAGTATCGATTATCGATAGGAGCATCGAGAGTGAACAACGCCGAGGTGAGTCGGGAACGCTCCGCGCTGCCGAACGAGACCAGGTCCCTGGTGAGCGTGGTGCTGCTGCTAGCGGCCATGCTCGGCCTGTTGGGAGCTGGCAGCCTGCTCGTTGACGTACTGCGTGGACCGGGAGTCCAGGTAGGCGTGCGAGTGCCCGCGGACATGCTCCGCACCGCCCTGGTCCAGCTGCCGGTGCCGCCCGGCGCGACGCTGAGCTCGGGCACCAGCTACGGCGGCGCCGCCGAGCTGGTGACGCCGCAGCTGCCGCTTGGACTGAGGTTGTTCGGCGGGGCGGGCGCGTTCATGGGGCAGCTGGCCTGGGTTGCGGGAGCACTGTACGTGCGCCGGGTGCTGCTGATGGTCGAGCGTGGTGAGCCGTTCACCCAGCGCAACGCCGGCCGGCTGGTCCGGGTGGCCGGACTGATCTTTCTCGGTGGCACGGTGGCGCCGTGGCTGAGCTACTGGGGCGGCCGGGAAGTGCTCGCACACCTCGAGGTCCCCCGTGACCTCGCCCTTCCGCCCGGCGGCAACCTCGGGCTCACCGCCGTGCTCCTTGCGCTGATCGTGCTGGCCGCGGCCAAGGCGTTCCGGCGCGGCCGCCAGCTCGCCGAGGACACCGAGGGGCTCGTGTAAGTGGCTGAAGGAGCCCTGGGGGAGCCTGGCCACCGGGTAGAGTGCCAGCTCGACGCGCTGCTGGAGCAGCGCGGGATGACCGTGGCCGAGCTGGCCCGCCGGGTTGGCGTGACCGTGGTGAACCTGTCGGTGCTGAAGAACAACCGGGCCCGGGCGATCCGCTTCTCCACCCTGACCGCGCTGTGCGACGCGCTGAACTGCCAGCCGGGAGACCTGTTCCGGGTCCGGCCCTGACCCCGGCCCTACGCGCCTTCGTTCTCCCTGGTCAGGTCGAGAACGAGGTAAGGGACGGCTTGCGGCTGGGACAGGAAAGGGTGGTGCCTGCGCTGATTTCGACAGCTCGGTGCGCCCGCTCGGCCTGGTCGCGTTGCAGGGTCGGCGGGGTGCCGTTGTCCTGAGTGCAGACCAGGTAGATGGCCGGGATGTCCTGCCAGGGCGCGGCGCTGACGGGCTGCATGGTGACTGCGATGCTTTGGCGCACCAAGCGAGCATGGGCCTCGGTACGGCGCGGGTGTGCCGTCGCCGAAGGAAGGGAGGCTCTCGCCGACCTCAGGCAGGAAGCTGATGATCAGCAGGTGCCGGACCGAGGGCAGGCCGGCCGCCGCCTCGCTGACCACGATGCCGCCGTAGGTGTGTGCCACCACGACGGCCGCTCGTCGCTGGCCTGCAGGTGCTGGCGAACGGCCGCTGAGATATCCCATCTCTTTCCGCCGGGCGGGCAGGGTCGGCTGCCCGCCCGGCGTTGCGGGTGGTGGTCAGAACGGTGGTTGGTCTGGCAATCCGGCGAGTGGTGGCCGGGCTGGTGGCGGGGGTGGTTCGGGCAGGCGAAGGATCGGTCCTTCCCACGTCATCGGAACACCTGGCGGGTCGGGGTCGACGTGGCGGGGGATTGGCTGGGGCAGGTCGGGGATGATCGGTTCACCGCGGGTGCGGTAGGTCTGCCCCAGCGGGCTGGTCCAGACGATCCCCGGGTAGTAACACACTTCGGACAGAGAGGCCCCGCTCCAGGAGCACCGGTCTCACCACCCATGAGCAACGTTCGTTGGACTCG
>JBOHGX010000247.1:0-10193 GCA_050700255.1 Pseudonocardiaceae bacterium
GATGAACACCGTGACCACGCTACGGGGGTTGTCCGAACGCGCCCGCTTGACGTAGTCGACCACCGGCTTGGTGATCTCCCGGTAGGGCGACTCGATCACCTTGAGCGGAACCGGAAGCTCCCGGCCCTCCCACTCTGCGACCAGGCCTCGGGTGCTCGCGTCATCGACGTTGACCGTGACCGCCTCGAGCACGTCGGGGCGGGTGGCGCGGGCATAGGCCAGCGCCCGCAGGGTCGGCAGGTGCACGGTGGACACCAGCACGATCGCATGATTGCGCGAGGGCAGCACGGTGTCGGCCTCCTGCGGTACCAACTCGGCGACCACCCGGTCGTAGTGCCGCTGGATCGCCTTCATCAGCACGAAGATCACCACCATGGCAGCGATCGCAATCCAGGCACCCTCGGTGAACTTGGTGATCAGCACCACCACCAGCACCGAGCCGGTCATCACGAAGCCGAAAGTGTTGATCGCTTGAGAGCGCCGCATCCGGCGGCGCGCGGCAGGGTCGGTCTCGCGTGCGAGCAGCCGGTTCCAGTGCCGGACCATCCCGCTCTGGCTCAGCGTGAAGGAGACGAAGACTCCCACGATGTAGAGCTGGATCAGCCGGGTGACCTCCGCGTCAAAGGCGAACACCAGGACGATGGCCGCGCCGGCCAGAAAGACAATGCCGTTGGAAAAGGCCAACCGGTCGCCTCGGGTATGCAGCTGGCGGGGCAGGTAGCGGTCCTGTGCCAGGATCGAACCGAGCACCGGGAACCCGTTGAACGCGGTGTTCGCGGCGAGCACGAGGATCAGTCCGGTTACCGCGAGCAGGAAGTAGTACGCCGGCGAGAAGCCGGAGAACACCGCGTCAGCGAGCTGCGCGACCAGGGTGTCCTGCTGGTAACCCTGCGGCGCCCCGATCAGCTGCTCCTCGGGGTGCTCGGCGACTTTGGCACCGGTGATACCGGCGAGCATGAGCAGACCCATGAACATGCTGATCGCAAGCACGCCCATCAGCAGCAGAGTGGTGGCCGCGTTGCGGGACTTGGGCTTGCGAAACGCCGGTACCCCGTTACTGATCGCCTCCACCCCGGTCAGCGCGGCTGAGCCCGAGGAGAAGGTCCGGAGCAGCAGGAAGGCGAACCCGAGCCCGGCTAGGTGTTCGCCGTCCTCGACCAGGCCGAAGTCGGCGCTCTCGGCGCGCAAGCTGTCCCCTAGCAGGAACGTCCGCACCATCCCGACCACGATCATGCCGAGCACGCCGACCACGAAGGCGTAGGTGGGGATGGCGAACAGCGTGCCGGATTCGCGCACTCCGCGCAGGTTCATCGCGGTGAGCAGCACGATCGCGGCCACCGCGAACACGACTTTGTGGGTGGCCACCAGGGGCACAGCAGCACCGATGTTTGCTGCAGCTGAGGAGATCGACACCGCTACCGTGAGGACATAGTCGACCAGCAGGGCACTGCCTACCACCAGACCCCAGTTACGGCCGTGGTTGACGGTTGCGACCTCGTAGTCGCCGCCACCGGAGGGGTACGCGTGCACGTTCTGCCGGTACGAGGCGACCACGGCGATCATCACGACGGCGACCGCCAGCCCCACCCACGGGGCGTAGGCGTATGCGGACAGCCCCGCTACGGAGAGCACGAGCAGGATCTCTTCCGGGGCGTAGGCCACCGACGACATCGGGTCCGATGCGAAGACCGGCAGCGCGATGCGCTTGGGCAGCAGCGTGTGGCCGAGCCGTTCGCTGCGAAACGGCCTGCCGACGAGGATCCGTTTAACAGCGGTGGCGAGCTTCGACACACGGGAAGACTAAGGCCGCGGAGGGTCTGACGCGGCGGCGCCATCGGCGATACCGTTTCCCCGCAACCGTCGACCCGGGAGTGACCTCGTGCACGTCGTGATCATGGGTTGTGGCCGGGTAGGTGCCGGTCTGGCTCTGGCACTGGAGCGCCTTGACCACGACGTGGCGGTGATCGACCAGAATCTGCAGGCCTTCCGCAGGCTTGGGGCCGACTTCCACGGCCAGCAGGTTCGCGGCATCGGCTTCGACCGCCAGGTGCTCATCGAGGCGGGGATCGAGCGGGCCGGGGCGTTCGCCGCGGTGTCCTCCGGTGACAACTCGAACATCATTTCCGCCCGGGTGGCCCGGGAGACGTTCGGGGTAGCGCACGTCGTCGCCCGGATCTACGACGCAAAGCGGGCCGCCGTCTACGAGCGCCTCGGCATCCATACCGTTGCCACCGTGCCCTGGACCACCGACCGCTTCTTGCGCATGCTGCTGCCCGACGGCGTGGCGTCTGCATGGCGCGACCCTTCGGGGACGGTGGCCGTGCTACAGCTGCCGCTGCACGAGGGGTGGGCCGGCTGCAACGTGCGCGAACTGGAGGACCACACCGGCGCACGGATCGCGTTCATCGTCCGGTTCGGCACTGCAGTGCTGCCCGGCCAGGAGACTGTGCTGCAGGCCGACGACCAGGTCTACGCCGCCGCGGTCTCCGGCACCGTCACCGAAGTCACCACTGCGGCAGCCGCCGCGCCCCCCAACGGCTAACTCCAATGATCGGGAGTCGTCATGCGCGTGACCATCGCCGGAGCGGGCGCAGTCGGCCGGTCCATCGCGACCGAACTGCTCGATTTCGGCCACCAGGTGATGCTCATCGAGCGAGACATTCATCAGCTCGACCCGGCCGAGGTGGAGGCCGCCGAATGGGTACTCGCCGACGCCTGCGAGCTTGCTTCCCTGGAGGAGGCGGGGCTGGAGCGCTCCGATGCGGTGATCGCGGCGACCGGCGACGACAAGGTCAATCTGGTGGTCTCGTTGCTGGCCAAGACAGAGTTCGCGGTGCGCCGCGTGGTGGCTCGGGTGAACGACCCGCGCAACGAATGGCTGTTCACCGAGGCTTGGGGGGTGGACGTGGCGGTGTCGACGCCGCGGATGCTCGTCGCAATGGTCGAGGAAGCGGTCAGCGTGGGCGATCTAGTGCGGCTGATGACGCTGCGGCAGGGGCAGGCCAACCTGGTCGAGGTCACGCTGCCCGCCGATACCCCGCTGGCCGGGCACCCGGTACGGCAGCTTCAGCTGCCCGCCGATGCCGCTCTGGTCACCATCCTGCGCGGTGGCCGGGTGATCGTCCCGCAGGGCGATGATCCGCTCGAGGGTGGTGACGAGCTGCTGTTCGTCGCCGCCGCCGACGTCGAGCCCGAGGTGCGCGCGGCGCTAAGTCGTCTCCCGACCTAGCAGGCCGGTCTGGGTCGAACGTTTGTCCCGGCGGATCGCCCAGATGGTGACCAGCGCGGCCACGGCGGTCAGCGGCAGACCCATCGCCAGCCGGGCCACGCCGAGCCAGCCGATCTCCTGCATGTCATACAGCCAGCGCTGCACACCGAAGCGGGCGAGAAAAAAGACTGCCCACACCAGGGTCGCCACGTCGAAGCCGAACCGGACGCGGCGGTCGTTGCGCCAGCCGTACCCGGAGCCGTTGAGCACCGACCACAGCACGCCGACCAGTGGACGGCGCACCACCACCGACACCACCAACGCCAGTCCCGCGACCAGGCTGTACCAGATGCCGTAGAGGAAGAATCCCCGTGCCTCCCCGGTTTGGTAGGCGATGAAGGCGCACACGGCTACCCCGAGGATGCCGGACACGGCCGGCTGGAGAGGTTCCCGGCGGACCAGCCGCCACACCCCCACCGCCACCGCTGTACCCAGCGATGCCCAGATCGCCGGTTGCAGCCCGATCAGCGGGTTCACCGCGACGAAAATCACCACCGGCACCACGGAAGACACCAGACCGCCGACTCCCCCCAGCTGTTCGAGCAGGGTGGGTGGACGTGAGGGCCCCGGGGTGGTCGGGGTGGTCGGATGCTCGGACGGCGGAACGGCCTGGCTCATGAACTCCGCTGCAGCTCGTAGTAGGGGTTGTAGAGCACCTTCCGACCGTCCCGAACGGCGATCCGGCCGGATGCCCGAACAGTGCGCCCGGGCTCGATGCCGGGGATTCGACGCCGCCCCAGCCACACCAGGGTAATACCTTCGGAACCGTCGAACAGCTCGGCCTCCAGGGTAGCCACGGCCGCTCGGGGACAGTGCTCCACGCTGCGCAACCGGCCCAGGACGGTGACGGCCTCCCCGCATGTGCATTCGCTGGCGCGCCGCGCACCGGCCTGCTCGACGCGCCGGGACAGGTCGTCGGCGTCGAGTTCGGAAGTGTCGCTGGTCAGTCGGCGGACCAGGCGCCGCCAGTAGCCGGGAGCCGCACCGCTCATGTCGATCTCCGACCGCGATTGCGGGACCCCGACGGACCCGCTCGTACGCCAGGATAGTCCGACGCCGGCACGATTCCCGCTCGTCGGAGTCGAGATCGCCCCATTGGTGAGGTCAGCTCTGCCGGACGCTGCTCCCATCACCCACGGTGGTGGCATCATCGGACCCGGCGGTGGCTAGCTTGAGCTGCTCGGCGAGTGGCCCGGGCAGTTGCAGCGGCAGCGGGCTGCGCACCGGCAGCGGTTCCGGACCACGCACCACCACGGACTCCCGGACGACTTCACGCAGCAATGCGGTCCTGGCCTCGGCATGCTCGGCGGGCCCCACCGCGACACCGCGCAGCATCCACCGCGGTCCATCCACCGCCAGGAAGCGCAGCACTCCCTGTGCGGTGACCGCCTCGATCTCCTCGCCCCACTCACCAGCCGCCCGCCCGACCCGTGCGCCGTCGGCCCGCAGCCGAGCCACCAGCTCCCTGCACACCTCGCGCCACAGCCCGCCGCTGCGCGGAGCGGCGAAGGGGGTGAGCGTCACCTGACCGAGTCCAGTCATCAGGTGCACCGCCCGCACCGGGCCGGAACTGTCCACTTCCACCTGTAGCTGGGCGCCCTGGGGTACCGGCAGGCGCAGCGAGCCGAGATCCAGCCTGATCCGCCCGTCGTCGGGCGCCTCGGCGACGTCGTAGGGCCCCACGGTCGCCAGCTGCTCATCGGGGGGCCATTTGTCCGGTGCCCTGTCGGGCACCTTCGCGGCCCGTTCGCCGCGACGCTTCGGCTGCGCTTGTGCTTGTCCTGGGGCTGGGTCTCTGCGACGTCCAAACACTGCTCAGCACTCTCCCTGATGCGTGGTCCCCGTCGAGCCGTAACCGCCGATCCCCCGGGGTGAGCCCGGCAGTGCGGTCACCTCGCGAAACACGGCATGCTCGACTCGCTGCACGACCAGTTGCGCGATGCGGTCCATCCGATGCAGCACCACAGGCTCGCGCAGGTCGTGGTTGACTAGGCAAACCCGCAGCTCGCCACGATAGCCAGCGTCGATCGTGCCAGGTGCGTTGACCACTCCCAAACCCGCCTGCGCCGCCAGCCCGGACCGTGGGTGAACGAACGCTGCATATCCCGCGGGCAAGGCGATCGCGATGCCGGTACCCACCACGGCGCGTTCCCCTGGTGGCAGGACCAGGTCCTGAGTGGTCACCAGATCGGCGCCGGCGTCGTTGGCATGGGAATATCGGGGCACCGGCACCTCCGGATCCAGCCGGATCAGCATTACCTCGATTCTGAACCTCTCAGCCGAGCACACGCCCGGCGAGACTACCCTCGGCCCCGTGCCCGTTCGTCGCGGCTTTCGTCGCACCCGGGCTCGGCAGCTCTCCCCCAACGCCGCTGCCGAGCCGGTCTTCAATGAACGCCTCACGGTGCCGTGGTGGTGGTGGCCGCTGGGATTGGGTGTGGCCGCGCTGCTGGCCGCTGAGGTGCATATGGGGTATCCAGGAGTGCGGGCCTGGCTGCCGTACCTGCTCACCGTGCCGCTGGCCGGTGCGGTGCTGATCCGGTTGGGGCGCCGGCGGGTCCGGCTTGCCGGCGGCGAGTTGCAGGTCGGCCCGGCGCACGTCCCCATCCGCCATCTGGGGACAGTCGAGGTGATTGCCCCGAGCGGCAAGCAACGGGCACTGGGCCCCGACCTGGATCCAGCGGCGTTCGTGCTGCACAGCGCGTGGATAGGACCGGTGCTGCGGATCGAACTCGCCGACCCGCAGGACCCCACCCCTTACTGGATCTTCAGCGTGCGGCGCGCCGAGGAACTCGCCGCACTGCTGCGGACCAGCACCGGCCAGACGCCGCACGACAGTCCCGATGAGCACCCCGGACGCTTGCCCGGTCGCTGAACGGCTGCGCCCGACCCCTCAGGCCGCACAATCCCGGCAGACCATCCGCCCGCTGCGTTGTTCGGCCAGCCTGCTGCGATGATGCACGAGAAAGCAGCTGGAGCAGGTGAACTCGTCGGCCTGCTTGGGCAGTACCCGGACAGTCAACTCCTCGCCGGACAGGTCGGCGCCAGGCAACTCGAAGTTCTCCGCGGACTCCGACTCGTCGACGTCGACTGCACCCGACTGAGCCTCGTTGCGTCTGGCCTTCAGCTCCTCCAACGAGTCCTCGGTGAGCTCGTCGGTCTCGCTCCGCCGTGGAGCGTCGTAGTCGGTCGCCATGATCTTTCCCACCCCTGAGTCGTACGGATCGTGCCGCAGCACAACGCACAGGAACCGTGATTTGTGCCCGAGACGTTGGTCACACTGCGACGCTGCGGATGCGGCCCTGGCATGCCGCACGTTGGCTGTCGTATCGGCCTCGGTAGCGCCAGAGCGGCGAGAGAGTAGCTCACCGGTCAACGCAGCGCGCGGAATTGCCCGGCGTGTCCCGATCCCCGGTACTGAAGCACGTGGCGTCCGAGTGGGCCACAACACGCCAAGCCCACATCGGACACGCCGTATCCGGCTGCGCGGAACCCGGCCCGCCCCTACCCTCAGGGTTGTAGTGCCTGGGCGGGGAGGCGAAGCCATGGCTGCGGTGGACACCTCTCTGGTTGGGCGGCCGAGGCCATATCGCGCCCGCAAGCCGATGCGCGCAGTGTTCCTGGCGCTGGTTCTGACTACGGTGGCTGGGCTGGTCTGGGCCATCGTGCTGCGGCCGGATCCGACCGCGGGTGGCTGCCAGGTTGCCGCCGAGGCGACTGGTGCTGCGGTCACCCCAGGCCAGCGACTCCCGGTCGACGGTTTGGACGAGGTGTCGCCGGCGCCGCCCCAGCAGGTGCGGGTGCAGGTGCTCAACGCCAGCGGCGAACGCGGCGAAGCAGCCATCGTCGGCGGCGGGCTGTCCGAGCTCGGGTTTGCGCCCACCGGCAGGCCGGCGAATGATCCAGTGCACCCCGCCTTCGATCTGCTCTGTTACGGGGAGATCCGTTTCGGCGTCGCCGGTCAGGCCGCGGCCAGGACGTTGAGCTTGGCGCTACCGTGCGCTGAACTCGTCCGCGACCCCCGACCAGACTCGATGGTCGACCTGGCGCTGGGCACCAAGTTCACCGCACTGCGGCCCAACACCGCGGCCCGCGCGGCCTTGCAGCGCTTGGGCCAGCTCGGGCCGCCGGCGGCGGTCGAGTCCTCCCAAGGCGGCCTCGCTGCCCAGGCCGATCCCCCATCGCCGGCCCAGTCCGAGCCACAGTCGATAACCCAGCCGGTGACACCCGTGGTGGCTCCGATTCTGCTGAGCCAGGCTCGTCAGGTGAAGTGCTGACGCCGTTACACCGCATCGGCACCGCATTGCATCACCAGCTCCGCCAGCGCATCAGCGATACCCGGTGTCGCGGCCAGCACCAGATCGGATCCCTGGGGAGGCAACCGGACCACCGCGCCGGCCTCGGCCGCAATCAGCGCACCGGCCGCCCAGTCCCAGCGGTGCAGCCCGTGCTCGGCGTAACCATCCAACCATCCTGAAGCGACTGAGCACAGATCCAGCGCAGCGGATCCCGCGCGACGCAGGTCGCGGATCCTCGGCAGCATGCCGGCTACCATCGCCGCCTGCCGGGCCCGGCGCTGCGACCGGTAGGAAAACCCAGTGCCGATCAGTGACAGTTCCAGCTTGGTGGCCCCGCTGACCCGCAACGCGACTCCGTCGCAGTGCGCGCCGCGCCTGCGGGCTGCGCTCCACAGTCGGCCATCGGCGGGCTGCCCAACCGCGGCCGCCAGGGACTGCCCGTCCCGCTGTACAGCCACCGAAACCGCGTACCAGGGCAGCCCGTAGAGATAGTTCACCGTGCCGTCGATGGGATCGACTACCCAGCACAGGTCCCCCGCCGGCGTGCCGGCGCCCCCCTCCTCCTCGCCCAGTACCGGCTCACCGGGCCGCCACTGTGCAAGCAGCCGCCGGGCCAGCCGCTCCGCGGCAGTGTCGGCGGCGGTGACCACGTCAGTGATGCTGGTTTTGGTGTCCACGTGCCCGGGTCCAGCGGCCCGCATCCGGACGACCAGGTCGCCGACCTGCTGCACCACCGCCACGGCCGTGGCCCGCAGCTGTTCGACGTCGTCCCCGCGCTTGCTGCGCATCCAGCCATCCGACCACACCCTGGTTGGCGAGTCCGGGCTAGGGTCGGATCCGATCGGCGTCGGAGCCGCTCTGCGGTCGGTGAGGCGGGCGATCAGGAGAGGACGCGGATGGCCAGGACTCTCGGATTCGGGGTGGACGTCGGCGGGTCCGGTGTCAAGGGCTGCACTGTGGACCTGCGCACCGGGTCACTGGACGACGAGCGAGTGCGCATTCCCACCCCGCAGCCCTCCACCCCGGAGGCGGTGGCCGAGATCGTCGCCACCATCACCGGCGAGTTCGGCTGGCAGGGCCCGATGGGAGTCACCCTGCCCTGTGTCCTCAAGAACGGCATCGCACTCACCGCGGCCAACGTGGACCAGTCATGGAAGGGCACCGACGCGGCCGGCCTGTTCTCCGATCACTGCCGGGTGCCCGTGGCGGTGCTCAACGACGCCGACGCGGCCGGCCTGGCCGAGATGCGGTTCGGCGGGGGCCGCGACCATGACGGTGTGGTCCTGCTGGTCACGTTCGGCACCGGTATCGGCAGCGCCCTGTTCGTCGATGGGGAACTGGTGCCCAACACCGAACTGGGCCACCTCCAGGTTGACGGCACCGACGCTGAGGACCGCGCCGCCGCGTCGGTCCGGAACGACGAAGCGCTGTCCTGGCCGGATTGGGCCGCCCGCGTATCTCGCTACCTGCAGGTTCTGGAGGATCTGATCTGGCCCGATTTGATCATCGCGGGCGGTGGAGTCAGCAGGAAGGCCGGCAAGTGGTTGTCGCTGGTGGAGTGCCGGACCCCGGTGGTAGCGGCGGCATTGCGCAACGACGCCGGTATCGTCGGTGCCGCCGCGGCCGCCGCGGAAGGGCGCGTGCGATGACTGCTGCACGCTGGATCCACACTGCTGGGTCTACTCTGCTGGGCTCCCAGTGGCGATCAGCGTCGTTAGAATACAGAGTCGTTACAATGGAACACGGCATCGTCCTCGAGCACGCTGGATGGCACCGCCGGAGTCCGGCAGACCTCAATGGTTCGCAGCACTCGCTCCAGTAACGAGCTCACCCGACGGAAGCCCGATTCTCCACCAGCTTCTCCAACAGCGCCCGAACACCGACCGTCTCGAAAGGCCGTCCGTGGCAGCCGCAGAACCCGCATCCCGTCGCGCCACCGCCTCGAAGTCAGCGACCTCCAAGTCTGCGTCCTCGAATTCCGGGGGCGCGGAAGCGCCCGCTCCCCGTATCGGCACAGCGAGTGACACCGATCTGGCCGCCGTTGGCCGGCCGAAAGGCACCAGAAGCGGCGTGGCTGGGACGCGCCCGAAAGGCCACAGCACCGCCGCCAAGGCTGTCCCGAAACCCGCCGACGTGGCTGAACCCGTCGATGTCGCGGCTGGGATCGAGGAAACCGCTGACATCGAGAGCGGGCCCGCTGCCGAGGACCTAGTCGAAGTCGAGGTCGAAGTCGAGGTCGAAGTCGAGGTCGAAGAGATCACCGTCGACCCCGAGGAGGCCGAGACACCAAGTGGTCCGGGCGCGGAAGACTTCGTCTGGGACGAGGAGGAGTCCGAGGCGCTGCGGCAGGCCCGCAAAGACGCCGAACTCACCGCGTCGGCCGACTCGGTACGCGCGTATCTCAAACAGATCGGCAAGGTCGCCCTGCTCAACGCAGAGGAGGAGGTGGAGCTCGCCAAGCGCATCGAGGCCGGTCTCTACGCCGCCGAGCGGGTGCGCCGATCCGACGACGTCACCGAGAAGCTGTCCCCCCAGCTACGCCGGGACCTGCGCTGGATCGTCCGCGACGGCGAACGCGCCAAGAACCATCTGCTGGAAGCCAACCTTCGCCTGGTCGTGTCGCTGGC
>JBOHGX010000248.1:0-2388 GCA_050700255.1 Pseudonocardiaceae bacterium
TGTTCCATCTTCGCGATCAGGCGCGGCAGCGCAGATTCCGACGACGAGGTCGACAGGATGAGCAGGAACTCGCGGGCGAGGAAGCGCAGCAGCGCGACGATGTTTACCCGGGCGCCGAGCCACAGCACCGCACCCAGCACCACGAATACGAACAGCACGCAGGTCAGGTAGAAACCGAGCATGATCACGGCGAGGCTGCGCAGGGCTGACCAGCCGGTCTCGCCGACCACCGCGGCGATCGCGCCGAACGCCCCGACCGGGGCCGCCCACATGATCATCGACAGGATCCGGAACACCCACCGCTGGACGTGCTCGACACCGCGCCGGATCGGTTCGCCCATCGGGCCGAGCTTCCGCAGTGCGAATCCGGCGAGCAGGGCGACCAGCAGCGTCTGCAGCACCTGGCCCTGGGTGAACGCGGACACCAGCGTCGTCGGCACGATGCCGAGCAGGAAATCGACGGTGCCTGCACCGCCCTGGGCCTGCTGGTGCGCCTTGGCCGCGGAGGCTGGATCCAGGTTCAGTCCCGTGCCCGGATGCAGCAGGTTGCCAACAACCAGACCGATCAGCAGCGCGAACGTCGACATCACGGCGTGTCCAGAGTGACCGCGCGGCGGTACTTGGAGTACCTGGCCGACAACGACCTCGCGCAGCGCATGCCGCACTACGGACAGGTGGGCAGGCCCGAATTCCGGTATCTACCGGTGCGCGGCCGCCCCTGATTACCGCAATCTGGATCCAGACTGTGGTAATCAGGGCCCTTACGGAGCGCGCAGCGGTATGCCGCGGATCGAAGCGTCCAGCGCGGTGACGGTATGCGCCAGGGTGAGGTGGGTGCCTTGACGTTGCGCGCTGGCCGCGATCTGCATCAGGCAGCCGGGGTTGGCGGTAACCAGTACCGACGCTCCGGTAGCCAGTACGTTGCGGGCCTTGCGGTCCCCCAGTTCGGTGGCGGGATCGGGGCTGAGCAAGTTGTAGACCCCTGCCGAACCGCAGCACAGCTCGGCCTCAGCGATTTCGGTCAGGGTCAGCCCGGGAATGGCCCTCAGCAGCTCCCGGGGCTGTGACCGGATCCCTTGGGCGTGCCCGAGATGGCAGGCGTCGTGGTAGGCGACCGTGACGTCCAGCGGGTGGCGCGGCGCCACCGGGCCGAGCTCGACCAACAGCTCGGAGATGTCACGGGTGCGGTCGACGAAAGCTTGCGCGCGTGCGGCGTAGTCGGGATCGTCGCGCAGCAGGTGTGCGTACTCCTTCATCGCCGAGCCACAGCCCGCAGCGTTGACTACGACGTAGTCCACCCCGACGGCCTCGAAGCTGTCGATCAGCGCTCGGGCGAAACGGACCGCCTCATCCTCACGACCTGTGTGCTGCGACAGCGCCCCGCAGCAGCCCTGCTCGCGAGGGATCAGAACGTCGCAACCCTCGGCCGCGAGCACTCGCGCGGTAGCGGCGTTGACCTCAGGGAACAGCGCGTCCTGCACGCAACCGGTGAGCATCCCGACCATCGCCCTGCGCTGGCCCTCGGCGGGAACCCGCTGCGGCAGCTTGGTCCGTCGCGTCAGCTTTGGAGTTAGCGACTCCATCATCCGCAGAGTCGGGGGCAACCGATCCAGCAGCCCGGTCCGGCGCAGCAGTCGGCCCAGCCCGCTGCGCTGGTAGAGGGCCAGCGGTCCACGTAACGCGCGCAACCGCCTCGGGTACGGGAACAATCGGAAAATCGCCTCGCGCAGCAATCGCTCGCGGCGGGACCGTTCGTAGCGGCGCTCCACCTGAGCCCGGGTTTCGGTGATGAGGGTGTCGTATTGCACGCCGGATGGGCAGGCCGTCACGCAGGCCATGCATCCAAGGCAGGCGTCGAAATGACCCACCATCGACTCCGACAGCGGCTCACCCTCCAGGCCCGCCTGCATCAGGTGAATCCGTCCACGTGGAGAATCCATCTCCTCCCCCCACAGCACGTAGGTGGGGCACGAGGGCAGGCAGAACCCGCAGTGCACACAGTCCTTGATCAGTTCAAGCTGCGGTGGGTGATGATCGTCGAATGCACCCGCGCTCACTTCAGATCCCTCCCACGAACCGCCCGGGCGAAAGCCGGTGCTCCGGGTCGAACTGGTCCTTGAGCCGGCGCATCAACGCCAGCGCGGGTACCGGTCCCCACACGTCCAGTGCCGCCTTGCGATGCGGGGATGCGCAACGCAGCACCACGCTGCCGCCGTGTCTGGCCGCGATCCTGCGCAGCTGCGCCAGCTCGGTCTCCAACCGGTCTCCATCATTGAGGCTGGCTGTGAGCACTCCGGCTCCGGCGCTGCCACGGAGTGCGCCGGGAGCGGTGGCGAGTAGGTCGGCCAGCCCAGTGGGCTCGCAGGTGACGGTCGCGGCGGGTGGGTG
>JBOHGX010000249.1:0-25253 GCA_050700255.1 Pseudonocardiaceae bacterium
GTGTCCTCAACCGTGGCCACGGACGTGGCAACCACTGGATCCAGGACGGCAGTGAGCCAAGGCCGGCCCGTCAGCCACCCAGCGCACCACAGTCATATCGCACCACCCAAAACACCCTGACCTGGGCAAACGACTTTGCGGGTCACCCTGCCTCGTGGTGGCGTGGTCGCCTGCTTGATTGATCCCGCCCTGCTGGAGCCGCACCGCTTCATGCCGTCACCCGCGCGGCGAAGGGATGACCGGCCGCCGAACTCTCGGGCCGCCTGATCTGGTCTTTGGCAACCATGAAGACGGAACCCGACACCTCCACACCACGCCTACGGGCCCCGCTCCCGGCTGGGTCAGTATTGCGCCATCCTCGCCAGCCTCCAGGCCGTTCGTCCTCGCTGCGCTGCGGGCGCTGCGCCTGGACCCCGGCTGCGGATGCCGCACACCCAAACACGCCGGAAACGACCAGAAAAAGGTCACACCAACCACAAACCTCGCCTTGACCAGTTCCGCCGCTTCAGGGATGACCCCGGGGCCTACGACTCTTCCCCTCCCTCCATTTATCGCTTCGTGAAGGACAAGTGGGTATGGATGATTTTCCATCGATCCCCATCATTTCGAAAGACTTCGGTAACGTTCATTCCCGACTTGTCTCCATTCAACTCATGGACGACGTAGTTGTACGTGAGAACCGCGACGTTCCCGATTTTTTGCACCTTGGGATCAATCATTTCATAGCCCTTATTCGTGACCTTGCCACGCAGCGCTTCATAGTGGCGGTTCAGCTCCTCCCTATCAATTCTCCGATCTAAATACGGATCGAAATATACGACGTCTGACGCGGAGATTTCAAGGAACCCAAAGGGATCCCCCTTGCTCCATCGGTCAAGCGCAGCACGCTCCATGGCCATCAGAGTGGCGGCAACGTCTTGTTTGCTTTTTGCACTCACTTGTGAACCTCCCCGAAATGCTGTGGCCCCGAAATGCTGTGGCCGTGGCTTTCCCAAATGCCCGTCCCAGCGGAGCGAACGCAAGTCTAAGCCCACGATCAATCTGCTGGAGCTTCAAACAGAACGTGCGGCTCGCCTACCAGCGCGATCGACGAAGCGCAGAAGATGGCGCGGGTACCCTGTCCGAACTCCCGAACTCCAGCTGTTGACAAGCCCCGACTACGACTCGCAGACACACTCTTCTTAGTAGAGCAACGGCCGTGTCGTCAAGGGTTACCACACTGACGGGGAGGATGGCCTCGTGGACGCCGCGTGGAGCCGGTATCTGCCATCAGCCGCGACTTTCGCGATCAGCGCGACCGCGCAGCTCCACACGGTCGCGGACACCGCACTCGTAATGAGCAGACCTGTAGGGCGTCCCGGCTTCGAGCGGCTGTTGCGCGCCGCAGGGCCAGTTGATCTAGTAAACGGTAGCGAAACGGAAGCACAAACCACACCACTGATCCACACTCAACGGTGTACAGCCACCACTCTGCCTTGGAGCTACCAGCAATAACAATGTTCAACGCGGTGTACCGAAACACGGCGTAAGTAGCGCGGATGCGGCGTTGTCCATTTGTCCGGTAGTTCGGGCTGTTGGATCACGCATGGGCATGGTGGGGGGCGGATCGGTCGCAGAAGGTCCGGGGCTTCGGGCGGGCGACGATTTGATCATGGCCATGAATGAGGGTTCCAGACGAAGCCGGCCGTGCCGGGGACCGGCCGACGGCAAGCGCTCAGCCCTGGCCGCCGTGCGCAGCGACGGACAGCGGCTGCCACTCGTTCCAGGTCGCGAGCCAGGACTCGTAGTCGGCGGTGGCGATGGCCAGCGGCGTCTCACCGAAGAAGACCCGCAGCGGCGGGTTGTCGGAGAGTCCACCAAGGCGAGCACGGCGTTCCTGGTCGCAACCGGGTCACCTAGGGTGCTGCGTGGGCTGGACCGGTTAGCGGCCTGTTCACGGACCTCATCGTAGGCGGGCAGCGCCGTGGCGCGCTTGGCTGAGCTGTCGCCCCAGTCGGTGGAGTAGCGACCGGGCTCGACGAGGATAACTTTGATGCCGAAGCCCGCAACCTCCTGCGCGAGTGACTGGCTCAGACCTTCCAGCGCCCACTTCGACGACGCGTGGTAGATGCCGAGGGAGGGGAACGCGGAGATCCCGCCGATGGAGGAGACCTGCAGGACGTGACCGCTACCCTGGGCGCGCAGGAAGGGCAGCGCCGCCTGGGTGACCCAGAGCGCCCCGAACAGGTTTCTCGATCTGCTCGCGGGACTCCGCCTCGCTGAGCTCTTCGACCATGCCGAACTGGCCGTAGCCGGCGTTGTTCACCACGACGTCGAGCCGGCCGAACCGCTCGTACGCCTGGGCTACGGCTGCGAAGACCGCATCACGATCGGTGACGTCGAGAGCGATATGGAGCACCGCGTTGCCGTGCGCAGCGACGAGGGTGTCCAGACTGCTGGCGTTGCGGGCAGTAGCGACCACGGAGTGACCGCGTTCCAGAGCGGCCAGGCCCATTCCCGGCCGAAGCCGCGGGATGCACCAGTGATGAACCAGGTCTTGGCGCTCATGTGGTGTCGCCTCGGCGTACGCGAGGTCCCCGCTTCCCCAGTTTCCCGGCTGTCCCTCCAGGGCGGCCTACGGCCTCATAGCCGCCTCGGCGGCCTTATCGGCGCTCGCCTCGATGGCGAGAGCGTGAAACTCCTCACCCGCCTCCGCGGCCGCCTTCTTGGCCTCCAAAGCGAGTCCCACCGACGCCTTAACGGTACCCCGCAATATCGGTTTAACGATCTTCACCACCAACGGGGCGGTCACGACACCAATCAAGTATGGGGCCACAACAGACATCCTCAGGTCCCCCTTTAACTATAACTATGTCCGCGCATATTAGCGGCGAACTCACGAGTTGAGAATAACCCATCACTTACCTCTTACGAGTTGAGAATAACCCATCACTTACCTCTTAACGATAGTCCGACGGCTCTCGGAAATCAAGAGCCCGAAGGAAGGACAGGACAACGTCATGATCGTTTTAAAAGATTGACCCGCTACTCCAAGTAGCCACACCGAGTGTGCTCCACCCCAACGGGGGGAACCACGGGCCTTTTGGGTGAGTATGAGCTACTTTTAGTCAGATCGGGACCACATCTTAGGCGCGTTGTTTTAGAAGGTGTCGGGAAAGTTGATCGGTGACGGCGTGTCCTCCCGGGAGTCTTGTTAAGGCGGAGTCTTGTTAAGGCGTGATCATGTTGGGCCGACGAGTGATCATGCTGGTCGTCATGATTATCTGTCGTATCTGACCGATGCGCGGTGGGCGCGCTGGTGGGGCCGCTGCTGCCACCGGAGCGGGCGGACGCGGGTGGGGACGACCGCTGACTCATCCCCCGTCGAGAGATCGTCAACGCGATCCTCTAGGTGGCTCGTGCGGGTGTTCCTGGAGGCAGTTGCCGGCAGTGCTGTGCGATGTTCTGCCAGACCTACGCCACCAGCTGCGTCAGCGCCTTCGGGTCCATCTCGTGTCGGTACTGGGGCCGCTGAGTCGGTGGCGGTGGGGCCGGAAGTGCGGTGATACACCATAGCTGGCCAGCCTGTCGGTGACCAGCAACCGCGGCACGGAGCGCCACCTCGTTGAGATGCGACTTGTCATCCGGCCGGGGCCGCCGGCGACGCAACTGGTTCGCGAAGGTCTGACCGAACTTGCGGCACCACTGGCGGATCGTCTCGTACGTGACCAGGACAACACGGGCCATCATCATCATCCGCTCGACCTCCCGCAAGCTCAGCGGGAACCGGTGATACAGCCACACAGTGACTGATGATCTCCCCGGGATCCACCGGTGGGTGCCCTTTGTACAATGACGACGGCGCGACGTCCACGAACCCAGTCTGACCCCACACACTACCCACACACTAGGCAACTGAACACCCCAGTCAAACAACCTGACAGTCAGGCTGGAGTATTAGTCTCCCGCGGAGACCATAGAACGACCCATGAGATAGACCACCGTTGGGCCTGATCGGCCCGCGCCGTCTACCTGTGTAAACACCACGTAATGCGCGGGTAAGGTAAGGGCTGTGGGTCTACCGCAGCCCTCAGCAGCTCGACATCCATAGGGACATCAGTTTCGTGACAGTGCCGTGCCGAGCTACCCACCCCGCGTCGTCTCCCCCGGTTCGGAGCCATACACTGTGGCTTATGCGCAAGACTGCCGATTTTTCGCTTACAGCAGGATGGCTGTCATGGTAGAGAGGACGTGGGCCTATCGCCTGGTCTCTCCATCTACCCTTGAAAGGTCGAGGTCGCAATCCCTGTGGACCTTGAAGTTGAGGAGGTCGAGGTCGAGCTCCTAGCTGCGGGGGTTTGTGGCACTGATATCCTAAGCTTCAAGCGGGGTCCGGGGTCCGAGGGTGCCCTGCCGAGCTTCCCAATCCACGAGTGCGTCGGCGTGGTGTGCCGTGATCCTACTGTAAGCGGGCGTTGGAGGGTCAATTGGTGTTGGCAATTCCCAAGGAGCATTCTGGCTTAAAGGGTAAATTTGTGTCCAGTCGCGATCACTGCCACAGATTGGGTGGAGATTGGCTAGGGGATCATGACCAACTCGCCATTGCAACACTTGTGCAGCCCTGGCGACCGTACTCTTCGCATTGGATCGAACCCTCGAGCACGTATTACCAATTGCTGTTTCTGGTAGTTTTTCAGCAAGCGCCTTACGCTTATCGCTTCCGTGCGCCCCGAGTGGAGTCGTTACCTTCCAATTGCCGAGGAATTCATCCGTCTCCAGTACAGTACGAGGCAGTGTCAGCTGTGGTCTCCGATATCCTCCCAATCAGAAGGACACAAGAAGGGTTTGACCTGGTCGCTAGTAGTGCGCCAGTGCATCGAAAAGTGGTTCTTGTAACCTGACCAACTCAAGGCATAGAAATTCTTTATTGATCGAGCGAAGATAAAGCTGATTAACTTCAGTTCAACAGCCCGACACCGATTGGCCAGAGCGCATTACGTCATCGCGTCGCCGATCTGCAGGCGCCACAACGACGCATACACGCCATCGCGCTCCAAGAGCTCCTGATGGGTTCCTTCTTCGACGACCATCCCGCCCTCACCCATCACGTAGATCCAGTCGGCATGACGGATCGTCGACAGACGATGAGCGATGATGAGCAGCGTTCGGTCCCGGGCGAAATCCGCCAGCGCGTGCTGTATGGCCGCCTCGGTCTCGTTGTCGACCGCCGACGTCGCCTCGTCGAGAATGAGGATCGGCGCGTTCTTCACGATTGCTCGAGCCAGAGACAAGCGCTGCTTCTGGCCGCCTGACAGCATGACGCCCCGCTCCCCAATCATCGTGTCGTACTGCGAGGGCAGGGCCTCGACGAAATCGGCGGCCTCAGCCAGCCGTGCCGCCCTCGTGACGCGCTCGAGGTCCGCATCGAAACTTCCATACCGGATGTTGTCCCCGATCGACCCGTCGAACAGGAAGGCGTCCTGCGCCACGAAGCTGATCGCGCTCCGAAGATCTTGGAGTCTCAGGTCCTGTACGTCCACGCCGTCGAGCAGGACGCGTCCCGCGTTGACGTCCTGGAGGCGCAACACCAGCTTGGCGATGGTGGTCTTCCCTGTCCCGGTCACGCCTACGATGCCCGTCGTCTGTCTGGCTACCATCCTCAGGGAGAAATCGCGCAGGACCGGCGGGCGCCCCGGGTAGGCGAATACCACGCTGTCGAGCACGATCTCGCCGTTGACCGTCGCAAGGTCCAAACGTCGGCCGGTGCCACCCAACTCGACCGGAAGGCGGCGAAGCTCAAGCACCCGTCCGAGCGCTGCCACAGTCCGTAGATACTGTTCGACCGCGTCCCCGAGTTCTGGCAGCCTCATGAGAAGCAGCGTGGGCAGCGCCAGCAGACCATTGTAGGCCTCCAGTGCGAGCGTGCCTGACAGCACGTTGAGACCGCCGAGCAGGAGGACCCCGAGCAGGGACGATAACGCGCATCCTTGGACCGTGTGATTGTAGGTTTGGGTACGCATATCGCTCTGGTGATTGCTCTGACGGTAGGCCTCGCTGAGGCGTGTAATTCGGGCGATCTCGTAGTCCTCAGCGCCGAAGCTCTTGACGGTCGCGCTTGCCTCCAAGTTGTTGATCAGTTGACTATTCAGTAGCGACCTGGTCTCGCTGCTGGCGGCGTGTTCGGGAGCCACGCGCTCTTGGTAGGAGAACGACAACCAGGCAATGATTGGTGCCGGCGCGAAGGCGATCCAGGCGATTTGAGGGGCCCAGAAGAGGAATGCCCCGACGACGACGACGAAGCAGGTGGTGATCTGGAGAAGGGTATTGATCGGGCCGGCGAGGAAACGGCTGAGCTGGTCGATGTCGCCGGTGAGCACTTCTGCGAGCCTCGTCGTCCGCTCGCCTTCAAGGTACCGGAGCGTGCCCCTTTGAACGTAGGTATACATCTCGCTGCGCCACTCGTGCTGCACGGTCTGGGCGAGATCGCGCCACATCATGCTCGCCGCGAATGACACGACCGCGAAGGCGACGAGCGTGACCAGGGTTGTTCCCGCCAGGAACCAGAGTTGGCTCGCACCAGTGGCGAGGCCCAGGCGCATCAAGGACGCGGTCGGTCCCTTGGTCAGGACGGCAAGTATCCAGCCCATATACAGGGGGAGTACCATGTACAGCACCTGCGCGAGAACCGAGAGTACCGATGCCCAGGAGAACTCTCGCCGATGCGGCCCGAGAATCTGCCGGATAGCACCGACGGTCGACTCGTGCGACGCGGCCAAGCCGAGTTGGACTCGCCTCGATCTGCGCCATCCGCGCCAGATGACGATAGCCGTTGCGCCGAGTACCGCACCCAGGCGCAACATGGGTGAACGCAGGGCCAGGGCGACCGCCCCGCCGCCGACCACCGCCAGCGCGACTAAACCGCGATCCGACCGGCGTACCGTCGTCGGCGTCGCAGAAAGCGCACGCCGCGACGAGCGCCGGATGGGGATGACGGGGGTCTGGAGGGAGACTTGCGCGGCGGCCTTCCGGACAAGCCGGCCAACTTCCTCACCGCTCAGCTCCGTGTCGTGGAAGACGAGCAACCGGCCGGTGACTGGGTTGGCCCGTACTACTCCGATTCCCGACCGTTCCCGTAGCCTTGTTTCCAGAAGCTCCGCGACTTGAGGCCGATTCAACAAGACCGCAATATCCCAGCGCTGGCGACCCGGGATGACGGATCGGGCTTCAACCCGATGCGACTTCGAGGCGAACACTGTCATGACCGCCGTCCAGAGAGGCGGAATGAAGCAACAAATACCTCAAAATTAACATCATTGTAGGTCGCGGCCACGCAATTTCCCCCCAAATGAATAACTTATTCATTTCGACTACTAACTTACTTCGACTACTAACTTACGGAGTGCATGTGGGTCGCGCCAAGAACCAATCCGGAACCTGGAACGAGCGCGGATCGGTACCTCCGTGATCCACTCCATGTGTGCGGGGGTTGGTGCGCTCGACCACGACCGCAGCCTAACCAAGGAGCCCCGGACGATCAAGACCACCGACGATCACATCGGTTTCGGCCGCCACTCTGGATTTCACCGGGGTGACGATCTTGTCTCTTGTGAACTACAGGCTTGTGATTTTGATCAGGAGTTTCCTGTTCGTGGGTAGGGTCGGGGTCCGACTGTCGCGTCCGGGCGGGGGTTCCTTTAATGATCGTCGGGTCGGGGGTGGTCAGGTCGGTGCCGGCAGCGCTGTGACCGCATGCCAGGTGTTGATCACGTCTTGGGTCCAGGGCCAGTCCGCGCGTAGGTGCAGCCATCGTTTGCGTTGCCACCTGGGCCAGTGCGGCGCCGTGGGGTGGGAGAACCGCAGCCGCAGGCTGAGGCACCCGCGGCCCCGGCCGAAGGCACCTTCTCCTTCGGCAGTGACGCACCCAAGATGGCGAGTCACGCTGGCCACCAGGGTGGCTCGTCCAACCCCGCCAGCGGCTGGGGTCTGCGCGGGGCGCCGCCCGCAAGGGCGGGTCCCTACCGCGATCTAGCCCTGGCGATCTGACTAACCCGGAGATCAACCAAGCTCGCCTACCCAGCTTCGCACAACGCAATAGCCCCTCCCGCCACACCAACAACTTGACAGCGCTTCAGGCGGACCGGCCGCGGTCTCCTTGGGGTGAACTTCTCTAGCTACGGACCAACAGGGTTGCGGATTGGTATCCTCAGACTTCAGCACCCTTGTCCCCTCCGTCACCGGCTCAGTGCCGGGCGGGCACGCAACGTCCCGCGAGCGACAAGATCACAACAACGGCCCATTCGCTCAATAGCAATCACCTTCAGCGTAATCCACCCCGCAGGCTCCAGCGAGGAGCGAAAGAGGAATTCATCATGGCGAAGAAGGCGTATTGTATCGGGATCGACGACTACGGCAACCAAAGCGCCCCAGACATGAGCATGACGACATTGAATCTGAAAGGGTGCGTGAACGATGCCCACGATTGGGCTAATCTCCTGGTCAGGCACTATGATTTTTCCGTAGGTGACGTCACACTCCTGACGGATGCCGACGCGACCAGGGCGAATATACTCAAGGGGATCAAGAGCCTTATGGCGGGCGCCCAAGAAGGCGATGTCCTCGTCCTCACGAGTTCTTCGCACGGCTTCTACACCAAGGATGTGAGTGGTGACGAGCAAGCGGACGACACTGATATTGGCGGGGGATTTACGCGCCCTCCGGGATCTTATGATGAGGCCATTGTTCCATACGACTATCCGAAATTGATCATCGACGACGAGCTGAGGGAGCTCTTCGACGGCATCCCGACTGGAGTCTACCTAACGTTCATTGCCGACTCTTGCTTCTCCGGATCGCTCACCGACGCAGACTTCTCCGGGAAGTCTCCCGAGCACTCCAAGCATTCATATAACGAGATACTCATGACTGGCACCACCGACCACCATATGTCAGGCGATGCGAAAATCGATGATCGCCCCAACGGATTTATGACATACCACGCGATCAAGGCTATAAGGGAGGCAGGATATCGAATTACCTACGACAAGTTACACGAAAATATGCTGATTTCTATCGCGAATGAAGGTTCGAAATACAAAGACCAGAATCCCGGGCTGGAGGCAAGTGAGGAACACAAGAAGCTCTATATCTTCACGAACGAGTTCGAAAAAGCTCCCGCCACGGCGGTGAGCGCGCGCGACGAGAGTAAGGTTATGACCGCGACACACGCTTTCTCCACGGTGTACTTTTTCCGGGGGGACCGTTACGTGCGGTTCGACGTCGCGACGGGCAAGGTGGATGAGGGGTATCCGTTGCCGATCGCCGGGAACTGGAAGGGGTTCTCCGAGGCGGGTTTCTCCGACGGTGTGGATGCTGCTGTGAACTGGGGAAATGGGAAGGTGTACTTTTTCCGGGGGGACCGTTACGTGCGGTTCACCGTCGCGGCGGCCAAGGTGGATGACGGGTATCCGTTGCCGATCGCCGGGAACTGGAAGGGGTTCTCCGAGGCAGGTTTCTCTGGCGAAATCAAAGGATCTATCGACTAGTCATAACCTCTATCGACTAGTCATAACCTTAGCCTCGATCATCGCGCGACCAGCAGACTGAAGGCGCCACCGAGACCGTCCGCAACCTGCGCATAGGCTATGTCCAACGCCACCAGCAGCTCACTACGGCCTTGCTAAGCGCTATCAGTAAGGGCCCGGTTCGCCGAGGTATGGGACAGTCAGGGGAGGTAACGTTGTCCGGTAGTGATAATATTGTTCTACCATTGTCTGCCGCCCAGCGTGAAATTTGGTTTGCTGAACAACAGTTGAACACAGCGAACCGGGTCTACAAACTTGGTGATTATATAGAGATATATGGGCCAATTGATCCAGTGTTGTTCGAGACGGCGCTGCGCCAGGTTGTCGAGGAGGCCGACTCACTGCATGTCGTGTTCGTCGAGGGCAGCGACGGGCCGCAGCAGGTCGTCAAGCCGTTGTCGAAGTGGCTGATGCCATTCGTTGATGTCAGCGAAGAATCTGATCCGCGCACCACTGCGCAAGCGTTGATGGCCGCCGACGTGGATCGGCCGATGGATCTGGCTCGCGGCCCGCTGTTCAGTTACGCGTTGATCAAGTTGAGACCTGACCGGTTCTTGTGGTATCAGGGCTACCATCACATCGTGATAGACAGGTTTGGTTTTGCTCTTGTTGCGCGACGAGTGGCCGAAGTCTATACGGCGCTGGCATGTGGGCTGCCCTGTGAGCAAGAAGTGTTTGGTTCGCTGCGGCAGTTGCTGGACAGTGATGTGGCCTATCGCGCGTCGGAGCAATTTGTGCGGGACCGAGAATACTGGATGAAACGTTTTGCTGATCGGCCAGAGCCGGTCAGCCTCGCCGGTCGGCCCTCCGGGATGCCCGCGAATCATGTTCATCGGACAGTTTCTTTGCCGCTGTCCAGAGCGGATAGTTTACAGGCAGCGGCGAGTCGGTTCGGAGTGCGATGGTCTCGAATTGTTATTGCAGCGATGGCGGTTTATGTGCACCGCCTGACCGGTGCGCGGGATGTGGTTGTCGGTTTGCCGGTTACGGCTCGTCCAGATCCTGCGCTGAAAAGTACACCGGGCTTAGTGTCCAACGTGTTGCCACTGCGGTTGTCGGTACGCCCGGACATGACTCCGTCCGAACTCATAGGACAAGCGGCGGAGGAGGTTAGTGAGGTACTAGCGCATCAACGTTACCGAGGGGAGGATATTCATCGGAATCTCGACCTACCTGGTAACATCGGTACATCTTTTGCGCCGGTAATAAATATCATGTCTTTCGGCTACGGTCTGCGCTTTGGTGGGTATCGCACTGAGACGCAGAGTGTTTCTCTGGCCCTGATCAGTGATCTGGTAATAGAGGTTTTTGGCAGAAAAGATGGTTCAGGGATACGGATTGGCTGGCAGGCAAACCCGGAAATCTGCAGCGCTGACGTTCTGGACGCCCATCAGCAACGTTTTCTGAGTTTGCTGGAAACTATCGCGGGCGCTGATCTGGATCAGCAGATCAGTCGGCTCGACATCCTGTCTGGTGACGAACGCGCCCGGTTATTGGTCGATTACAACAACACCGCTGTGGAGGTGGCGGAGACCACGTTTCCGGTGTTGTTTGAAACCCAAGTACCAGCTACACCAGAGGCAGTGGCGGTGGTGTTCGAGGACACCACTTTGACCTACCGCGAACTCAACAAGCACGCGAACCGGCTCGCGCACGCGCTGATCGCCAGCGGTGTATGCCCCGAGCAGATCGTGGCGTTGGCGCTGCCTCGCTCACCCGAGCTGGTGGTGTGCATCTTGGCGGTCCTCAAGGCCGGAGCTGCTTACCTGCCGGTGGACCCGGACTACCCGCCCGCGCGGATCAGCTTCATGCTGCACGACGCACAACCAGCGTTGCTGTTGACCAACTCCCAGATCGAAGGCGGTCTGCCTGCCACCGACCTGACTGGTTGCCTGGTGCTGGACGACCCCGACACCACCGAGCTGCTGGCCGGCTGCGGGGACACCGACCCCACCGACGCCGACCGCCTCACCGCCCTTACACCCGCGCATCCGTCGTATGTGATCTATACCTCAGGCTCTACCGGCCAACCCAAAGGCGTTGTGGTCTGCCATCGGGGCGTGTCCAGTCTTGCCACAGCTCAGATCGAACGGTTTGAGGTCAGCGCGCACAGTCGGGTACTGCAGTTCGCCTCACCCAACTTCGACGCGTCGTTCTCGGAGCTGTGCATGAGCCTACTGTCCGGTGCCGCGCTGGTAATAGCCCCTCCAGAAAAGCTGGTGCCCGGAGCAGCGTTGTGCGCGCTCGTCGACCGGCAGCAGGTGACACACGTGACATTGCCCCCCTCGGCGCTGGCGGTACTGCCAGGGGACGGCCTGCCGCCGGTGGTGACGTTAGCCGTGGCGGGTGAGGCGTGCCCGGTGGAGCTGGTAACGGCCTGGTCGCTGGGCCGACGGATGATCAACGCCTACGGTCCCACCGAGGTCACCGTGTGCGCCACCATGAGCGGCCCGCTGTCGCACGCAACCCGGATGCCCCCGCCGATTGGTCGGCCGATCGCCAACGTGCGGGTGTATGTGCTGGATGATCGCCTGCAGCTGGTGCCTGCGGGTATGGCTGGTGAACTGTATGTGGCGGGAGGGGGACTGGCCCGCGGTTATCTGCATCAGCCCGGTCTGACCGCAGCGCGGTTTGTGGCGAATCCGTTCGGTCCGGCGGGGACTCGCCTGTACCGCACGGGGGATCTGGTCCGCTGGCGCGTAGACGGGGATTTGGAGTTCCTCGGCCGGGTCGATGATCAGGTCAAGATACGGGGGTACCGGATTGAGCCAGGTGAGATTGAAGCAGTTCTGACTGCCCATCCCCAGGTAGCTCAGGCCGTCGTCATCGCCCGCGAGGACCGACCCGGAGACCAGCGGTTGGTCGCCTACGTGGTCGTCGCGGACATCGCCAGCCAATCCCGTGACGACCAGGTGGGATCGTGGACTAACAACTCCACGGCGGCGCGTGACACTGGCGCGCTGGTCGGCGTCCTGCGAGAGATTGTGCGGGCGCGGTTGCCGGAGTATATGGTGCCCGCGGTAGTGGTGCTTGAGCGTTTGCCGTTGACGCCGAATGGCAAATTAGACCGTGCCGCGTTGCCCGCTCCAGAGCTTCGACCGGTTGAGGGTGGTCGGGCACCCAGAACGCCACAAGAACAAGTGTTGTGTGAGTTGTTCGCTGAGGTGTTAGGCCTGGCCGCTGTCAGCGTTGATGACGACTTTTTTGATTTGGGTGGGCATTCGTTGTTGGCGACCCGGTTAGTCAGCCGGGTGCGGACCACCTTGGGCGTCGAGCTGGGACTGCGTGCTCTGTTCGAGGTCTCGACGGTGGCCGGGCTGGTCGGGTGTCTAGATGATGCGGGACAGGCCAGGGTGGCGTTGACGGCAGGTGAGCGCCCTCCCGTGGTGCCGCTGTCGTTCGCACAACGTCGGTTGTGGTTTTTGCACCAGATGGAGGGTGCCAGCGCGACGTACAACATGCCGTTGGCGTTGCGCTTGTCCGGGCAGTTGGACCGCTCAGCGTTGCAGGCTGCGTTGGGCGATGTGGTGGCCCGTCACGAGAGCTTGCGCACGATTTTCCCTCAGATCGACGGCATCCCCTATCAGCAAGTTCTCGACGGGCAGGCAGCCTGTCCTGAACTGTCCGGCACCGCTGCCAGGCACACCGAGTTGCCCGAGGCGTTAGCAGTTGCAGCTCGACACCGGTTCGACCTTACTGCTGAGCCGCCGGTACGGACCCAGTTGTTTGATCTGGGCGGAGATGAGCATGTGCTGCTGATGGTGATCCACCATATTGCCGGTGACGGCTGGTCGATGGCGCCGTTGTCGCACGATTTAACCACCGCCTACACCGCCCGTTGCCAAGGCCAGGTACCAGGGTGGGCGCCGTTGGCCGTGCAATACGCCGATTACACGCTGTGGCAGCACCGGCTGCTCGGTGACCCGGCTGATCCGGACAGTGTGTTCGCCACCCAGGTGAGGTATTGGACCGAGGCGCTGGCAGGGCTGCCCGAGCAGCTCGTGCTGCCTACCGACCATCCGCGCCCGGCAGTCGCCTCCTACCGGGGCGGCCGGGTGACGGTTCGGTTAGATGCGGCGGTGCACCAGGGGCTGCTGGGTGTGGCCCGCCGCGGCGGGGCGAGTGTGTTCATGGTGCTGCAGGCGGGGCTGGCCGCGTTGCTGTCCCGGCTCGGTGCAAGCAGCGACATTGCGGTGGGCAGCCCGACCGCGGGGCGTACCGATCAGGCGCTCGATGAGCTGGTTGGGTTTTTCGTCAACACGCTGGTGTTGCGGACCGACACCTCCGGTGACCCTGCCTTTATGCAGCTGCTGGCGCGGGTGCGGGAAACCGCGCTGGCGGCGTGGGCCCACCAGGATGTGCCCTTCGATTACCTTGTCGAGGTCCTCAACCCGACCCGGTCGTTGGCGCATCACCCGCTGTTCCAGGTCATGCTCACGTTAGAGAATGCGCCCGAAGCCGACTTCGGGCTGCCCGGATTGCGGGTGTCCGCCGTGCCGGCGTCGACCGAGACGGCCAAGTTCGACTTGGACTTCAGTCTGTCTGAACAATGCGGCCCCGACGGCGCTCCGAAGGGCATCGACGGTGTTGTCGAGTACGCCAGCGACCTGTTCGACCCCGCCACCGTCGAAGCGCTCGTCGCGCGGTGGGTGCGCTTGCTGGAGGAGGTGGTGGCCGATCCGGACCGGCCGATCAGCCGGATCGAGATCCTCACCGCTGAAGAACGTCAGCGGGTGCTGCTCGACTACAACGACACCACCCGCCCGCTGTCCCCCGCCAGCCTGCCTGTGTTGTTCCAAACCCAGGTGCAGGCCACACCGCAGGCGGTCACGGTGGTGTTCGAGGACACTTCATTGACCTACGCGCAGCTCAACGCGAAAGCGAACCGGCTCGCGCACGCGTTGATCGTCCGGGGCGTGGGTCCTGAACAGATCGTGGCGTTTGCCTTGCCCCGCACACCGGAGCTGGTGGTGGCGATCCTGGCGGTGCTCAAGTCCGGCGCTGCCTACCTGCCAGTGGACCCGGACTATCCCGCCGCGCGGATCGCCTTCCTGCTCCACGACGCGCACCCAGCGTTGCTGCTGACCACCAGCCAGACGGTGGGGTGTGTTGCCGAGGACATCACCACGCCGCGGCTGGTGCTGGATGACCCTGACACAGTGCGGATGCTGGCCGGGTATTCGGACACCGATCCCACCGACATCGACCGCGCCATACCCCTTACCCCCGCGCATCCGGCGTATGTGATCTACACCTCCGGCACCACCGGCCAACCTAAAGGCGTTGTGGTCTGCCACCATAGTGTGGCGAATTTGTTTTCCAGCCATCGTGACAGGGTGTTCGCGCCGTTGGTGGCCAAAGCGGGAGGGCGTCGGCTGCGGGTTGTGCAGACAACGCCGTTTTCGTTCGACGCGTCCTGGGATCAGCTGCTGTGGATGTTCGCCGGGCATGAGTTGCATGTCGTCAGCGAGGTCATGCGGAGCGATCCGGATTGGTTGGTGGCCTACGTTACCCGGCAGCAGATCGACTATGTCGATGCCACGCCGTCGTATGTGCAACTGCTGGTGTCGAAGGGATTGCTGGATAGCGGCCGGTGGGCGCCGGTGGGGATTGCGGTGGGTGGAGAAGCCGTTTCAGAGCAATTATGGGACCACCTACGGTCGGTGGGCGGGGTTGAAGGGTTCAACTTTTATGGGCCGACCGAATGCACCGTCGATGCGCTCATGGCCCGGATAAGCCACTCGCCCCATCCGGTGGTGGGACGGCCGATCAACAACACCCGGGTGTATGTGCTTGATGCTGAATTGCTGCCGGTACCCCCTGGGGTGACGGGCGAATTGTACGTGGCTGGGCTGGGGTTGGCGCGGGGATATCTGCGTCGTCCTGGATTGACCGCGCAGCGGTTCGTGGCTGATCCCTTCGGGCCGCCGGGGACTCGGATGTACCGGACGGGGGATGTGGTCTGCTGGCGCACCGATGGGGAGTTGCAGTTCGTCGGCCGGGTAGACGACCAGGTCAAAATCCGCGGTTTCCGCATCGAACCAGGCGAGATCGAGACGGCCCTTGCCATGCATCCAGACGTCGCGCAGGCCGCGGTGCTCGCGCGAGAAGACCGGCCCGACGACAAGCGGCTGGTCGCCTATGTCGTGCCCACCGCAGGCAGCACCCCCCACCCGGAGGTGCTGCGCGAGTATCTGCAGGCGCGTTTGCCTGCCTACCTGGTGCCTGCGGCGTTTGTGGCGCTGGACGGGTTGCCGTTGACACCGAATGGCAAGCTGGACGCTACCGCGTTGCCCGCTCCCGAATACGGCGCAGCCGGCAGCGGGCGAAGGCCGCGCACCCCGCAGGAGCAGCTGCTGTGCGAGGTGTTCGCCGAAGTGCTGGGCCTGCCCGCGGTCGGCGTCGAGGATGACTTTTTCGAGGTAGGCGGGCATTCACTGCTCGCGACTCAGGTGGTCAGTCGAGTGCGGGCGATGTTGGGCGTGGAGTTGGCGGTTCGGGCCCTCTTCGAGGCACCGACGGTAGCCAGGTTGGCCGGGCGGCTGGACGACGCCGGGCGTGCCAGGTTGGCGTTGACGGTGTGCCAGCGTCCGGAGGGGGTGCCGTTGTCGTTCGCGCAGCGGCGGGTGTGGTTCCTGCAACAACTGGAAGGGCCCGGCTCCACCTACAACATGCCATTGGCGTTGCGCCTGACCGGTGACGTGGACCGCCCAGCGCTGCAGGCCGCGCTGGGCGACGTGGTCACTCGGCATGAGAGCCTGCGCACGGTCTTTCCTCAGGTCGAGGGCGTGCCCTTCCAGCAGGTGCGGGAGGCTGATGTGGCCTGTCCACAGCTGGTGGTCACCGACACCAGTGAGACCGAGCTGCCTGCGATGTTGGCCGGGGCGGCCCGGTATGGGTTCGACCTTGCTGCCGAGCCGCCGATACGGACCACGTTGTTCGTGCTGGCACCGGATGAGCATGTGCTGTTGATCCTGATGCACCACATCGCCGGTGACGGCTGGTCTATGGACGCGCTGTTAGCCAACCTGGCCACCGCTTATGAGTCGCGCTGTCAAGGCCAGAAGCCGGGATGGGCGCCGCTGCCGGTGCAGTACGCCGACTACACGTTGTGGCAGCACCGGCTGCTGGGCGACCATACCGATCCAGACAGCCTGTTCGCCAAGCAGGTTGCCTATTGGACCGACACCCTGGCCGGGCTGCCCGAACAGCTGGCGCTGCCCACCGACCGCCCCCGCCCGGCAGCCGCCTCCTTCCGCGGCGCTCACCTGACCGGTCGGTTGGATCCCTCATTGCATCAAGAGTTGACGGGTCTGGCCCGTCGCGGTGGGGCCAGCCTGTTTATGGTGCTGCAGGCCGCGCTGGCCGCGCTGCTGTCCCGGCTGGGCGCGGGCACGGACATCCCGATAGGTAGCGCGATCGCTGGGCGTACCGACCAAGCGTTGGATGATCTGGTCGGACTTTTCCTCAATTTGCTGGTGCTGCGTACGGATGTCTCCGGGAATCCCACCTTCACGCAGCTGCTCGCCCAGGTGCGAGAGACCGCGCTGGCCGCCTACGCCCACCAGGACGTGCCCTTTGAATACCTGGTCGAGGTCCTCAACCCCACCCGGTCACTGGCTCGCCAACCACTGTTCCAAATCGCACTCGGGTTACACAACACCCCCCAAAACGACTTTGACCTGCCCGGACTGCACACCAGTCTCGTGCCGGTGTCGACCGAGACCGCCAAGCGCGACCTGAACTTCTTTCTGTTCGAGCAACGCGGCCCCGACGGCGCCCCAGAGGGCATCGACGGGGTTGTCGAGTACGCCAGCGACCTGTTCGACCCGGCCACGATCGAGACGCTCTTCGCCCGCTGGTTGCGCCTGCTTGACGCCGTGGTCGCTGATCCGGACCAGCCGATCAGCCGGATCGACATCCTCACCCCCACAGAACGCCACCGTCTGCTGGTCGACTACAACAACACCACCACCCGTCCGGTGACCCAGACCAGCCTGCCGGTGTTGTTCGAAACCCAGGCGCAGGCCACACCGCAGGCGGTGGCAGTGGTGTTCGAGGACACCACACTGACCTACCACCAGCTCAACACCAAAGCCAACCAGATAGCACGAGCGTTAATCAGCCGGGGTGTGAGAGCTGAGCAGATCGTCGCATTGGCCCTGCCCCGCTCACCCGAGCTGGTGGTGGCGATCCTGGCAGTACTCAAAACCGGCGCCGCCTACCTGCCGCTGGACCCGGACTACCCTTCCGACCACCTGGCATTCATGCTCCACGATGCCAAACCGGCTTGCCTGATCACCGACTCCGTAGCGTCAGACCAGCTACCCGAAGTCGGCGAGCTGACCCGGTTAGTGCTCGATGACACCTCCACCACCGAGGAACTCGCGATTCTGCCCCACCACGATGTAAGCGACGGAGACCGTGCGTTTCCGCTGCTCCCGGACCATCCCGTCTATGTGCTCTACACCTTCGGATCGACAAAGCAACCTCAAGACGGCGTGGTGATCCCCCACCGAGCGATAGTTAACTACCTGCAATGGATGCAAAAGACGGTGCCACTAAGCGCGTGTGACACGGTGCTGCACAGTACGTCATTCAGTCTCGATGCCTCGGTCTGGGAACTATTCGCACCACTCATCGCGGGGGCGCGGTTACTGCTGACACCTCTTAGCCCACATCGCAACCTCGGCGAGATCGCTCGGGTGGTGGCTCAAAGCGGCGTTACCGTGCTGCAGATGGCGCCCTCCCTGCTCCCGCCGCTGCTCCAGCAACCAGCCGTCGAGCAATGGCACGCCCTGCGGCGGCTGTTCTGCCACGGCGAGGCCGTCACCAGACACCTCGGGGAACAATGCCATAAGCGCCTGGGATCAACCACTATCTACAACCTCTACGGCACCACCGAAACCTGTATCAATGCCACCTTCCACACCTACCGAGACACCGACGCCATAACCACAGTTCCCCTCGGTCGGCCAATCGCGAACACTCACGTGTATGTGCTAGATACTGGCTTGCAGCCAGTACCCCCAGGGGTGGTAGGCGAACTGTATGTCAGTGGGACGGGATTGGCGCGGGGTTACCTGCGCCGGCCTGGATTGACCTCTAAGCGGTTCACGGCAGACCCTTACGGCCCGCCGGGTGGACGGATGTACCGGACGGGGGATTTGGTTCGCTGGCGCACTGACGGGGACCTGGAATTCGTCAGCCGCGTGCACGACCAGATCAAGATCCGCGGATTCCGTATCGAGCCGAAAGAGATCGAAACCGTGCTGACGGCACATCCGGACGTCACACAAGCCGCAGTCATCGCCCGAGAAGACCAACCCGACGACAAGCGATTGGTCGCATACGTCGTGACTGCCAACGGCGGCAACGGTTGCCAATCGGACTCGCTGCGCGAGTATCTGCGCCAACGTCTGCCCAACTACATGATCCCCACCGCACTGATCATGCTGGACGCCTTGCCGGTGACACCCAACGGCAAACTCGACCTCGACACACTGCCTGCGCCCAAGCCCGACTCACCCGGCAGCGGCCGGGCGCCCAGAACACCACAAGAACAGCTGTTGTGCGAGCTGTTCGCCAAGATGTTGGGTCTACCTGCAGTCAGCATCGACGACAATTTCTTCGAACTAGGCGGGCACTCGCTATTGGTGACACGGATAGTCGCCCAGGTACAAGCCACATTGGGTATAAAGTTGGCGCTTCGGACCCTATTCGAGGCGCCAACGGTAGCCAGCCTGGCATACCGACTTCACATGGATACTGAACACGCCGGGTCTTGGCCGGGTCTTGATGGAAGCTCTGTCCTCAGTGGATGATGGGGAGATGACCGATCTTCGAGGCACCCTCGTGAGGTGTATGAACGTGCAGTGGCGCTGGTGCGGGAAACCCAGTTGCCAGCCCTTCGGTATCACGCTATGTAATCACAGGGACGTCCACACTTCGCCGCCAATACCTACACTGGCTGGACGTTTGTCCCGGACCCTGATTAGCCTTCAGAGCTCCTGGAGTAGGCGATGACCGTGAGTCGGAGGATCATGTGACGAGTTGGTGTACGTTCGCCGAGGGCGCGCTGGGCTTGGGCCAGCTCGGCCCCTTGAGGGTGCTTGAGGGTGAGGAGCAGGTCGGATGCGGAGGCGGTCAGGTCGCTGGTGAGGATCTGCAGCAGTGGTCTCGGCAAGTTTCCCGCACCGGTAGGTGACGAAGTCGATGCCGCGTTGGCGGGCGGGCAGTGAACGTTTTGGCGTAGGCGCGGCGGTCGAAGCGAGCATAGAAGATGCCCGCTGATTCGCCCGCCAGTGCCAGCATCGCCGCCGCCAGTGTGCGCTGGAGGGCAAGTACGTCGGCCTGGTCGGCGATCGCGGCGGTCTGATCAGCCCGACCGGCCGTGTCGTCGACGATCTCCTCGGTGGTGGCAGCGTCCTGCTCGGCGGTGGTGGCGCCCCGAATCCTCTTGAATAGCTACACGTGGCGGTGTTCTGGATGCAACGAATCGGATATAGTAGTCCTCTGTACTGAGTGGGCAGCTCAAGGACTCGCGAAGGGATTGGGAGGAATGGCCCTGCCTCCGACGGTTCCCAGGACAGCCGGGAAAGATCTGGCGCAACGCATCACTGCCGAGACCCGACCACCTGTTCCGGTGGATCGCTGGCACCCTGATCAGCACCTATCCCCGGGACGACGAGTGGGTCGCCCCCACATGGTGGGGTGAGGCCATGCACGCCTTCGAAGAATTGTACGGGTAAATCCAACCGCTGACGAGGAGGCGTCACATGGCCGATCTAACCGACATCGAGAAGCAAAGCCTTGACGAGATCCCGCACCCGTCGCTGCCGGAAGGGTCGAGCATTTACGGTGGGACCAAGGTGTTCCCGGACTACCGGGCCGAGAACGGCGAAACCTATTTTACGCTCGTGCACGGCATCGCGCACGAGTCTTCGGTCAGCTTTGTTGCGATCCTGCAGGCCACCCGGGCGCAGCGCAAAGGATTCGAGTCGGCGATCTACTTCCACGGCCCGGGGTTACTGAACTGCCTGGCCACCCGCGGCTTCCCCACCACGGGGAACTCAGCGTTCCCCGGCGAGCACAACATCAACGACTCGCTCAAGACGTTCATGAAAGAGGGCGGCAAGGTCCACTGCTGCCAGTTCGGCCTTTCGCTGCACGGCGCCCGCGAAGAAGACTTGATCGAGGGCGTCATCCCGACCCATCCCCTAGATGTGCAGGACGCATTGATCCATTACGCCCAGAAGGGCGCGATCATCAATTCTACCTATATGTGCTAGGAGGGCGGCCGTGCACGTTGGCGCCGACAGGTTGTCCACCCGGGTTGGCATCGCCGTCCGGGGTGTGCGGATGGACGCACCGGTCCGTCGCCCGGACGGGGCCGGGCCCAGCGACGATGGTCACGTGCTCGTCGACGGTGCCAACGCCGCACTGCCTCGCAACCCAGACAGTCCCTACCAGCTCCGCGATGGCCGGATCTTCCTCGGGGGGCTGGACACCGGGTTGTCACTGCAGCTCGTCGCCCGGCCCCGGTTTTACGACCTGAACACCGCCGACGGGGTGCGCTACGAGCAGATCGCCCGCTTGCACGGCGCCGACGTGCTGGCTACCACTGTGGTGCAGACCTGCATCCGCTACGCGGAAGATCAACGCTGCCGCTTCTGCACCATCGAGGAGTCGCTGCGATCCGGCGCCACCATCGCTGCCAAGACCCCGGCTCAACTGGCCGAGGTGGCGCAGGCGGCAGTCCGGCTGGATGGCATCCGGCAGATGGTGATGACCACCGGCACCACAGCCGGACCGGACCGGGGCGCCCGTTACCTGGTCCGCTGCGTCAAGGCGGTGCTCGGGGCGGTGCCCGGGCTGCCAATCCAGGTGCAGATCGAACCGCCGCGCGACCTCAGCGTGCTAGCTGAGCTGCGCGAGGCGGGCACGACTGCGATCGGGATTCACGTCGAGTCACTCGACGACGAGGTGCGCCGGCGGTGGATGCCCGGCAAGGGATCCGTGCCGATGGCCGAGTACGAGGCGGCATGGAATGAGGCGGTGCGGGTGTTCGGCCGCAACCGAGTGTCGACCTACCTGCTGGTGGGGCTCGGCGAGGACCCCGACGAACTGGTCGAAGGCGCGAGCCGGTTGATCGAGCGGGGGGTGTACCCGTTTGTGGTGCCGTTCCGGCCGATGGCAGGCACGCTCGCCCGCCGGGACGGCATCGGCGCGCCACCCGCCGAGCTGGTCCGTGACATCACCGAACGGGTCGCCGCGCGGCTCCAGCAGGCGGGCATGATCGGCACCGACCAGCAGGCCGGCTGCGCTGCGTGCGGGGCCTGCGGGGCGCTGTCCGCCGCAGGAGCGTGAGGCGTGCACACCGCGGTGCCCTACCGGAGCAGCAGCGGTCTGGGCGAAGCGCTGCTGGGCCAGCCAGCACGCCGACCGGACTTCCACATCGAGCTGGCCACCGACCGGAACCCCTACTACCAGCTGCGACACCGGGTGTTCGTGCATCAGCAGGAGCTCTTCACCGATCACGACCACGACGAGCGCGACGACGACTCGCGCACCCTGGTCCTGGTTGCCCGCAATCACACCGGCACCGTGCTCGGCGGTGTGCGCCTTGGCCCGATCGATAATGGGCCTGACCTGGGCTGGTGGTTTGGCGGGCGGCTCGTGGTGGACCCGGGCTGCGCACTGCGGGGCGTCGGTGCCGCCCTGGTCCGGGCGGCTTGCGCGCACGCGGAGAGCGCTGGTGTGCTGCGCTTCGAAGCGACCGTGCAGGCCCGCAACGAGGTGTTCTTCCAGCGGCTCGGCTGGACTTCGATACGGCCGCTGACCCTGGCCGGCACCCCGCATATGCTGATGCGCTGGCCGATCGGCCGGATCGCGGCACTGGTCACCGCCACCAAAGCCGATCTCGGCGGGTTGCTGTCCGGCATAAACCCAGGTGGAACGGGCTTCCTTGGAGACGATGGCGCCCCGATACCCGGTAGCGACCTGGTGGCTGCGTGTGATGCAATCCTGCCTTCGATGGTGGAACAGGACCCGGAGTGGGCCGGGTGGTGCGCGGTGCTGGTCAATGTCAACGATCTGGCCGCTATGGCCGCGACACCAGTGGGCCTGCTCGACGCGCTGGGCGCGCGGGACCGCTCGTTCGCCAGCAGGGTGCTGGCCGGGTTGCGCCGCGCCAGCCAGGCCTACGAGGTCCCCATTCTTGGTGGCCATACCCAGTTCGGAGTACCTGCCGCGCTGGCGGTAACCGCACTGGGCCGCGCGGCGGATCCGATCCGCGGCGCAGGGGGCCGTCCGGGTCATCGGCTGCGGCTCACCGTGGACACCGCGGGTGGGTGGCGGCCCGGGTACGCCGCTCGCCAGTGGGATTCCACATCGCTGCGCCGGACCCCTGAGTTGCGGGCGATGCTGGGTTCGGTGGCCGCTGCCCGCCCGGCCGCCGCCAAGGACGTCTCGATGGCCGGGCTGGCCGGTACCGCGGGCATGCTCGCCGAAGCCAGCGGCTGCCGGGCCGTACTCGAGGTCGCCGCAGTGCCCAGACCCTCCCACGCCACCGTCGGCGACTGGTTCACCTGCTTCCCCGGTTTCGGGATGCTCACCGCCGCTGAGCCCGGCGCAGCGCCGCTACCGGCGTCTCCCGCGGTCAGCGCGGAGTGTGGAGAGTTGGTGACCGGCCGCGGTGTGGCGCTGCGCTGGCCCGACGGGGAGCTGACCGAGGTGATCACCGATGCGGTGACGGGGCTGGGCGCGGCATGAACCTGCTTCGGATGGCTGCTGCAGCGGCTCGCCGGGTGCTGCGGCACCTCGACGAGCGCAAGCCCGGCGTCGACCGGATCGGCTGATGAGGATCGCGCTGCTCACTTACTCGACCAAACCGCGGGGCGGCGTGGTGCACACACTGGCGCTGGCCGAGGCGCTCGCCGAGGCAGGCCAGCGGGTGACGGTGTGGACGCTGGGCCGTAGCGGGGATTGTGCGTTCTTCCGACCGGTCGACTCCCGGGTGGAGCTGCGGGTCGTGTCGTTTCCCGACGTCGCCGGGGAAGAGGTCGGGCCCCGGATCCTGCGGTCCATCCAGGTGCTGCGGGACGCCTTCGACGCGACCGGGTACGACGTGGTGCACGCGCAGGACTGCATTAGCGCTAACGCGGTCGACCGGTGCGTGCGCACCGTGCATCACCTCGACCACTTCAGCACACCCGAACTGGCCGCCTGCCACGAGCGCGCCATCGTCAACCCGTACGCACATATCTGCGTATCCGCCGCGGTCGCCGATGAGCTGCTCGACGGCTGGGGGATCACCGCGACCGTGATCCCCAACGGCGTGGATGCTGCACGGTTTGCCTGCGCAGCGGGTCCGGCCGGGGCAGCAGCCCGGACCGCGTGGCGATCACGCCTGGGCCGCTACGTACTGACCGTTGGCGGCATCGAGCCCCGCAAGGGATCATTACCGCTGCTTGAGGCCTACGCGCTGCTGCACGCAAACCTGCCCGACGTGCGGCTGGTGATCGCCGGTGGGGAGACCCTTTTCGACTATCGCGACTACCGAGCCCGCTGTAAAAAGCGGGCCACCGAGCTCGGAGTCGAGCCAGTGAAGCTCGGGCCGGTGGACCACAACACACTGCCAGCACTGGTCGCCGCGGCAGGAGTGTTCGCCTTCCCGTCCACCAAGGAAGGCTTCGGGCTCGCCGCAATGGAGGCACTAGCCGCCAGCGTCCCGCTGGTCATGACGAACCTGCCGGTGTTCCAGGAGATCTTCACCGGAGCCGCCCGCTTTGCCGACGGCCCAGCCGAACTGGCGGCGCAGCTGATGGCCGCGCTCACCGAACCAGACGCCGACGACATGACCCATAGCGCCCGAGAAACCGGCCGCACGCTCGCCACCCGCTACACCTGGCCAGCCGCTGCACAGCGCCACCTTCAGCTCTACCAGCGCCTTGCCTGATAGGTTTATACCAGCACCCAGTCAGGAACGCTGCCCACAATCTCTCCTGGGTTGACGGATCGGCGGTCATTCGGACGCCATTTGATAGCGTTTGGGACATGCTTGGCGCGCGTAGTCAGCTCAGCATCGACGAGAGAATCGCCTTTTACCGGCGTCGTCGCGGATTATCACAGACGGTTTTCGCCAATCTGGTGGGTCGGACTGAGAACTGGATGTGCTCACGGAGCTGGCGCGCTGCGAGTCACACTCGGTGATATGCTCGGTGAGCCTGTCCCTGCTGGAGGATGAGAATAAGCATGACAACGTTCCGGCGATCCGCGACGCGTTGATGGCCCCGCGGTGGTTGTCTGGGACGCTGTTCTCCCACCGTTCCCGCGGAGTACATCGATCCGGCTCCTGCGCGGCAGCTGGTGCTTGAGATATTCCATGGGGGGCTGGAAAACGGCTCGCAACACCCTGGTCGTTCTCTTTCCAGGACGACTTCCTCTGTGATAGGCTAACGACATCATTCATCTGTGGGCTTACACGGAAAGAATGACAAACTCACACTACACACGGCTCACGACCGCGCCGAGTGTTCGGTGCTGACGGCGGCCAGGGCCGTCGTCGAGAAGGGGGCGGAGCGTGAGCGTGCTGCCGGATCAGCTGAACGTGGTTAACGTCGGGGTTTCCGATGTTTGCTGACGCCCTGCGGGCGCAGGGCGTGGCAGTACAACATGTCGACTGCCGGGTCC
>JBOHGX010000250.1:0-4385 GCA_050700255.1 Pseudonocardiaceae bacterium
TCCCAGATATCCGCCGCTACCTGCGGATCCGCAACATGTGAGCGACGAACTGACGAAACGCCGCGACCGTTCCAACCGTGGATAGCCAAGGCTGACGCGGCTTTGGCTTGCTGCATCTTATCTCTCCCATCTCTCGAGGAGCCCATCTTCTCCAACGTCGTGAGCATCGCGTTCTCCTTACGCTACTGTAGTGCTCAGCTGACTCTGAACTGTTCATCGCCGAAGTTCGCGACGACTTCGAGCAGGCCTCCGAGGGCGGTGACGTATCAGAACGTCGATACCGGAAAGTTCACCATTTCCGATCTGGCTGACTCGTCCGACGGTGACTCCCATCGTCTGAGCGACGTCGCGTTGAGTCAGACCGCCGCTTGCGTATGTCGGCCAGCCGATGTGCCCGGACCTGGGAGATGAGCCGGGACGTACCGCGCTCGACCTCCTCGCGACCGATCGCTGCGACGTGCCTGTCGCGGCGATCGGACCAGCGCACGGTGCTCATGGTGAGGGCTCCCTGTTCGGCGGCTCATGCTTTCGGGTGGCCGTCGTCGCTGGCTGTTGCCAGGTCGCCCGAACCATCCGTCGACCTCGTCGGTGAGAAAGATCTTCCGCAGCATCCTGTCGCTCCGTGCCGGAAGTATAGCGAAGGCTATACCTGCGGGAGACCGTGATCAGCTCCAGCTGGTGAGTGTGATGATCGCGCATAACGCGAACAGTTATGGTCGGCTGTGGAGTTAGGAGACGCCGTGGCTCCTCGAAAAGTTGATTGCGGTGCAGGACACGTGCCGAAAGTGTCCTGCAGCTTGACCTGTTGAGATGGTGCACCGCCAGGGACTCGAACCCCGAACCCGCTGATTGAGAATGTGAAGTTCACCCCCTAGGAGTACAGTTACTGGGCATTTTTCTTGCCGTGGTTACGTCGAGCACCAGCGGAACGCAGATGACCCGAGTTAATGGACAGTCCAATGGACAAGATCTACGGAGCTCGGCAGCGCGGCGTCCCTTATCGTGATCACCAGCTCAGTTGAGTTTGACGAGCGTGTGGTGGCCGAGGTGCCCGGAAGCTCGAAATTTCGCCGGTGCGCGGGTCGAACCGTCCACTTGCATCTTCCTCCCACCGACTTGGTCGCGCTCGTCGCCCCCGCCGCACGCCCCCTCGGTGAGGACTGTGCGTTGGCCGGGCTCGATCGAGCGCATGCGGCATGTCTGACCGACATCGAGGGGTCGTTGAACAGAGTGAAGGCCTCTGCCCACGACCTCAAGGACGTCGCCGAGCCAGTCCGATACGGTCGCGCTGTGCGCATCGTCGTTGCTGGAGGACACGGGCAGATCGCCATGCGGTTGGAGAAGCTGCTTACAGAACGCGGTGACAGTCCACTGGGCATCATCCGCGATCCGGAGCAGGCTGAGGATTTGCGGACCGTCGGTGCGGATCCGGCCGTGTGCGACCTGGAGTCGGCATCGGTCGATGAGGTCGCCAGTCATCTGGAGGGCGCGGACGCGGTGGTGTTCGCTGCCGGAGCCGGGCCAGGCAGCGGGGCGGAACGTAAAGAGACGGTGGACCGCAGCGCCGCCATCTTACTTGCCGACGCTGCTAAACGGGCAGGAGTACGCCGGTACCTGATGATCTCAGCGATGGGCGCGGACCGGGAGCCAGCGCCAGACACGGATCCTGTGTTTGCCGCCTACCTGCGAGCGAAGGGGGCGGCCGATGCCGACCTCGCCTCGCGTGCTGGTCTCGACTGGACTATTCTGCGGCCGGGCCGACTGACGGATAAGCCCGGCACCGGGCTAGTCCGCCTCGCCGTGCGTACCGGTCGTGGAGCGGTGCCGCGTGATGACGTGGCGGCGGTGCTCCTGGTGCTCCTGGACACGCCCGCGGCGGGCGGGATGACGTTGGAGTTGGTGACCGGCGATACGCCGGTGGACGAGGCCGTTCGAGCAGTCGCCTCCGTCTGACCGCACGGCCGCGACCCACCTAGCCGGGCTCGTTGCGGTTGGCTCGTCCCGACAGAGCCGAAATCGAGGGTTTCGCAGGCTTACCAGGGGCAGATAACTGCCCTGGCTGGCATTACGACAGCTCAGGGGTGGTCGGGGGAGACGTGAAGCTATGAGGTCGGCTGCGCCTGGCCGGGCTCAGCGCGCGCTGAGCACCGCCTGGCACTGACGGACCGAGGAAACGGCAAGCGGCTTGCGCACGTGCTTCGCACACCGCTCGTCACACGCGTGCGGGCGGCGGTGCGCCGCCAGGGACTCGAACCGCGAACCCGCTGATTAAGAGTGGGAAGTTCACCTGATATGAGGAGCACAACCTTGCACTTTATCTGCCCTGGTTTCGCCACCGATCCACCGGCGGCACTCAGAGGACTGGAGTTAATGAACAGTTCAATGGACAAGATCGACGAATCGGTAGCGCTGTTCGTACACGGACTGCGTGACGACAATCGCGGCCTTCTGCCAGCCGCACCCCCTCGCCCCGTGGTGGACCAGGTGCCGTGAGACGCGGTCGTCTGGACCGGCTATCACGGGGCGGGTGGCTAGCGTGAAGCCCCAGCGTGGTGGTGGCAGGAGGACAGAACCGCGTTCACGGTGTCACACTAAGGGCCATGGGTCCGCCTCTGAATCTGACTGCCGCCGTGCATCAGGAAGATGACTGGTACGTGGCGCACTGTCTTGAGGTCGATGTTGCCAGCCAGGGCCGTACGATCAACGAGGCCCTGAGCAACCTCGCCGAGGCTGTCGCACTCTACCTTGAAGAGGTCAACGACCCACAGCAGCACTTGACCGCCACTCCGCTCGTCACCTCCTTTCAGGTTCCGGGCGCTGCGTGAGCCCAGCGCTCTCTGACCTGCCGCTCCACAAGATTACCCGGGTGATCGAGTCGCTTGGCTTCGTCTACATGCGAACGAAAGGCAGCCACGCCGTCTACCGGCATCCGGATGGCAGGGCGGTGGTGATCCCCCAACACGGCACCGTCAAGCGAGGCACTCTGGGCTCAATCCTGCGGCAAGCGGGTATCACGCCCACCGAGTTCCTCGAACTACTCCGTTGACTACCCAGGCGGTCAGCGCAACCGGTCCTACGCGGTCATCCTCGGCGGCGGTTGACACCATGCCCGTACGGTCGCCTGACGCAGCCGTCCGTACAGCATCAGCCGAGGCGAGCAGCGCAGGACCGAACTGGCCAGGGCTATCATGATCGCAGGAGGATGTGCCATGGCTTTTGAGCGGATCACCATTTACGCCGCCCGCAGCGGTTCAGGAGCGTGAGTGCCGTTGGCAGCTCAGTGATGAATCTTTTCGACTCCAACCTCTCGCACCGTGTTGCGCAGTTGCTGCGGACACTGGCACAGACGCTGCCCTCGTTCGTGACAACGATCTGCAACCTACGACCGACTCAATGATTTGGAGTTCGAGCGGCAGCACGCGTTCGCCTCGTGTCCGAAGACACCGACTTCGGCGAACTGCTGGATCGGCCGTGCACAGTCGAGCCATCGTTCGTGATCACATGTTGCGGTACCGCACTGCGGTGGCGGCGAAACCGACCGCGGTGAGCGACCAGGCCGCCGCGTCGAGCAGACCGTTGGGCACGACCACCGCGAAGACCAGGTGCAGCGGCTGGGAGACGATCAACGCCAGCGTCGCCCAGCGGGGCACCATGCGCCACAGCGCGATTCCGAGTAGCACGGTGCGGACGATGTGTCCGAGCACGAACAGCCCGATCGCGATGCCGGCCGTGAGATGCGTTCGTGGAGGTGACGTCGCCATCATGGGTGTCGCCGCGGCCCAGCAGGCCCAGCCTCCGGCCCAGCGGGACGTCGACGCGCTCCTGGTCGGAGGCCGGAATGCTTTCCTGGTCGACGCGCTCCTCCAGCGCGGCGGACGGCGTGCTCGCCGAGATCGGGGAAGCGTGCCGTACGTGGCGGAGCCTACGGGCGCGCGCGCCGGGCGACCGCTAGCCGGCTCCTGACGTATCGCGATAAGACATGCCCGCAGGCGGCGGATGGTCTTCTCGGGCGAGGCCGTCAGGCGCTGCACCGGCTTGACGGGGTTCGCGGCGAGTCAGTCCGAACGCCGCGACCACCAGAGGCACGATCTCTGGCGGTCGGGCCTCTTCGACGGTGAGGACCACGTCGGTGCTGGTGCTAGCCCCGGACAGCAGCGGTGAGGCGTGCGCCACCACCCATTGACCGCTTCGGGTGCGCAATCGCATGCGCGGGACTCTCGGGTACCTCCCGATCACGGTGGCCGCCGCCTCGATCTGGGCGCGCGCCAGCTCTGCTTTGGAGTGCACGCCAGCAGTGTGCGCCGTTGGCACGCCGGAAGGTTCCCAGATTGCTGGGGTGAACACCGCCCACGTTCCTGGGATTGGTCACCGGTCGCAATGGCCGC
>JBOHGX010000251.1:0-3321 GCA_050700255.1 Pseudonocardiaceae bacterium
CCGCAACCCTGGTGCCGGTCATCCTGTTGATCGCTGTGGTGACTGCGATAAGCGCGGTTTCAACCGCGCTGCAGACTCAGCAGCAGCGGTTGCTCGGCGAATACGTGTCCTGCGCCGCGTGGGACCGTATACTCGACGTGACCGGTCGGGTCCGCCTAGAGTACTTCGAGTCCCCGCGCTTCTTCGAACAACTCAAGCGCGTTGAGTTCAACGCGATCGTTCGCCCGGTCACTGTGACGACCGCCGTATTCGGGATGCTGGGGGGGCTCCTGGGCGCGGTAGGACTGCTTGGTGCGCTGCTGAGTATCGAGCCGCTGCTGGTGCCACTGTTGCTCGTCGCCGGTGTACCGGCGTTGTTAATCACCCGACGGGCGGCCAAGACCGAGTTCGGCTTCGCGGTCCAGTACACCCCCACGATGCGGATCAGGGATTACCTCCGCATGGTGTTGGCTGGCCGGGAGGCTGCCAAGGAGGTGCGGGCGTTCGGCGCCGAGCGGGCCTTGCGGGTGCGACACGACGCGGCCAGCCAGCGGCTGCTTCAGGGCGTGCGTGTCCAGGTCCGTCGCCGGCAGCGCTATGCGGTCGCGGTCGTCGCGTGCAGCGCGATCGTACTCGCAGCGACACTCGGGTTGCTCCTGTACTTCGTCGCCACCGATCGCGTGACCGTCGCCGGAGCGGGAGCAGCGGTGGTCGCCGTCCGGCTGCTGTCCTCCCGACTGGACCAGCTGGTGGGCTCGATCGGCACGTTGTTCGAGTCCTCGGTGTTCCTGGAGGATCTCGAGCGGTTCCTCGCCCTGTCGGTGGAGGCGGACTCGACTGGTACCGGGACGCCCGCCCCGCATCGGCACGAGATTGTGCTCAGTGGGGTCAACTACACCTACCCGGGCAGTGACCGTCCCGCTGCCGACCGGGTCGACTTGCGCATCGGAGCCGGCGAGGTGGTCGCCCTCGTTGGGGAGAACGGCTCCGGCAAGACCACCCTCGCCAAGCTCATCGCCGGGCTGTACGCGCCTACCGAGGGCGCCATCCGCTGGGACGGGGTGGATACCAGGGAACTCGAGCCAGCGGACGTGCGCCGCAGTGTGGCGGTAATTTTCCAGGACTTCGTCCGCTACCAGCTGTCCGCGCTGGAGAACATCGGATTGGGCGAGCCCGACCACGTAGAGGACGAGCCAGCCGCACGGGCGGCCGCCTTGCAGGCCGGCGCTGCCAGCTTCATCGACACATTACCACTGGGCTACCAAACCATTCTCTCCCGGGAATATGCGGACGGACGTGACCTGTCGGTCGGACAATGGCAGCGGGTCGCATTAGCCAGGGCATTTCGTCGGGACGCTGCGCTGGTTGTCCTCGACGAACCCACCGCGGCGCTTGACCCCCGCGCCGAACATGCCTTGTTCGCCGACGTCCGCCGGCTGCTGCACGGGCGCTCGGCCCTGCTCATCTCACACCGCTTCTCCAGCGTGCGCAGCGCTGACCGTATTTACGTCATGGAATCGGGACGGATCATCGAGAGTGGTTGCCACGACGACCTGATTGCCTCCGGGGGGCTGTATTCCGAGCTGTTCCAACTGCAGGCTCGCGCCTACCTGTAGAGAACTCTTTAGGCGTCCCACCCCAGCCGCTCCAGCAGCTGCGTGCCGGTCTCGATGCGGAACGGTGGACCCCAGGGCACGACGGCCACGTAGACGGGTACGCGTTCGACCAAATCGGCGAGCCGGTGGAATTGGTGGGTGATAACCTCGGCGTCCACCCATCCGGGGAGCCTCGGGAAGGAACCCAGCAGCATCAGGGCATGTACCGGGCTCACGGCCGTGAGCGTCAGCTCAGCCTTGTCCCGCGAGGGAAAGGGAATGATCACGGCGTCAAGGGGAACTGGGCCATTCGTCCACCCCGGCAGCGACATCGCGCTGCGGCCATCGCTAGTGATGCGCATCGGGCCCGGCACGCTGAACAAGTCTTTCAGCGGCGCGGCCGCTGGCCGCAAGCGGCTTTCCACGGCACCGGGTGACAGCATCGCGAGGGCGCCCTCGAGGTCGATCCGGGCGAGGTCGTCGGTGAGCATCGTTGCGCCACCGGCGCACATCAGCGTCGCCATCGTCGACTTTCCCATTCCCGACGCACCGACGAACGCCACGCTGCGTCCGCGCGCGCGGACCGCGCTCGCGTGCAGGACCAGGTGACCTGCCATGATCAGTCGAAACGCGATCAGGGTGTTGGCTGCCAGCACGGAGACCAGTCCTTGGTCGGCACCGGGAATCAGATTCCAGGTCGCTGTCGTCAGGTCGCCGCTGATGTCAAAATCGCAGACGCTGTCAACCCGGAGTCTGTAGCCCTGCGGTGTCCTGGCGGCGATGTATCCCGTCTGGCGGGCTTCGTCGCGCCAAACAGTAAGCACGTCAGCCGGGTCCGGTGCCCAATCGATGTCCACCTCATCGGTTGATCGATGCAGTGTCATCTCGACGTTCAGTGATCCGTCGACCTCGGGGAGGTGAAGATCGAGGTCGCTGGCGATCGTGCAGCCATAGACATGATGCAGCCGCGCGCACTCATTCCCGGTGCAAGTCACGGAGAGCCTCATAGTGGGCCGCTAGTGGATCGAGGGCGACGCCGGATACGACGAGCCATGCGTGGGCAGTGAGGGCTCCAGAATCGTTGTGCCTGACACCGATCACCAGGTTCGGGTCCAGCCGGCGAATGCGATAGCCGAGTACCAAGGCGTGGCGAAGGCAGGTACCGCCAAATGGCCAGTGAGCGAATACGCGGTTCACCGCCACGGTTCGCCGACGGATCCATGCTACTGGCAGATCTGCTGGTTGCGTCGAACCCTGTTGTTCCGGCTCACCGTCCTGACCGAGTTGGATTCCGAGAAGCCGGGTGAGGCGGGGCAGAGTACTGAGCCTCAGGCCGGCCTCTACGACGAGCGCGATGAACGCGACGAGCGTTACCTGGGGGTCAAGTAATCGAACGGCCCGGCGCAGGACGGTCCGGACATTGACCCAACTCGCCGTCAACATCATGACCACTCGCCACGGACCTTTCCGCTCTACAGCCGCTGTCACACAGGAGATGGCACCATATCACGATGCTGTCACGCTCTGCGGCTTGGCAAGCGCCGCTCGCAAACAGAGATCTGGCTGGTGTGGATCCATTCGGCGAGTACTCAGTCAAACACGTATTGTCACAGTTGCTTCATGGATCTAACCAAACACGGTACCATATCAGGCAGCAACGTCGCTGATCTGCCATCCCTTCGTCTCAGTTGTCGACGGATCCGACGCCCCGATTCCTATCGTGCGCGGTGTCGCCTACCTGCGGATT
>JBOHGX010000252.1:0-2833 GCA_050700255.1 Pseudonocardiaceae bacterium
ACAGTGCCGGCGGCTTCCCAGGTTCGCCAGCGCACCGGTGCGGCGCCGGCGGTCATCGCTACCAGGCCGGCACCGTCTGCCAGCAGTGCCGCGGACACCGCGTCGAAGCCCGCGCGGCCGTGCGCCGTGAAGCCCGCGGAGCACACCGCGGCGTCGGCGAGCGGCACGAGCCCGGCGTACACCGGCTTGGCGCTGCCGCAGTCCAGCACTACCGGGATCCCGGTGGTCTGGGCGGCCCACGCGGCGGCCAACGCCAGATCGGGATGAGGCCCGTCGATCAGCACGACATCGGCCGCCCTGACCAGGTCGGGCAGGTCGGCAGGCACCACGGCGGTGAGGTCGTGGGCGTTGCGGGACACCACCGACCGCTGTCCGGTGCTGTCCAGCACAGTGATCGCCGAGATGTTGAGATCCGCACCGGCCGCCCAGGCGTCCACGACGTGCACGCCGACGTCAGCCAGCTTCCCCGCAACCAGCCGACCGACCGGGCCAGGGCCCAGCGCGGAGAGCAGCACGCTGCGCCCGCCCAGCGCGCCGAAGGTGATCGCGGCAGCAGCGGCCGGTCCCCCGGCGGCGATGTCGCTGCGCTGGGCGACGACCTTCTCGTCGATACCGGGCCGCCGAGCCACCCGCTGCACCAGGTCCAGCGTGGTCAGTCCGACAAACAGCCCGCGGGACGGCATCAGCGGCTCCTTGCCCGCACCACGATCAACGTCACGGTGGCCAGTGTGGTGAGCGCGCCGCTGGTCAACCAGGCCGCCGTCACATCGAAGTGCTCTGCGATCAGGCCGAACAGCAGCGGACCGCGGTCGGCGACTGCCCTGTTAGCAAGGTCCCACCGCTGAGCCCAGCACCGCATTCAGCGGGCCGAGCGGGGTTAATGAGGGCCCAGTAAGCCCGCTCAGCCCGCTGAATGCGTCCAGATGGGTAGCGGAAGCCGGGTAACGTCGCTGGGGTGCGTTTCCTCGATGATCGCAGGCCCGTTCACGACCTCACGTATGACGATGTCTTCCTGATGCCGTCGCGCTCAGAGGTGGCGTCCCGGTTCGATGCGGATCTCTCCACCGTGGATGGGTCGGGTACCACCATCCCGCTTGTGGTGGCCAACATGACCGCGGTCGCGGGACGCCGGATGGCCGAGACAGTGGCCCGTCGTGGCGGGCTGGTGGTGCTACCCCAGGACGTGGATCCGGCGGTGGTCGCCGAGACGGTGGCGTGGGTGAAGTCGCGGCACCTCGTCCTGGACACAGCGCTCACGCTGGGCCCGCAGGACGCCGTCGCCGATGCGGCCAACCTGCTGCCAAAGCGGGCCCACCGCGCCGTGGTGGTGCTCGACGGCGCAAGCCGCCCGATGGGGCTGGTCACCGAGGCCGAGCTCACCGGAGTGGACCGCTTCGCCCGGCTGATCGACGTGGCGCAGACCGACCTGGTGGTGGTATCCGCCGACACCGAGCCACGCAAGATCTTCGAGCAGCTGCACCACCGCCGCCAGGAGTTGGCACTCGCGGTGGACACCGGCGGCCGTCTGGTCGGAGTGCTGACCCCCACCGGAGCGTTGCGAGCTGAGCTGTATTCCCCCGCGCTCGACGCCGGGGGCCGGCTGCGGGTGGCTGCGGCACTCGGGGTGACCGGCGACGTCGCGGCCAAGACCGAGGCACTGCTGGCAGCAGGCGTCGACGTGCTGGTCGTCGACACCGCACACGGCCACCAAGCCAAGATGGTGGACGCGCTGCGCACGGTCCGATCACGCCGACCGGGCGTGCCGATGGTGGCCGGAAATGTGGTTTCCGCCCAGGGCACCCGCGACCTGCTGGAGGCCGGCGCGGACATCGTCAAGGTGGGGGTGGGACCGGGCGCCATGTGCACCACCCGGATGCTCACCGGAGTCGGCCGGCCGCAGTTCTCCGCGGTGGCCGAATGTGCCGCGGCGGCTCGCGCGGCTGGTGGCCATGTCTGGGCCGACGGTGGTACCCGGCACCCACGAGACGTCGCGCTGGCGCTGGCCGCCGGGGCAGCGAATGTGATGATCGGCTCGTGGTTGGCGGGCACCTACGAGTCGCCGGGTGACCTCAAGCACGACGAGAACGGCCGTCCCTACAAGGAGTCTTACGGGATGGCCTCCAAGCGCGCCGTCGCCGCCCGCACCGCTCACGACGACACCTTCGACCGGGCTCGCAAGGCGCTGTTCGAGGAGGGCATCTCCACTGCCCGGATGTACCTCGATCCGAGCCGGCCCGGGGTGGAGGACCTCATCGATCACATCTGCGCGGGAGTGCGCAGCGCCTGCACCTACGCCGGTGCCCGGACGCTGCCGGAGCTGTCCGAGCGGGCGATGATCGGGGTGCAGTCCGCCGCCGGGTTCGCCGAGGGCCGCCCGCTACCGGCCGGCTGGTGACCTAGAGCACCCGACCCTGGCGGAGCAGTTCCTGCAACGCCGCAGCCGTCGGATCGCAAGCGGTGGTCTCCCCCAGCGGATGCGACACCGCGCCGGGCACCACCGGTTGTCGGCCGTCGGCCCGGTAACAACTCACCCGCCGCCACGCGCCGTCCGGTTCCGGCACGACCAGCGCTGCCGCCGGATGCAGCTGTCCTGCGCTCAACCGCACCGACCAGCGTTGTTCCAGCAGCCGGCACAGCGCCACCGCTCCCCGCTCCCCCGGCTCACGCGGTCCACCGGGCAGGGACAGCCCCGACGAGCTGGGCAGCAGGGTCAGGCTGGAATCGCTGACCCGTAACCAGGCGACCTCGTCGCGCAGGTCGCCGCCCCCGTAGGGCCGCCACGCCGCGAGCCGGTCCAGCAGCGCGGCGGGGTCATCGGCCCGCAGCAGCGGTG
>JBOHGX010000253.1:0-8499 GCA_050700255.1 Pseudonocardiaceae bacterium
CTCCGGTAGCTGGCGATCGGCAACGTCGAACGCCGCGTTACGCAGCGTACGTAGCGGTCGCAGCAGCGTGCGCACCACGACAAGCAGGGTCGCCACGGCGAGAATCAGTAGCGCAGCGACCACGGCGCCGTTCCACAGCGCCTGTTGCGACGCTTGGTCGCTGCGCGCCGCGGTGGCCGTCCGCAACGCATTGAGTTGGGTGATTTCCCCCTGGCGGATGGCCTCAACGGTGCCGGCGGCGGCGGAGTTCCAGTCGGCAGGCACGGTCTGCAGCGATGCTTGTCGCACCGCCCGGTCCAGCGCAGCCTCCAGCAACCGCTTGCGATCGATGACTGCCCTGGCCTCGAAGAGCTGCGAGCCAGGCACGGCTAGGCGGAACTCGTCGACAGCGGCGTCGAATCTGGCTTCGGCGGTGCGCAGCGTGGCCTGCTGCTCCGCGGGCACCACGCCGGACAAGGTGGCCGCATGCAACAATGCGTGCTGCTGGGAGGCCTGCTCCTTAGCGACGGCGAGGGCCTTGAGGCCGCCGGCTTGCCGCGCCAGCGGGTCCCGAGTGCCATCGATGCCATCGAGAACTCTGCGGTCGAGGTCGAGCAGTGGCGCGATGAGGCTGGAGTAGGCGGTGGCCACGTTGCGTTCGTCACTGGTCTGCCGAACAGCAGCGAGCCCGGCCAGCCGGCCGAGCGCGGCCTGGTACGCCGCGGTTGGAGCGAGCGCCGTGCTCGCTTCGGAACCGAAGTCCCCGGTACGCAAGATGGTGACGGCGGCGTCCACCCGCTGGTACTGGGCCTCCAGCGCGGCCTGATCCGCGGGGCGATCGGTGGCGAGCGCCACAGTCGCCAAGTGCCGTTCTCCTTGCAGATCGTGCACGGCTAGGCCGACCTGTTGAGCGAACCCGACCTGCCGCACGATCGAGGCAAGGTCGTTGGCCTGGCGCATCAGGTCGGAGACCCGCAACCCGCCGAGCACCCCGGCAAGCACCAGGGGTACCAGCAGCACCGCAGTGAGTTTGGTGCGCAGCCGCCAATCTTGCAGCCGCCACCGGCCACTGCGGCGCCGCGGCGGCGCGGCGCCATCAGCCCCGAGCGTGGCGGTCATGATGGCGGCTCCGCGGGATCATGACCGCCGGCGCCGGTAGGTGCGCAGCCGAGGTTCGCAGTCATCTCGTCACGGCACGTGACACCGCCGGAGCGGCCGGAGGGGGGTCTTGCCCTACCTTCGTGGGCGGCCACGCTGCGCACTCTCCCAACTCGACGTCGCCCCCAGCTCGCGACCCGTACATCACTCAACGTGTCTCTCAACCAGCGCAGTCGGCGCTGGATTCACTCCGAACAAGCCCCAGGTCAGTTGCGAGCGCCCACCGACCTGCGCATGGCGTGCTCGACCAGCGCGATGAGCGTGTTCTTGGTCGACTCCCGCTCGCGGGCATCACAAGGGATGATGGGTATCGCGGAATCGATGGCCAGTGCTTCCCGGACGTCCTCGACGCTGTGGCTGAGCACGCCATCAAAACAGTTCACCCCAACCAGGTAAGGCAAGCCGCGATCCTCGAAGAAGTCCACCGCCGCGAAGCAATCAGCCAGCCGGCGGGTGTCCACCAGGACAACCGCACCGATCGCGCCACGCACGAGGTCATCCCACATGAACCAGAAGCGGTGCTGCCCTGGAGTGCCGAACAGGTACAGGATCAGCTCTGCATCCAGTGATACGCGACCGAAGTCCATTGCCACTGTGGTGGTCGACTTGTCCGGTGTGGCCGCGAGGTCATCCACGGCGATGCTGGCATCAGTGAGCACTGCTTCGGTAGTCAGCGGCGCGATCTCGGAAACGGAGCCGACCAGAGTCGTCTTGCCGACGCCGAAGCCCCCGGCCACGACGATTTTCGCGGAGATCGCGCCGCCCCCACCCGCGGGCTGCCGCCCGGCGGGCTGACCGGGCGCAGCTATACCGGGCTGGACCGATGGTGCCCACTGCGCCGATGGGACCGATGGGACCGATGGGGGGGAGCTGGTCCGATCAGAGGCGACGAAGTCCACTCAACACCCTTTCCATCAAGGCAACCTCCGGCGTGTCGCCAGAGGTGTTCGCTTTGCGGTGCACCACGATCAAGCCGATGTCTGCCATGTCACCCAGCAGGACCCGAGCCACGCCCAGCGGCAGGGATAGTAGAGCGGCGACCTCAGCCACCGATCGTGGGTCACGGCACAGCTCGGCCACGGCCCGGTGTTCCACACTGGTCAGCGCCGCTACGTCGCGACCGTACTCGCTGGTGGATACCAGCGTCTCAACCTCGAGGTCGAACACCGGCGAGGTACGGCCCCCGGTCCAGGTGTATGGCCGTACCGCGGAAGCTGAGGCCTCCGGCTTCCCCCACTCATCGAACGCTCTGGGTCTTTTTGGGACTGGCCGCGACACCGAAACCGGTTCCTGCCGAGTCGATGACTTCTTGGAGCGTTTGCGGCGCCCGCCCAACCGCCAGGGACCACTACTGAGATTGTTCAGCACCTCGGCGAAGGATTGCTCATCGCCATCACCGCCAGTCGGATTGCTCACTACAAGTCACCGCCGGAATCATCGGCCCAGCGCACCGTGCAATTCGGCGCGATTGCGCGGGGTGAGCTGCGGGCCAACCCGGTCGACCAGCAGCGTCATCTCATACCCGACCAACCCGATATCGCAGCCCGGGGCGGCCAACACCGCCAGGCTGGAGCCATCGCTGATCGACATCAGCAGCACGATTCCGCGCTGCATCTCGACCACCGTCTGCACGACCTCGCCCGCGTCGAAACAACGAGCCGCTCCCTGAGTGAGGCTGACCAGCCCGGACGCCACTGCGGCGAGCTGATCGGCACGGTCCCTGGGCAGGTGGGCCGAAGCGGCGAGCGGCATACCCTCAGCCGACAGCACCAACGCGTGCGCCACCCCGGCCACCCGATTGACAAAGTCGTCCACCAACCATCCGAAGCGGTCCGACTGCGTCTGGGGAACGGTCACTTCGTCTCCTCTTCTCCATCCTGCTGCGCTGGCGACCCGTCGGTCTGCTGGCCGAGACCTTGGCGGGTCTGGCGCCCTTCGCGGATGCCCTGCTGGTAGCTCGCAAGCCGGCCGCGGATCGACTCCGCGCTGCGCATCGGCGTACTGGTGGGTTCGGCAGGCTCGGCGGCCCCGGCGGCACCGGGCACCAGCAGTGCGCGAGGCTGCCGCCGGGGCAGCCCGGTGACAGTCAATTCCGCACTCACCGGCGTGGCCAGCGCTTGCGCCGCCCGCCAACCTTCATCCGCTGCACCCCAGTCCTGCTCCGGTGCATCGGCTGGACGCGTCGACCCGGCACCTACCAGCGGCTGGGCCAGCGAGCGAGACTTGACGGGATCGCCAGGCTCGGATGCGGCCAGTGCTTTCCCGGGTTGCCGGCGCAGCAGGGGGGGTGCCGAGCCTGTCGCGGCGGATGCTGCCGGCGCCTCCGGCGTCGCGGGGGCTTCTCGAGTCGTCCCAGCTTCCCGCGTCGCGGGGGCTTCTCGAGTCGTCACAGTGTCCCAGCTCACTGCAGCCTTCCAGGTCTGCGGAGCGTTCCGGGTCGCTGGAGCCTTCGGGGTCGCTGGAGCCTTCGGGGTCGCTGCCGCCTCCGGGGCCGCTACAGCCTCCGGGTTTGCCAGAGTTTTCCCGGTCGGCGCAGCTTCTCTGGCCGGCGCAGCGGTCCGCGTCGCCTCAGCCGTCCGCGTCGCCGCAGCTGGGCCCGTCGCCAACGGCGAAGTCCAGCGCACCGGGACAGCCTCATGCTCCTTGAACCACGCCGACGCCACATCGTCAAAAATCGGCGTGGAGTGCTGCAGCGTCACTCGGTGCCCCGGTCCGACCGGTCCCGCCACCGTGGCCCGTGCCGGGCGGAAGAGGTCCGTGCCGGATTCGCCGCCGCTGGGAACCTCAACCGGGATGTCCACTGGAGGGCTGGCCGGCGGACCAGGCGGAGCAGGCGGTGGACCTGCCGGCAGCAACCGCTTACCGGTCCGGGTCGGCAGTTTCGAGCCCTCCGGAGAGCCCTTCACATCCTTTGCAGCGGGCTGGCTGGCCAATCTGGTCCCGCCGGTGCCGTTGCCGTTGGTCTCTGGCTCAGCTGTGGCGTCGCCGTCCGCCTCAGCAACCGGGGCACCGTTACTGGCGGCGGAGTTGGCGGCTGACGTGGCAGTCGGCCTGGCAGTCGAAGTGGCAGTGGAATTAGCGCTGGAGTTGGCGGCCAGCGGTGCGGCGTCATCGGCGGTAGACCCGTTGCCCGCGGCCAGCTCGGCGACGGTGGCCACACGCGGATCCACCGCCTCCGACACCAGCCGGACCAGCCGGGGCGGCATGATGACGCAGGCCCAGACACCCACCCCGCCCTCACCTCGGCGCAGCCGGACATCGATGCCGTGCCGGCCGGCCAGCCGACCGACGACGAACAACCCCATCCGGCGTGACACCGAAGCATCCACCACCGGCGGGTTGGCCAGCCGCTCGTTGGCGTCGGTGAATTCCGCCTCGGTCATCCCCACGCCGCGGTCAGCAACCTCAATGGTGACCGAGCCTTCCCCACCGAATTCGCTGGAGATCATCACGTGGCTGTCCGGGGGCGAGAACTGAGTCGCGTTGTCCAGCAGCTCAGCCAACAGGTGCACCAGGTCGCTCGCCGCCCGACCGAGCACCAGAACGACGGGTGGCTGCTGCAGCACGAGCCGCTGGTACTGCTCCACCTCGGACACTGCTGCGCGCAACACGTCGACCAGTCGAACCGGCCGGCCCGACCTGTTAGCCGAATCGGTGCCGGCGAGAACCAGCAGGTTTTCGCTATTACGCCGCATTCGGGTCGCAAGGTGGTCCAGCTGGAACAGGTTGTCCAGCTGTTTGGGGTCCTGCTCACCGCTCTCCAGACGGTCGATGAGCTTGAGTTGCCGCTCGACCAGACCCTGGGTGCGGCGCGACAGGTTGACGAAGATGTCGTTGACGTTGGCGCGTAGCTGAGCCTGCTCGCCGGCCAGCCGGACCGCCTGACTGTGCACCTCGTCGAACGCCCTGGCGACCTGCCCGATCTCCTCGTGGGTGCTGACCGCGACTGGGGCGATCACCTGCTCGGGCACGTCGCCGTCACGGATCCGGGCCATCGCCTCAGGCAGCCGGTCGGCGACGTCGAGCGCCGTGCGTTTGAGCACACCGAGCGGTCGCAGCAGCGCCCGGGTGATGAACACGCCGACCAGCACACCCAGCGCCAGCGCGAAGAACAGGATGACTGAATTGAGACCGGCCGAGGTGCGCACCTCGTCGCGCAGCGCCAGCGCAGTCTGATCGATCCGCTGCCGCAACTCATTCTCGACAGCGACAATATTGCCGATCACCGCCGCGTTGCGCCTGTCCCATTCCTCCGGTGACGTGTTCAGCGGTTCACCGACGGCACCGCGGTTGAGCACGAGCTGCAACAGCCGCTGCCGGGACAGTTCGGCCTCCCCACCGACTCGGGCGGCGTCAGCGCGATCGGCCGGCCCCAGGGCCCCCCGGAGTGCGTCCTCTTCGATGCGTAGCCGGACGGCCGCCGTCCGCACATCTTCGATCTGGCCGGGGGTGAGGCGGTTGGCGTAGAGGGCCGCGGAGACGATGGCGTGCTGGCGACTGATCTGTTCACGCCCAGCGATCAGCGCGTGCCCAGCCGCAGCGTCATCGGTGACGGCGACATCGTCGAGCTGACGGGTGAGCGCGGCGTCCAGCCCGATCAGCGGGTCGATCGTGGCGCTGTACTCGGTGACCACAACCTCCACCGGACCGAAGCCGGTGGTCGCACTCGCCCGCAGTGGTCCCAGCGCGTTGAGTTGGTTCAACGCGGCACGGTACCCGGTGGATTGCAGGCCCGGGACCTGGTCGCTGGCCGTCGCGACCGCCTGTGACGCGCTGTCCACGGCCTGGAACTGCACGTTGAGCGGCTGCACGTCACCAGAGCGGCCCCTGGCGACAAACGCCGTGGCCAGGTCCCGTTCCCGCTCGACGGCACCGATCAGATCGGACAGCTGCTGCTGCACGCGGACGATCTGGGAGATACGAGCGTAGCCGGGTCCGGCGTCGGCCTGATCCACGATCCGCAGCACACCCGCGACCAGGGCGACGATGGTGGGCACCAGCAGGACAGCGGCCAACTTGACCACCACCGGCCAGTTGCGCCAGTGCCACCGGGATCGGGTGGTCGCCGGCGCAGTCGCCGGCCCCGACTCCGCAGGGCTGATCACGTCGGTGGTCATGACGTCGCCTCCGCGGGCTGTGACGATGGCGCCTCAGCGGCGAAGAGTGCTTCGGCGCGCAGTGCGTCGGCGGTCATGACCAGCCTCCCGCGGCGGCCGAGAGTCGCGAGCTCGTCGCTGGCACAGTGGGGTCCCTCCCCAGGGTTTGACGTTGGCCGGCAGACGCATCCGGCTGGCGCCACGGTTCGCCGCGATCGTGGGCTTCCGCACCGCACGGACGGGGCACCTCTGGCACCGAGCCGGATACGTCCGATGTAGGGCACGGACGATACGACGGCCTGGGCAGGGCCTTCCCGCGGGTCTCGTAGAACCTCCTCTCTGCTCGCCGAGGGCGCCAGTGTTCTGAGCGCACAACACCCGCTCGGCGTAGACGACTTGACCAGGATGGCCGTACTCCACTGCTGTGAGTGATATATCGAGCCGCCGGTCGAGGATGGCTCACTCTGGAGCGGCAGACAGCGACGGACGCCACCCCGGTCCTGCGTCAGCGGTGCCGCCGCACCTGCGACACTGATTCCGGCCGAGCCGACCACCAGCCGCGGTGCTAATCAACCCGGAGGAACACACGTTGAGCCCATCGCCTGAGGTCGGGCCACTCATCGTCCAGTCTGACAAGACGCTGCTGCTTGAAGTCGATCACCCTGCGGCCGGCACGGCGCGCGCCGCGATCGCGCCCTTCGCCGAACTCGAGCGCGCACCCGAACACGTCCACACTTACCGAGTCACCCCGTTGGCGCTGTGGAATGCGCGCGCCGCTGGGCACGACGCTGAGCAGGTCGTTGACGTGCTGGTGCGCTTCTCCCGGTACGCCGTGCCGCAGCTGCTGCTGGTCGATGTCGTGGACACGATGGGCCGCTACGGCCGACTACAGCTGGTGCACCACCCGGCGCACGGATTGGTGCTGGCATCGCTGGACCGCGCCGTGCTCGAGGAGGTACTCCGGCACCGCAAGATCGCCCCCATGTTAGGGGCGCGGGTGGACGACGACACCGTGGCAGTGCATCCGTCCGAGCGCGGCAGGCTCAAGCAAGCGCTGCTCAAGGCCGGTTGGCCGGCTGAGGATCTGGCCGGCTACGTCGACGGCGAGGCGCACCCGATCGAGCTGGCCGAGGACGGTTGGTCGCTGCGTGACTATCAGCGCGACGCGGTGACCGGGTTCTGGGCCGGCGGTTCCGGAGTCGTGGTGCTGCCCTGCGGCGCAGGCAAGACCCTCGTTGGGATCGGTGCGATGGCACAAGCCCAAGCGACCACGCTGATCCTGGTCACCAACACCGTCGCCGGACGGCAGTGGAAACGCGAGCTGGTCGCCCGCACGTCGCTGTCTGCCGACGAGGTCGGCGAGTACTCCGGCGAACGCAAGGAGATCCGCCCGGTGACGATCGCGACCTACCAGGTCATGACCCGCAAGTCGAAGGGCCAGTACCGGCACCTCGATCTCTTCGACTCCCGGGACTGGGGATTGATCATCTACGACGAGGTGCACTTGCTGCCCGCCCCGGTCTTCCGGATGACCGCCGACTTGCAGTCTCGTCGCCGGCTCGGGCTGACTGCCACCCTGGTGCGCGAGGACGGCCAGGAAGGTGACGTGTTCTCCCTGATCGGGCCCAAACGCTACGACGCGCCATGGCGCGACATCGAGTCGCAGGGCTGGATCGCGCCGGCGGACTGCGTCGAGGTACGGGTCACCCTCACCGACGCCGAGCGCTTGGGCTACGCCACCGCCGAGGCCGACGAGCGCTACCGGGTGTGCTCCACCGCGCGAAGCAAGCTTGCCGTCGTCCGCGCGATCATGGACCGGCACCCCGACGAGCCGACCCTGGTCATCGGCGCATACCTGGATCAGCTGCAGGAGCTCGGCGAGGCACTGGACGCACCGGTGGTGCAGGGCTCGACCCGCAACTCCGATCGGGAGGCCCTCTACGACGCGTTCCGCCGGGGCGAGGTGCGCACCCTGGTCGTGTCCAAGGTGGCCAACTTCTCCATCGACCTGCCGGAGGCGTCGGTGGCCGTGCAGGTCTCCGGCACGTTCGGCTCCCGGCAGGAGGAGGCCCAGCGGCTGGGCCGATTGCTGCGGCCCAAGGGCGACCAACGGCAGGCGCACTTCTACTCGGTGGTGTCCCGGGACACCCTGGACACCGACTACGCCGCGCACCGCCAGCGCTTCCTCGCCGAGCAGGGCTATGCCTACCGGATCGTCGACGCCGACGACGTCCTCGGTCCCCAGCCGCCACATGGATGCTTGTAG
>JBOHGX010000254.1:0-5864 GCA_050700255.1 Pseudonocardiaceae bacterium
CCGTACGGGCCGTAGTTGACGGTCATGCGGTACCTCCGGTGTCGGCAGCGGTCCGGATCCGGGTGCCGTCGCGAAACGCGGCTTCCAGCGTCTCCAGGCTGCGCTCCTTGGTTTCCGGCACCATCCACCACACGATTGGGAAGATCACCACGCCGGCGATGGCGTAGGCGATGAAGATGGTGCCGACACCGGCAAGCGCGGTGAGGCTGGGGAAGGTCAGGGTCACCATGAAGGCAGCCAGCCAGTTGAACAGGGTGGCGATGGCCATCGCTGATCCGCGGATGGCGAGCGGGAAGATCTCAGCCAGCAGCACCCACAGCACCGGGCCCCAGGTGGCGGAGAAGGTGTTGGTGAACATCACGAATGCCACCACCGCGACGGCGAACAGCGCGGTCGAGCCGACCGGGAAGATCAGCGCCGCCGCGCCGACGGCGAACAAGCTGGCCGACATCCCCACCAGACCGGCCAGCAGGACGGGCTTGCGGCCACGCCGGTCAATGATCTTCGCCCGGACGACGGCAGCGATGGTCAGGATGTTCAGCAGCCCGTTGAGAAAACCGAACAGCAAAGCGGTCTGCGTGGACACCCCGAAGCTAGTGAGCACGGTCGGTGCGTAGTACACGATCGCGTTGATCCCGGTGACCTGCTGGAAGATGGCCAGCAGGGCGCCCAGGATCAGAAGCCGGCGTACCCAGGGGGCGGACAGGCGGGCGCCGGTGCGCGTGTCGTGCTGCTGTTGCTCGAGTTCCATGACCTCGGTGAGCTCACGCTCCGCGAGCGCGGTGTCGCCGCGCAAGCCGACCAGGACCTCCCGCGCCCGTTCGGGATGTCCACGTCGTACCAGCGATCGGGGGGTGTCGGGCATGGCGAACATCCCGACCATCAGCACGACCGCGGGGAACACGCCGATGAGCAACATCCACCGCCACGAGCCGGTGAAGGCCAGTGCGTAGCCGATGGCCGCGGACAGCGCCGTTCCCACGATGATCATGTACTGGTTCAGGGAGGTGACCGTGCCACGGTCGGAGGCAGGTGCCATCTCGGCCAGGTAGAGAGGCACGGTCACCGACGCGATACCGATCGCCAAGCCCAGGATGAAACGGAACAGCACCAGCCCGTTGACGGTCGGAGCCAGGCCAGCACCCAGGGCTCCAACGGTGAACACCACCCCGGCCACCAGCAGGATCCGCTGCCGTCCTTGACGATCAGCCGCGGGACCACTGCCCAGTGCGCCCACCATTGCCCCGAACACCGTGGCGCTGACCACGGCACCGGTTTGTAGGGAGCTCAGCGGCAGCTCCTGCGGGATGAACAACAGCGCCGCGCCGATGATGCCGTTGTCATAACCGAACAGCAACGCCGCCAACGCGCCCAGGGCATACACCCGCCGCGTGGTCACTCGGGTCCGGAACGAGGACGCGACCATCAGCTACCTCCGATGCGAGGGGACAGCACGCGCTGCTCGCGGGCGAGCGCGTGGGCGATCTCTCTGGTGTTCGGGTACAGCTCGCGATAGAGGGCATAGCGACGCTCGTAGGCCGCAGCGGGCTCCGGGCGCGGCTCGATTGTGGCCGCGATGGGATTCCACTGGCTCATGTCGGGTGACTCGCCACTCTTGATGTGGCCGATCCCGATGGCGGCCAGCAGCGCGTCACCCAGGCACGCGCCGATCGTCTGGCGGGGCAACTGCTGCGGGGCGTCCAGGACATCGGAGACGATCTGCGTCCACAGCCCGCCCTTGGTGCCGCCGCCCACCGCGACCAGCCGGCGGGCCTGCCCACCGGCGTCGCGCATCGCCTGCAGGTTGTGCCGCACTCCGTAGGCGGTGGCTTCCAAGGCCGCCCGGTAGATATCCCCCCGGTTGTGCCGCAGGGTCAGCCCGATCAGCACGCCCCGGGCGTCCGGGTCGAACAACGGCGTCCGCTCGCCGGCGAAGTAGGGCAACATGAGCAGGCCATGTGCACCGGGCGGCGACTGCTGGGCTTCAGCAACGAGCGGGTCGAACGAGGATTCCCCTGTCAGCTTGCGGATCCATTCCGTGATCGCGCCCGAGGTGGCCATGCCGGCAGCGAAATTGTGGGTGCCGGGAAAGGTGCCCACGGTGCCCCACAGATCCGGGCTGCGGCGCGGACGGTCGAGCACCTCGACCAGGAACATGGTCGTCCCGTACATCAGCATGACGTCGCCGGGTACGGTGACGCCCACGCTGGTGGCCTCCGCCCAGGCGTCGATCGTGCCGGCCACCACCGGCGTGCCCGCCGGGATACCGGACTGCTCGGCGGCGCTGTCCCGCACCTCGCCGACCACATCGGAGGGCCAGCGCAGCTGCGGCAGCTCCAGGCCGGGGGCGATCAGCTCGGTCCATTCGTCGATCCAGCGATGCTCGACCGGGTCGTACATCGGGGTGCACTGGCTGGCCGAGTGATGATCGAGGATGTAGCTGCCGGTGAGCTCGCGCACGATGAAACTGCTGGCCATCAGGAAGCGACGGGTTGCGGTCCAGATTTCCGGTTCGTTCGCGCGCAGCCACGCCAGCTTGGGTCCGACTGCCTGCGAGGTGAGTACCGACCCGCAGCGTTCCAGGATGGCCTGCTCGCCCAGCGCCTGGGTCAGCTCATCGATCTCAACCCGGGCGCGGGTATCCACGCCGTACAAGATCGCCGGCCGAAGGGGCCGGTCCTCGCTGTCCACCGGGAGCAGGCACGGACCGATGCCACTGATGCCCACCGCGGCGACCGGTTCGGGCGCCACCGCCGTCAACTCGTTGCTGATCGCCGCAAAGTCTGCCCACCACACCGCCTGCGGGTCATGCTCCACCCAGCCGGGGTGTGGCATCGACACCTCGTGGGCTCGGGCCGCCGTCGCGACGACCGTGCCGTCGGCGCGGACCAGCACGCCTTTGGAGCTGGCGGTGCCGATGTCGACGCCGAGCAGCAGCGAGCTCACCGAGCCGCACCCAACCCGGCCCACTCGATGCCGAGCATGCGGCACAGCGCCCGCAGCTCGGCCACGTGCTCACCAGGCACCGCATGGATATGGTTCGCGCCGAAGCTGGACAGGAACTCGCCGGCCTCGACTTCCAGCCGGGCGAACGCATGTGGCCACTCGAACGTCGACTGCCGAGCCAGCGCCTCGTTGGTCGCGTCGTCGTAGGACTCGAACGCGCCGCGGGCAACGTGCATCCGGTACCGGCCTGCCATCCGGGTCAACCGGGCAAAGGTGGCGCGCCCGGGCGCGGCGAAGAACGACACCGAGGCACCACCGGCGGGGAAGTAGAAGATCTCGGGGTAGAAGTGCACCGTGCGCAAATTCTCCGCCGGGTCGTCACTGCGCGCGGCGTACCAGGTGGCGTGCTGCCCGGAGTTGCACAGGTCCCAGATATCGCGATCGGCGTGGTAGTGCCGCACGTCGGCGAACAGCACCGGCGTGCGGGTCAGGCCCTTGAGCAGCTGCATGGTCAGCGCACCGTCCATGTCGGACTCGGTGGCACAGACATGGGGCTGCTTGGGGCCCTCCCAGTCGTAGGGGTCGTTGAGGAAGGCCTCGGTGACGTCCATCGTGGTGAAGTGTGTGGTGAGCTCGGGCTGGCCCTTGATCCCGCAGAAGTCGAGGTTCCACTCGTCGATCAGTTCCCGCACGGCGTGGTAGGAGCGGATCTGACGTTCGAGCAGTTCATGCGTCAACTGCTTGCCGTCGTAGTGCACCCCGGCGGCGTGGCGCTCCAGCCATTCCCGGCCGGCGGTCACCCGCGACTGCTCGACGCTCTCCGAGCGCCGCACGATCTCCCACTGGTCGATCTCCTCGACGTCCACCCCGAACGTGCTCATCCACTGATCGGTATCCGCCACCGCGGTGTACATGCCCATCGGACGGCCGCCGATGCGGCCGAAGGTGCTGCCTGACAGTGTGGAGACCGCAGCAGCGGCCCGGACCGTCTCCAGGACGCGGTCCCGCACAGCCGGGTCGGTCACGTCGCCCCACACCCGGGTGTGTTGCCGGCCGATCTGGTCCAGCCCCCCGCCGGCCGCCAGCATGCCGACCATCCCGGGGAACTGCGGGTCGATGTTGGAGAACAACAGCAGCGGACCCGGGGAGGCTGTCGCGGCGAGCATGGAGAAGTGCGGGAAGGCCCACACCGGATAGTTGAAGATCGTGAGGTCTGGTCGGGCGTCTGCGACCCGGCGCGCCTCGGTGGTGGCCAGTGTGTTGGTCCAGATCGGCTCCGTCGCGCGGATGACCTCGTGCCCGGCCTGTTCGAGCGCCTGGGCAATGCCGCCTTCGACGTCTTGTCCGAACGACTTGATGTCGGCGTGGACGAAGTCGCGTCCGTCGGAGAAGGACAACAGCCCGACCCGTGCCATTTCTGCTCCTGCCTGCTTGGCTTTGAGAATCGCCTGCGCCTGGGGATCGATGGTGTTGCGCTGGGTGACGAAGGTATCACCAGCGGCTTGGTTACCAGGCCATTGCTCAACCGCGTCGTGGCGCCAGCTCTCACCCGCGAGTCTCGTATGGCGGATCGCCACCTCAGATTCTATACTTCTGCTATGGCGTTGAGCATCAAGAGCGATGAGGCGGACCGCCTCGCGCGGGCACTGGCCGCCGAGACCGGCGAGTCTCTCACCGAGGCCGTTGTGATCGCGCTCCAGGAGCGACTCGTGCGTGAGCACGCGCGCCGGGGCCCGCGGATGAGCGTGCGGCTGCGCAGGCTCCAGTCCGACGTGGCGATGCTGCCCGTTCTCGACCCGCGGACTCCCGACGAGATTCTCGGCTATGACGACAATGGCTTGCCTGCGTGACCACGCAGGATGAGCGTGCGGTGGTCGTCGATACGTCAGCGGCGGTAGCGGTCATCCTCGATGAACCCGGTAGCGATGATCTCGTCGGTTACCTGGAGAACGCCGCCGCTCGGCTGATGTCGGCAGCCAGCCGCGTGGAGCTGGGCATCGTGATCGAGGCACGGCTGGGTCCGGCCGGGGTGGACGCGATCAGCCGGTTCCTGCGCGACGCCGACGTCGTGGTCGTGGACGTCGACATCGCCGCCGCGGACCGCGCACTCAGCGCGTGGCGCCGATACGGCAAGGGCCGGAATCGTGCTGCGCTGAACTTCGGTGACTGCTTCACCTACGCTCTCGCCGAGCGGACTGGTCTCCCGCTGTTGTGCACCGGCGACGACTTCGCCGCGACCGACCTCGAGGTGATCCGGCCGGCCAGCCCAGCCACCCAGGGTAGCAGAGGACGTACTACGCGTGGCTAGCAGCTCGGAGCGCAAGCCGCAGACCTACTGGTCGATGTCGTAGACGACCTCGACCATGACGGTGAGTTCCTTTGCACCGGGCTCGATGGGAACCGTCGCAGCCTCCGCAGGTGCGGGATCACGGTAGAACGGGCTCGGCGGGTTGACCGGCACCTCGGTGATCGAATGGATCCGGCCCAGCCTCACTCCGGCCGCGTCGGCCATCTGCTTGGCCTGGGCCTGGGCACGCACCGCACTGTCGTCATCGATCGAGAAGCCGAGTTGCTGTACCCGCACCGCGTCACCGGCGGCCTCACCGGCGGCGTCGATGAGTCCACCGGCGGCGCCGATGTCATGCCGTTTGGCCGTGACCTGGTTTGTCACCTCGTAGCCAGTAATCCGGCCGGTCGCTGAGTCGTACGTCGGGTTGACCGACAGCTGGCTGGTCTGCAGGTCCGCTGCTGCGACTCCGTTGCTCTTCAGCACGTCAATCAGCGCGGCCGCCTTTACGTTGTTGGCATCAAGGGTGCCCTTCGCTGTCTGAGGGTCTCGCTAAAGAAGAGTTGCCGGGACGGGGCCGCTGAATAACGTCCGCATCTCGTCCGACGCGATGTGCTCGACGATGTGCGCG
>JBOHGX010000255.1:0-4913 GCA_050700255.1 Pseudonocardiaceae bacterium
GGCAATTGAGACCCAGCCAGGACAGAGCTGTCACCACTCGCGACGACAACCGGCGTTTGTACTGGTGGATGGCGGAGGATGCGGGATTTGAACCCGCGAGGGTTTTAACACCCAACACGATTTCCAATCGTGCGCCCTAGGCCACTAGGCGAATCCTCCGCTCCGGAGGTTACCGCCAGCATCGATTACCAGCCAAAACGGCAGGTAGACGGCCCGTCGTCGGGGTGGTGTCGCCACTGGCCAGGCAAGGGCAGCAGGCTCCGGCGGCGCGCGGCCCCTCGTCTGGTCACCCGGCTGCGATAGCCGTCACCCAGTCGGTGGGGGCCAGCGCGGCCGTGAGATGCCGACGTCACGGAACGGATCGCTAGGGTGGTTAGTCGCCGAGCGGCGCGCTGAGCACGCTCAATAGCTCGATGGTGGAAGGCGGACCGTAGCGTGAACCAGGATGGTGCGGAGGTCCAAGGCGTGGATGCGCGGCAGGAGCTGGAGAAGATGCGCGCGCGGATGGCCGAGATCAAGCAAGAGGTCGCCACCGACGTGGACGAAAAGTGGGGGTCACCGTTTCGAACACAGGAGCTGTTCGATATCAAGGTGAAAACGAGACTGTCCAGTAACGACGAGTACCGGTCGTTGCAGGACCGTGTTCAGGAGGCCGAGGCCGCTCTTGCCGCCGGGCCGGATACTGCTACGGAGGCCGGCTCGGCGAGTGAGACCAGTTAGACGGCGCGTCGTCGGGCCTGTCGTGTGCTGGCGAAGGGTAGCCCTTAGACTGGGCAGTGGACCCCGCGTGGCGTCCATCTTGCGAACTCCCCCAGGGTCGGAAGGCAGCAAGGGTCAGCAGGCTCTGACGGGTGCGCGGGGTCCCCTTATCCGTCACCTGACTGTGCTGCCGTCACCCGCTCCGTGGTGATCTCGTGGCTGGCGCGGTCGTACTTAGAAAACCGACGTCAGAGCGCCTGATCATCTAGGCTGGGGATAGCCGACAGCGGCGCACAGAGCACGCTCATGGCTCCAATGGTGGAAGGCGGACCATAAACGTGAACCAAGATGGTGCGGAGGTCCAGGGCGTGGATGCTGTGCGGCAGGAATTGGCGGAGATGCGCGCGCGGATGGCTGTGATCAAGGAAGAGGCCGCCGTCGAGGTGGAGCGTAAGTGGGTATCACCGTGGCGAACCCCGGCCACTTTCGATCTCAAGGTGAAAACCCGGCTGACGAGCAACCAGGAGTACCGGTCGCTGCAGGGTCGTGTGAAAGACGCCGTGGCTACCCTTGCCGCGGAGCCGGAGGCTGCCACGGAGGCCGGCTCCGCCAGGTAGTCGCCTTTCCAGGCCAACCGTCCTGGACTGGGCGCAACCGAGTCCAGGACGGAGGCCGATGCCAGCCAAGGGCGCAGCGCGCGGGCGCGTCGCCAGCACCGTCGCCATGGTGGCGTCGGTGCAGGCCATGACTCCTCGCATGACGCGGATCCGGCTCCTCGATGAGAGCCTCAGTGGCCTGAACGCCATTCCCGGCCAGACGTTGAAGATCTACGTGCCGGACCTGCGCAGCGGGCTTCCGGTGTCACGTGACTACACAGTGCGCGACTACAACGCTGCGCAACCGTGCCTGGACATCGATTTCGTGCTGCACGGCGACGGCCCAGCGGCCAGCTGGGCGCGGCGGGTGCAGCTCGGAGAGACCCTGGAATTCGTCGGTCCGAGCGGGCGCTACCGGCCCGACCCCCACGCCGACTGGCACCTGTTCGCCGGGGACGAGACCGCGCTGCCGGCGATCCAGGCTTATGCCGAGATGCTGCCGGCCGGCGCCCGTGCATTCCTCTACGTGGAGGTCCCCGACGCCTCCGAACAGCAGCCGATACCAGGATCGGCTCGCCCGGCGGTGCACTGGCTACACCGTGGCGACCGTGCGGCAGGCACAAGCACGGTGCTCGAGGACAGCATGCGCACCGTGCCGCTGCCGCCTGGCCACGGTCAGATCTGGATCGCGGGGCACACCCCGACGGTGCGACGTATCCGCGCGCACCTGCTCAACCAGCGCGGCGTCGACCGGGGCGCACTGTACGTCAAGGGTTACTGGGATCGCCAAGGATCAAAGTCAGTGTGATACCATTCATCGATGGATTGATCGATGGCGAGGTGGCGGCATGTCCGGAACGGAACGCAGGGTTAGTGCGACCGAGGCCCGGGTGCACTTTGGCGAGCTACTCGACGGAGTGACAGCCCGCCACGACGTCGTTTTCGTGGAGCGGGCGGGCCGGGAGGTTGCCGTGGTGGTGTCTGTCGAGGACTGGGAGGCGGCGTGCGCCGGCCGATCCGACAAGTGGGCCCGGGCCAACGCGATGCTCGCCGAGCTGCATGAGCGGATGCGCCAGGACGGCACGCTTGATCGGCTCAAGGATGTCGACTGGGCGGAGGTGATCCGTGACGGGCGTGCGCAGAGAGATCAGCAACTGTGGGACGCAGTGCGTTGATGCCAACGTCGTCTTGCGACTGCTGAATGCTACCGAGCACCCAGCGGTCGCGCAGCTGTGGTCCGAGTTCGTGGCGGCAGACGTGGAGATCGTCGCCCCGACACTGCTGACATATGAGCTGGCCAACGCGCTTCACCAGCAGTGGCGCCTCGGCAGGCTTGGCGCCGAACGGGCCGGTGACCTGCTCGACGTCGCCCAAGCACTGCCGATCGCTCTGCATGGCGATCCTCACTTGCACGCCCGCGCGCTCGAACTCGCGGCCGCGCACAACCTGCCGGCCGCCTACGACGCGCACTATGTCGCTCTAGCCGAACGCTTTCGGGTGCCGCTGTGGACCTGCGATCGGCGGCTGGCCAAAGAGATGGGGCCCGGACCGCTGGAGGTGCACCTCGTGCCGTGAGCGCTGTCCTACCGGCGCGGTAGCCTCGCCGCCGTGGCACTGGCCCTCTACCGCAAGTACCGCCCGGCAACGTTCACCGAGGTGGTCGGCCAGGAGCACGTCACCGAACCGTTGCGGATCGCCCTCTCGGCCGGACGGATCAACCACGCCTACCTGTTCTCCGGCCCGCGGGGCTGCGGGAAGACGTCCAGCGCGCGCATCCTGGCCCGTTCGCTGAACTGCGTGCAGGGCCCGACGCCGGATCCCTGTGGGGTCTGCCCGTCCTGTGTCGCGCTGGCCCCCGAGGGTCCTGGGTCCATCGATGTCGTCGAGCTCGACGCCGCCAGCCACGGCGGCGTGGACGACGCCCGCGACTTGCGGGACCGCGCGTTCTACGCCCCAGCTGAGTCCCGGTACCGGGTGTTTATCATCGACGAGGCCCACATGGTCACCACGCAGGGCTTCAACGCCTTGCTCAAGATCGTGGAGGAACCCCCGGAACACCTCGTTTTCGTCTTCGCCACCACAGAGCCGGAGAAGGTGCTGGCGACCATCCGTTCCCGCACCCACCACTACCCGTTCCGGCTGTTACCGCCGAGCACCATGCGCGGGCTGCTGGAACAGGTGTGCGCTGCAGAGGCGGTGACCATCGAGTCCGCCGTCTACCCGCTGGTGATCCGCGCCGGCGGCGGGTCCGCCCGGGACTCGTTGTCCGTGCTGGACCAGCTGCTCGCCGGGGCAGGCGCCGAGGGCATCACCTACCGGCGAGCGGTGGCACTGCTCGGGGTCACCGACGTGGCGCTGATCGATGACATGATCTCCGCGCTTGCTGCCCAGGACGGGGCTGCGGTATTCGCCACCATCGACCGGCTGGTCGAGGCGGGGCATGATCCCCGCCGCTTCGCCTCCGACCTCCTGCAGCGCTTCCGCGACCTGGTGCTGTTGCGCGTCGCCGCGGAGCCGGCCCGCCGCGGGTTGGTCGACGCTCCTGAGGATCAGCTCGTGACGATGACCACCCAAGCCGAAGCATTGGGCGCGGGAAGTCTCACCCGGTTCGCCGAGATCACGCACAACGGGCTCACCGATATGCGCGGGGCCACCGCCCCCCGGTTGCTGCTGGAACTGCTGTGCGCCCGGATGCTGCTGCCGGCCGCCGCCGAGGGGGAAGCAGCGGTGCTGCACCGGCTGGAGCGGCTGGAGCGGCGGCTGACCATCGCCCCCCCTGCGCCGGACGATGACAAGGTGCACGCACCGGCCCCAGCCGGCGTCGCCGAGGCGCCGACCCCTCCGCAGCCACCGAGCCGACCTACCCGTCCGGCCGACCCACCGGTCGCCCCATCACCGGCTGCACAATCATCGGCCGCCGAGGCGCCGCGTGACGTCGCGCCAGAGCAGCTCGATACCGCGCAGCTCGATGCGGCTGCGGTGCGACGGGTATGGCCGGCCCTGTTGGACGCGGTGCGCGAGCAGAGCCGGACCACCCAAGTCCTGCTCAGCAATGCCACCGCGAACACAGTGCAGGGCTCGACCCTGGTGCTGAACCTGCCGAACGCCCCACTGGCCCGCCGGCTCGGTGAGGACCGCAACGTGGATCTGATCAAGACAGCGCTGCGCACCGTGCTAGGGGTTGACTGGCAGGTGCGCTGCGAGCATGTCGGTGGCGACGCGGGTATCCCCAGCGCCCAGGTACAGCCCCAGAAACAGCCCCAGCGGACCCGTCCACCGGAGCGTCCCGCCAGCCGCCGCCCGGCGGCGCAGGGACCCGACGACGGTGTTCCCCAGCCTCCGGAACCACCGGTGAATGACGACGAGGCGATGCTGGCCGAGGCTGCCGGTATGAGCCAAGAGCATTCCACCCGTCGGGACCCCGAGGAGGTCGCGCTGGCGTTGCTCGCCGAGCAACTCGGCGCTCGGCGCATCGATGAAGGCTGACGGGCCACCTCGTGAGTGCGTAACAGTGTGAGAACACTGGTCCGAAAATAAGCGGTGACCACGCGGGATTTTTGGTGACCAGATGGGTCGTGAGGGCAGGCGTTATCGGCCGGGCTGGGTGGGGGTTGTGAC
>JBOHGX010000256.1:0-2026 GCA_050700255.1 Pseudonocardiaceae bacterium
GGACTTCGCCGCCGCCCGCGGCCACTTGGCGTCCACGTAGGACACCGCATGATCAAACCACGGCACATCTCGCGCCCTCGATTCCGGCAGCCCGGTGACCTCGTCGAACGGTTCCCCAGCACGCGCCGCTGCCATCAGTTCGGCTCGGAAAGACTCGGCAAGCGCGCGGGTCACAAACGTCTCTGCGTGCGAGCGGCCGGCGACCAACCATCTGACTTGATACGGCTTCTGCCGATCACGTTTCCGGATTCCCCACATCCGGAATTCGTAGCTACTCACCTCAAACACTCCTCTAGATCGCACAACCAGGAATCCAGGTCACGGCGCCGAATACGAACATCGCCGTTAGGCAGCTTCAGCGCCTTCGGTCCGCGTCCGAGCTGCCGCCAGTAGTAGAAAGTCGATCGAGGCACGCGCAGCTCAGCAACGACCTCCGGAATGGTCAGATATTCCTCCGCCACCGTCGCTCCCATAGCGTTTCTTATAGTGGACCTACGCCGCCTCTCGTGCCGCTTGCCGTTGTTCGCGTGCTCGGGCGGCTGCAGACAGTGCGAGGGCGGCGTCTCCGGTGGTGAGGTAGCCGACTCCGGTGAACTCCCAGTGCGAGATGACGAGCGTGGTGTCCTGTTCGTCGGGCAGCAGTTCGCGAACGTGCTCCGCTGCCTGGCGCTGGCGGTAGGCCCGTCGTTCGCCGCGGATGGCGCCGAGGGTGGTGGAGTAGCGGCGGCTTTTGGAGGCGAAATGGCCGCGGAACCCCAGCATATGGAGCCACCGGCTCAGCCCGTCGTAGGTCTCGTATTCGCCGAGCTGCCAGCAGGTCTGGACAAGACGAGTCACGTGGTCGCTGACGCTAAGCAGCGGCAAGGATTCCAGGGTGATTCGCCGGTCTCCAAGGCCGAAGTCGTCGGCGCTTTTGGTGGCGTATTTGGCGATGTAGTCGGCCGCGCGCTCCGGGGTTAGCTCGCCAGTCGGACCACCGTTGATCGGTTGGGTGTCGGTCTGCTCCCCGAATCGGAGATTGAGGCCTGTGTCGTCGGGCATGTCTACGGTGAGGTGGACCAGGCTGGCCGCTTCGCGGATGGCGTCCGCGAGGTCGGTTGCGTCGAGGTTGACCTGTGTTGGGGTAAAGTCGGTGCCGGGTCCGTCGAGCCGGATCAGGGCGTGGAAGTGGACGACGGCTCGGCGTTGGAACTCGGCGACCTTGACAAACGACAGTCGGCACCGCGCGGTGAAGTTCTTTGCGGTCAGCCCGGCCCGCCGGGCGAGCACGCGCCGGAGTGTGATGGTGAATCGGCGCCACAGTTCGGGGGCGTGCCAGTTGAATGCCGCGTGCGCCGGGTAGTCGTAGCAGTCCGGGCATAGCGGCTGGCCCAGCCGCTGATCGTCCTCACTATGGATGGCGTTGCACCAGGTCGGCCGGCCGTGGCGGCACAGCGTGGGCTTGGCCCGGGCCGGGCGGCATCGCGCGTGCTTGCCATTCCGATCGGCGCGGGTGGTGTGCACCGCTCCGAATCCGGGTGCGGTCAGTGTGGCGAAGACCAGCGGGTGAGCCCGGATCGAGTCCGGGACGCCCTTGCGGCCGCCGGCGGCGCCCGCATAGAGGAGTTGCCACATGTCGCCCGCGTACTCGTAGGAGCACGACGGGCAGACTGCGGCCCGCCGGTTGCCGCACCGGATCATCAGCACCCGGTCGGGCTCGTCGTCGGTGGAGTACGTCGAGTGCTGGCCAGTCGCCGATTGGTGGACGACGCGGCCGCGCAGGCGCACCGGTCGGGAGCAGTGGCCGCAGTGTTGGAGCTGTTCGGACCAGCGGTCGAAGTCCGCCCGGGCGGCCCGGTGAATGATCTCCTCGACCACCGGGGGTGCCAGCTCGATGAGCGGGGTCATCGGGTCACCCCTCGCCATCGGTAAGGGGGTGCGAGGTATCGGCAGCCCAGGTGCGCAGCTCGCCAAAGGTCACGGTCCGATGCCCCCCGGGAGCCAGATCGTCCACCAAGGCCGGGTCGTGCCCGGCGCCGCCGAAGAT
>JBOHGX010000257.1:0-4985 GCA_050700255.1 Pseudonocardiaceae bacterium
CCCGCTGGTACGCGGACAAGCAGTACTCGGAGTACGTGAAGGAAGACGTCGCGATCCGCAGGCTGCTGTCCAAAGGTATGGAGCGGGCGGGCATCGCCAAGGTCGAGATCGAGCGCACCCGCGACCGAGTGCGGGTCGACATCCACACCGCCCGGCCGGGCATCGTGATCGGCCGGCGCGGTGCCGAAGCCGACCGGATCCGCGGCGAGCTGGAGAAGCTGTCCGGTAAGCAGGTGCAGCTCAACATCCTCGAGGTCAAAAATCCCGAGGCGGAGGCCCAGCTGGTGGCCCAGGGCGTGGCCGAGCAGCTGTCCAACCGGGTCGCCTTCCGGCGTGCGATGCGCAAGGCCATCCAATCGGCGATGCGCTCACCCCAGGTCAAGGGAATCCGGGTGCAATGCTCGGGCCGACTGGGTGGCGCTGAGATGTCCCGATCGGAGTTCTACCGCGAGGGTCGTGTTCCGCTGCACACGCTGCGGGCCGACATCGACTACGGGTTGTTCGAGGCCCGCACCACCTTCGGTCGGATCGGCGTGAAGGTCTGGATCTACAAAGGTGACGTGGTCGGTGGGCGACGCGAGCGCGACATAGAAAACACCGCAACTGCGGCAGCGAGAGCGCCGCGGCGGGAGCGCCCTGCCCGGCGCCGTTCCGGAGCTACCGGGACCACGGGCGCCTCTACCGAGGCCGGTCGCGCCGCGGCGGCGGAGGTGGCGGGAGGGTCCATGGCGGAGCCAACCGAGATACCCAGGTTGACTGCCGTCGCGGACGCTCCGGAGACCGCTGTGACGTCGGAAACTGCTGTGGCGGAACCGATCACCACCACTGCGGCGCACACCACCAGTACCAGCGACGCGGATACCGCAGGACACGGGGAGGGCTGAGACGTGCTCGTCCCACGGAAGGTCAAGCACCGCAAGCAACACTCGCCCGGTCGCTCGGGTATGGCGACGGGCGGCACTCAGATCGCCTTTGGGGACTATGGCATCCAGGCTCTGGAGCCGGCCTATGTGACCAATCGGCAGATCGAGTCCGCTCGTATCGCGATCAACCGGAACATCCGCCGCGGCGGCAAGGTCTGGATCACCATCTTCCCGGACCGCCCGCTGACCAAGAAGCCGGCGGAGACCCGGATGGGGTCCGGCAAGGGCTCGCCTGAGTACTGGGTGGCCAACGTCAAGCCGGGGCGGATCATGTTCGAGATGACCTACCCGAACGAGGTTGTGGCCCGCGAGGCGCTGCGCCGTGCGATGCACAAGTTGCCGATGAGGTGCCGGATCGTGACCCGTGAGGGGGTGGACTTTTAGATGGCAGCCACCACCGCTGCGAGCGAACTGCGAGAACTCGCCGACGACGAGTTGGTCCTGCGGCTGCGCGAAGCCAAAGAGGAGCTGTTCAACCTGCGCTTCCAGATGGCCACCGGGCAGATGGACAACAACCGCCGGCTACGCACGGTTCGGCACGACATCGCCCGCATCTACACCGTGATGCGCGAGCGTGAGCTGGGTCTGTCGGTGTCTCCGGACGCCATTGCGGGAAGTGAGGGTGCGGCATGAGCCAGGCCAACGAGCAGCAGACTCAGCCCGAAGGGCCAAGCAAGATGACCCAGCCCGAAGGGCGAAGTAAGCGAAAGGTCCGTGAGGGTTATGTCGTCTCGGACAAGATGGACAAGACGGTTGTGGTGGCGCTTGAGGACCGTAAGAAGCACCCGCTGTACGGCAAGGTGATGCGATCCACCACCAAGGTGAAAGCGCATGACGAGGCAAACACCGCCGGTGTCGGAGACCGGGTGTTGTTGATGGAAACCCGCCCGCTGTCGGCGACCAAGCGCTGGCGGTTGGTCCAGATTCTCGAGAAGGCAAAGTGATCGGCTGCCGGTCAGCGCTGATGAGCTGCCCGGCGAGCCTGCGCAAGACCGTGAGGCGCGAGAAGGAGTTGACGTGATCCAGCAGGAGTCGCGACTGCGAGTCGCCGACAACACGGGTGCTAAGGAGATCTTGTGCATCCGGGTGCTCGGCGGCAGTTCGCGCCGCTACGCCGGCATCGGAGACATCATCGTGGCGACCGTCAAGGAAGCCATTCCCGGCGCCAACGTCAAGCGGGGTGACGTGGTCAAGGCCGTCATCGTGCGCACCGTCAAGGAGAAGCGTCGCCCGGACGGTTCCTACATTCGGTTTGACGAGAACGCTGCGGTCCTCATCAAGCCCGACGGCGAGCCACGCGGTACCCGGATCTTCGGCCCGGTGGGTCGGGAGCTGCGGGACAAGAGATTCATGAAAATCATCTCGTTGGCCCCGGAGGTGCTGTAGCCATGAGAGTCCGCAAGGGTGACACGGTCGTGGTCATCGCCGGCAAGGACAAGGGCGCCAAGGGCCGGGTGATCCAGGCCTACCCGGACACCGGTCGGGTGCTTGTGGAAGGCGTCAACCGGATCAAGAAGCACACCCGGATCAGCCGCACCCAGCGTGGTGCGCAAAGTGGCGGGATCGTCACACAGGAAGCGACTATCGACGTCTCGAACGTCATGGTGGTCGACTCGGACGGCAAACCGACCAGGGTCGGTTACCGCACCGATGACGAAGGCAAGCGCGTGCGCGTGTCGCGGCGCAGCGGCAAGGACATCTGAGATGACGACCGTAGAGAAAAAGGTACCCAGGCTCAAGACCCGGTACCGCGAGGAGATCGCCGCCGCACTGCGCGAGCAGTTCAGCTACTCCAATCCGATGCAGGTACCTGCAGTGGTGAAGGTTGTGGTGAACATGGGCGTCGGCGAGGCCGCCCGGGACGCCAAGCTGATGGACGGTGCCGTGCGCGACCTGTCGACGATCACGGGCCAGAAGCCACAGGTGCAGCGTGCCCGTAAGTCCGTCGCGCAGTTCAAGTTGCGCGAGGGCATGCCGATCGGCGCCAAGGTGACTCTGCGCGGCGATCGAATGTGGGAGTTCCTGGATCGATTGCTGACGATCGCGCTGCCCCGTATCCGGGACTTCCGTGGTCTGTCGCCGGCCCAGTTCGACGGTAACGGTAATTACACGTTCGGTCTCAACGAGCAGTCGATGTTTCACGAAATCAATCCGGACAGCATCGACCGCCCGCGCGGCATGGATATCACCGTGGTCACCTCGGCGACCACCGACGAGGAGGGCCGGGCGCTGCTGCGTCGTCTGGGCTTCCCCTTCAAGGAGAGCTGATGGCGAAGAAGGCGCTGATCATCAAGGCCGCGCGCAAGCCCAAGTTCGCGGTGCGGGGCTATACCCGCTGCCAGCGCTGCGGGCGTCCCAAGGCGGTGTACCGGAAGTTCGGGCTGTGCCGGATCTGCCTGCGCGAGATGGCTCACCGTGGCGAGCTGCCCGGCGTCAGCAAGAGCAGCTGGTAGGAGATCGCTATGACGATGACCGACCCGATCGCAGACATGCTGACCCGTCTGCGCAACGCGAACTCGGCTTATCACGACCGCGTCGTGATGCCGCACTCCAAGATCAAGGCGCATATCGCCGAGATCCTCCAGCGGGAGGGCTACATCTCGGGCTTCCACACCGAGGACGCGCCGGTAGGTAAGTCCTTGGTGGTCGATTTGAAGTTCGGCCCCAACCGGGAGCGCAGCATCGCGGGTCTGCGCCGGGTGTCCAAGCCCGGCTTGCGGGTGTATGCGAAATCCACCTCGCTGCCCAAGGTGCTCGGTGGCCTGGGCGTGGCGATCATCTCCACGTCCACCGGGTTGCTCACCGACCGGCAAGCCGCTAAGCGAGGCGTGGGCGGGGAAGTCCTCGCCTTCGTCTGGTGAGAGGGGAGCAGACGAGATGTCGCGGATCGGAAAGCAGCCGATTACCGTGCCTTCCGGGGTCGATGTGGTCATCGACGGGCGCACCGTGACGGTGCGCGGACCCAAGGGCACCCTGTCACACACCGTGCCGGAGCCGATCACCGTACAGCGGGCACCGGACGACACCCTACTGGTCGAGCGGCCGGACGACGAGCGGCGCAGCAAGTCACTGCACGGGCTGTCCCGGACCCTGGTGAACAACATGGTCGTCGGCGTCAGCCAGGGTTACGAGAAGCGGATGGAGATCCACGGCGTCGGTTATCGCGTGGTGCTCAAGGGCTCGGATCTGGAGTTCTCGCTGGGCTACAGCCATCCGGTCCCGGTGGCAGCGCCCGATGGCATCACCTTCACGGTCGACAGCCCGACGCGGTTCTCCGTGGCGGGTATCAACAAGGAGACAGTCGGCGAGGTTGCGGCGAACATCCGCAAGTTGCGTCGCCCTGATCCGTACAAGGGCAAGGGCGTGCGCTATGCGGGCGAGAAGATCCGGCGCAAGGTCGGGAAGACAGGTAAGTGATCATGGCTGAGGCAGCGACAAAATTGACAGCTGCGCCGTCGGCAACCACGGTGACGACAACCTCCGTGACGAAACGTCCCAAGCTGGGCAAGGACGTCTCGACTCAACGCCGGTTGGCCAGGTTGCGGCGGCACCACCGGCTGCGTAAGAGGATCAGCGGTTCGCCGGCGCGCCCGCGCCTGGTGGTCAACCGCTCCTCCCGGCACATCGCCGTGCAGCTGGTGGATGACCTGGCCGGGCACACCCTGGCGGCGGCATCCAGCATCGAGCCGGACGTTCGCGCCATGGACGGGGACAAGAAGGCCAAGGCGGCCAGGGTCGGGGAGCTGATCGCAGCCCGAGCCAAGGCTGCCGGCGTGGGCCGGGTGGTCTTCGACCGTGGCGGCCACGACTACCACGGTCGGATCGCGGCGTTGGCCGACGCCGCCCGCGGCGCTGGTCTGGAATTCTGACTGATGGAGAACATCGGACTGCACATCAGGTCGTACACGAGGCAGCAACAACAGCAGCACGCGAGCAACGGAAGGAACGCCTGATGCCTGGACGCATGCGGCGGGAAGGCGGAGGCGAGCGTAGCGATCGTCGGGACCGCCGCGACGGGGGCCGCGGCGCGGCCCAGCAGGAGAAGAGCCCGCACCTCGAGCG
>JBOHGX010000258.1:0-8753 GCA_050700255.1 Pseudonocardiaceae bacterium
GCTCGTGTACCCCCGAAAGGGCCTTACCGCTCGACTTGCATGTGTTAAGCACGCCGCCAGCGTTCGTCCTGAGCCAGGATCAAACTCTCCGTTGAACGCTCAACAGAAAACGACACCCACCCACAAATCAAGAGCAGACGCCGCACTGATCACTAGCAAAACCAAAAAAAACAACACAAAACAAACATGGCACTAACATTTCGGCACACTGTTGAGTTCTCAAAGAACAAACACACACCATCACGGACCACCACAACGGCGGTTGCTCCGGGATGACTTGCTCGGATCTACCCGGTACCCTGCTGGATCAACTTCGCGAGAAGCTTCCCAACGGTCCCGGCGACTCATCTAGCTTACCAGCCGTCCGAGTCATTCGCTCCGCGGCCCGGCCTAACGTCTCGCACCCTGTGTCTCAACCACTGTGCACTGGCGTTTCGTCCGTTCCCCTGCGGAGCGAAGGGAAAGCTACGCGGAGTGCACGGTAGAAGTCAAATCGGCGTGTCGATCAGGTCAGACAGCCCCCCGCACAGCCACTGAACACGGCAGAAACCCCAAGCAGAAGCCCCGATATGATCACCGAACTCGCACGCCAGCGGTGTGCCGCCGGCCTCGTCGAAGCACCAGCCAGCCGCCCGGCAGCAGATCAGACTCGGCTGGCGTCCAGCCCTCATCCCCGACTTTGGCGTTGTTCACCGACGCACCACCTTCTCGGACCGTGCGGCGTGCGGCGCCCTTGCTGTCGACCAGACCGCTGGCCACCAACAGATCGACGATCGTGGGCTGATCGGCCAGCAGTACCTGCCCGGTGGGCGCCTCCGCCATCGCGGCATCAAGCGTGCGCGCGTCCAACTCGCGCAGTTCTCCCTGGCCGAACAACGCCTGGCTGGCCGCCGCCGCGCGGTGCGCCTCCTGCGCACCGTGCACCAGCGCGGTGACCTCCGAGGCCAGTGTCCGCTGCGCTGCTCGCGCCTGTGGCCGCTGCGCCGTCTCGAGCTCGAGGGCGGCGATCTCCTCTTGGCAGAAGTCTGTGAATACCCGGAGATACCCGATGACTTGCGAATCCTCGGCGTTGATCCAGAACTGGTAGAACGCGTAGGGGCTGGTCAGCTCCGGGTCCAGCCAGACCGTGCCGCTCTCGGTCTTCCCGAATTTGGTCCCGTCCGCCTTGGTGATCAGCGGTGTCGCCAGGGCGTGTACCGAACGCTGCTCCACTCGGTGGATCAGGTCGACGCCAGCGGTGAGGTTGCCCCACTGGTCACTGCCGCCCACCTGCAGCATGCAGTTGTCCCGGCGGTACAGCGCGAGGAAATCCATGGCTTGCAGCAGCTGGTAGCTGAACTCGGTGTAGCTGATCCCGGCTTCAGAAGTCAGCCGCGCGCTCACCGCCTCCTTGGCCAGCATGCGGTTGACGCGGAAGTGCTTGCCGACGTCGCGCAGGAAGTCGATCGCTGACAGTTGTCCGGTCCAGTCCAGGTTGTTGACCATGCGGGCGGCGTGCGGACCGTCAAATTCGAGGAACGGCTCGATCTGCCCGCGAATACGCTCTACCCACTCACCGACGACCTCCCGGGTGTTGAGGGTGCGCTCAGCGGTCGCCTTCGGGTCGCCGATGAGGCCGGTGGCGCCGCCCACCAGCGCCAGGGGACGATGGCCGGCCCGCTCGAACCGGCGCAGTGTCAGGATCAGCACCAGGTTGCCGATGTGCAGGCTCGGCGCGGTGGGATCGAACCCGCCGTAGACGGTCACCGGGCCGGCGTCACAGTCACGGCGCAACGCGTCGAGGTCGGTGCTCTGCGCAATCAGACCGCGCCAGCTCAACTCGTCAAGGATGTGCTCTGCCACCACTGCATCATCCCGCACCGGATGGTCCGTTGGAGGATCAGGCGGGTTGCCGGTGGCGGCGGTAGGCCGACACCGCCGGGCTACCGTGCACCCAGAACCGCCACGGCCGGTCCTGCGCCGCGGCGACACCAACCCGAGGACCGGTGCGCACCAGCTCGGCGGCCACCGGATCGCCGGGCAGCAGCCGCACCGGCGACGCCGGGTCGGTGAGGTCCAGGCCGTTGTGCTCCCGGCGCAGTCCGAGCTGCGTCGCGAGCCTCGCAGGGCCGCGAGCGAGCTCGGCGTCGGACCGTGCGGTCGGCCGGTGCAGCCGGGCCGCGTCGAGATCCGAGACGACCTCGGCGGCGCGCAGCAACACCGCGCCGGCTTGTCCATCAGGCAAGCAGGAGACGTTGGCGCAGAAGTGCACGCCGTAAACGAAGTACACATACAGATGCCCCGGCGGGCCGAACATGACGGCATTGCGGGCGGTGCGGCCACGGTAGGAGTGCGCCGCCGGATCGTCGGAGCCGCGATAGGCCTCCAGCTCGACGAGCCGGACGGCCACCCGGCCCTCCGGTCGGTCAGCGACCAGGTGGCAACCCAGCAGCAGCCGAGCAGCTGGCAAGACGTCCACAGCGAGGCATTCGCGAGCGAACGTCTCCGCCGTCACAACAATTCCGCCGTCACAGCATCTCCGCCGTCACGGGGTGATCCAGGCACGGTGTTTGTCGACTGCGTGCCTGGCACGCTGCAACTGCGCGGCGACACAGCCAGGCGCAGTGCCCCCGTACGCGTCCCGGGAGCCGATCGAGCCGGCAACGCTGAGCACCCGGTGTACGTCAGTGGTCAGCTCAGGATGGATCGCGGTGAGCTCCATCTCCGACAGCTCCGACAGCTCCACCCCGCGGTATTCGGCCAGCCGTACGCAGGCTCCGGCCGCATGGTGTGCGGTGCGGAAGGACACACCCTGACGCACCAGCCATTCGGCGAGGTCCGTAGCGAGCGCGAACCCGGCCGGAGCCAGCTCGGCGAGCCGGTCGGTGTCGAAGACCAGGGTGCCGACCATTCCGGCCATCGCGGGCAGCAGCAATTCGAGCTGGTCGACGGAGTCGAACAGCGGCTCCTTGTCCTCTTGCAGGTCCCGGTTGTACGCCAACGGCTGCGCCTTGAGCGTCGCCAACAGCCCGGTGAGGTTGCCGATCAGCCGGCCCGCCTTACCTCGAGCCAATTCGGCCACATCGGGGTTCTTCTTCTGCGGCATGATCGAGCTGCCCGTCGAGTAGGCATCATCGAGGGCGACATAACCGAACTCGGCGGTGGCCCACAGGATGATCTCCTCGGCGATCCGGGACAGGTCGACGGCCAGCATCGCGAGCACGAACGCGGCCTCGGCGGCGAAGTCGCGCGATGCCGTGCCGTCGATCGAGTTCTCCACCGGGGCACCGAAGCCCAGTTCGGCGGCCACCGCTGCCGGGTCCAGGCCCAGCGACGAACCCGCCAGGGCACCCGCGCCGTAGGGCGAGACGGCGGCCCGGGCATCCCAGTCGCGCAGCCGCTCGACGTCGCGAAGCAAGGCCTGGACATGGGCACCCAGGTGGTGGGCGAGCAACACGGGCTGGGCGTGCTGCAGATGGGTCCGCCCCGGCATGGGCGCGTCCCGATGCGCCTGCGCCTGGTCGAGCAACGCGTCGATCACGTCCAGGGTGCCGGCCGCAACCCGGCGGGCAGCGTCGCGTAGCCACATCCGGAACAACGTCGCGACCTGGTCGTTGCGGGAGCGACCGGCGCGCAATGCACCGCCGAGTTCCGGCCCGGCGCGCTCGATCAGGCCCCGCTCCAAAGCGGTGTGCACGTCCTCGTCCTCGGGCACCGGGACGAACGCGCCGGAGCTGACGTCGGTGTCGAGGTGGTCCAGTGCGTCGAGCATCGCATCCAGCTCACCGTCGTTGAGCAGCCCAGCATCGTGCAGCACGCGGGCGTGCGCCCGGGAGCCACGCAGCTCGTACCGGGCCAGTCGCCAGTCGAAGTGTGTCGACAGGCTCAGTGCAGTCATCGCATCGGCCGGTTTGCCGCTGAACCGGCCACCCCAAAGTGTGGTCACGGTGGGAAGCCTCGCAGGTCTCGTTGTGCGGCGATTTTTGAGGGCAGCCCCCACAGTAGCACGAACCCCTTGGCCAGGGACTGGTCGACGGTGTCACCCTCGTCGTAGGTGGCCAGGTTGAAGTCGTAGAGCGACTGCGGGCTGCGCCGCCCGATCACTGTGGCGCGGCCACCGGCCAGCTCGATCCGTATCTCGCCGGTGACGTGGTGCTGGGATTCGGCGACGAAGGCGTCCAGGGCTCGCTTGAGCGGGGAGAACCAGAGCCCGTCGTAGACCAGTTCGGTCCAGCGTTGCTCGACGTTGCGCTTGTACCTGGCCAGGTCTCGCTCGACGGTGACGTTCTCCAGCTCCTGGTGTGCGGTGAGCAGGGTGATCGCCCCGGGCGCCTCGTAGACCTCACGGCTCTTGATGCCGACCAACCGGTCCTCGACCAGGTCCAGCCGGCCGACACCGTGCGCCCCAGCCCGCTCGTTGAGTTGCTGGATCGCCTCGAGCAGGGTGACCGGCGCGCCGTCGATCGCGACCGGCACACCCGACTCGAAAGCGATCACAACCTGCTCCGGTGCCTTCCACTCGGTCGGATCGGTGGTGTAGGAGTACACGTCCTTGGTTGGGGCGTTCCACAGGTCTTCGAGGAATCCGGTCTCCACCGCTCGGCCCCACATGTTCTGGTCGATCGAGAATGGCGAGCGTTTGGTGACGTCGATCGGCAGGTTGCGCTCCGCGGCGTAGGCGATCGCCTTCTCGCGGGTCCACGCGCAGTCCCGGACCGGAGCGATCACCTGCAGGTCCGGGGCCAGCGCGCCGATACCGACTTCGAAGCGCACCTGGTCGTTGCCCTTGCCGGTGCAGCCATGCGCGACGGTGCTGGCACCGTGGTACTTCGCGGCTGCCACCAGATGCTTGACGATCAGTGGCCGGGACAGCGCCGATATCAGCGGGTAGCGGTCCATGTACAGCGCGTTGGCCTGTAGCGCCGGCAGGCAGTACTGCTCGGCGTACTCGTTGCGAGCGTCGGTGACGACGGCCTCCACCGCGCCGCAGGCCAGCGCCCGCTTGCGGATCGTCTCCAGGTCCTCGCCGCCCTGGCCGACGTCGACCGCGACCGCGACGACTTCGGCTCCGGTTTTCTCGGCGATCCACCCGATCGCCACCGACGTATCCAGGCCTCCCGAGTACGCCAGCACTACCCGTTCAGTCATGAACACCCCTTCGGTCGAGGTCGTGAGTGGCAAACAGTGTTATAGCCCCGATTCGCACTCACGAGCGGGCCAGCGCCCTGATCCGCTCCGCGAGTTCCGCCCCCGGGAGGGGTTCGCGGGCGACCACCAGGATGGTGTCATCTCCGGCGATGGTGCCGACCACCTCGGTCAGCGCCGCTCGATCGAGTGCATTGGCCACGAAATGGGCCGCTCCGGGCGGTGTGCGCAACACAGCGAGGTTCGCGCTGGCATCGGCGGAGACCAGCAGCTCGGACAGGATCCGTCCGAGCCGGCCGGTGCCACCTTCCACGCCGCGTACCGGGCTGCCGTCCTCGGGGATGACATACACCGGCGCACCGCCGTCCACGCCACGCAACTTCACCGCGCCGAGCTCGTCGAGGTCCCGGGACAGCGTCGCCTGAGTGACCTCGATGCCCTCGCCGGCGAGCAGGGCGGCCAGTTCCGTTTGGCTGCGCACCGCGCGGTGGGTCACCAGCTCGACGATGCGGGCCTGCCGGCCGACCCGGGTGGACGTCATGCCGGGCGCTCCGGGTCCAGTAACCAGGCCAGCAGCGCCTTCTGAACGTGCAGCCGGTTCTCGGCCTCGTCCCACACCGCGCTGGTCGGACCGTCGAGCACTTCGTCGGTGATCTCGGCCCCACGGTGCGCGGGCAGGCAGTGCAGCACTGTGATCTTCTTAGTGCCTCCTGCGGAAGCGCGCGCCAGCAGCTCAGCATTGATCTGCAGCGAGCGAAACGGGGTGACGCGGTCGAGTCCGTCGCTCTCCTGACCCATCGAGGTCCAGGTGTCGGTGACCAGGACGTCGGCTCCATCGACTGCCGCGAGCGGGTAGCTGAGCACGGTGGCGCTTCCCCCGGTCTCCGCGGCGCGGTACTTCGCCGCGAGCATGACGTCGGGCAGCGGCTCGAATCCGTCCGGAGCGGCGATCCGAACATGCAGCCCGGCGGTGGCGCCGCCGAGCAGCAAAGAATGCGCCATGTTGTTCGCCCCGTCGCCCAGATAGGTGAGGGTGAGCCCGGCCAGGCGACCGTGCCGCTCCCGGATGGTCTGCAGGTCTGCGAGCACCTGGCAGGGGTGAAACTCGTCGGTGAGTGCATTGACCACCGGCACCCGCGAGACGCTGGCCATGGCCTCGATCCGGGTCTGTGCGTAGGTGCGCCACACCACGGCGTCGGCGTAGCGGGACAGCACCCGCGAGGTGTCCTCGATGGTCTCCGCACAGCCCAGCTGCATCGTGCCGGCGTCGACGATGACCGGGTTGCCGCCTAGCTGGGCAATACCTATCTGGAAGGACAGCCGGGTTCGCGTCGAGCTCTTCTCGAAGATCACTGCGACGGATCGTGGGCCGGCCAGCGGGGTGTGCCCGAGCGGGTCGGCCTTGAATTCGTCTGCCAGGTCGAGGATCTCCCGCTGCTCGGCCGGGGTGAGGTCGTCATCGCGCAGGAAGTGCCTGGGCATGTGTTACTGCACCCGGTCCAGGATCGCAGGCAGGGCGTTGAGGAACTCCCGTGCCTGGGCGTCGGCGAGTACCAGTGGTGGGGCTAGCCGGATCCGGTCCGGCACGGCCGGGTTGACCAGGAAACCCGCATCCCGCGCAGCGGTGGCGACCACTGCGGAAACGGGCGAGGTCAGACCGATGCCGATGAGCAGGCCTGCCTCGCTGATCGATCCGACGAGCGGGTGGCGCAGCGCCGATATCCCGACAGCGATCTCCTTACCGAGTCGCGCAGCATGATCGAGCAAGCCATCCGAGGCGATGGTCGCCAGCACGGCCTGCGCGGCCGCGCAGCACACCGGGTTGCCACCGAGGGTGGTGCCGTGCTGGCCCGGTTGTAGCAGATGCGCGGCGGGTCCGATGCCGATACATGCACCGATCGGGAGCCCCCCGCCGAGACCCTTGGCGAGCGTTACCACGTCTGGGGTCACCCCCAGGGACTGATGGGCGAACCAGGTACCGGTCCGGCCGATGCCCGTCTGCACCTCGTCCAGCACCAGCAGCGCACCGCGCGCAGCGGTGATCTCCCGAGCGGCGTGCAGGTAACCCTCTGGGGGGATCACCACACCGTTCTCGCCCTGGACGGGCTCGAGGAACACCGCGGCAGTGTCCCCGTCGACCGCCGACGCGAGGGCCGCGGAGTCGCCGTAGGGCACGAAGACCACGCCGGGCGGCATCGGCTCGAAGGGATCCCGCTTTGCGGGTTGCCCGGTGAGCGAGAGCGCACCCATGGTCCGGCCGTGAAAGGCACCGTGGGCGGCGACCATTTTCCGCCGCCCGGTGCGTCGAGCGATCTTGAATGCGGCCTCGATGGCCTCTGCACCGGAGTTGCAGAACAGCACCCGCCCCGTTCCGGTCGCACCGAGCAAGTCGAGCAGGGTCTCGGCCAGCGTGATCGCCGGCTCGCTGAGGTACAGGTTGGAGACCTGCCCGAGGGTGCCGATCTGCTCGGTGACCGCGCGCACAATCGCCGGGTGCGCGTGGCCCAGCGCATTCACCGCGACACCACCGAGCAGATCCAGGTAGCGCCGGCCGTCAACATCCCACACTTGCGCTCCGGCGCCTCGGGCCAACGCCAACGCGGGCGTCCCGTAGTTGGCCATCAACGCGGCTTCCCAGCGCCGCTGAAGGTCCGCGGTAGGCATCAGTCGTGACCCTCCTCGGGCAGGACCATCGTCCCTACCCCATCGGTGGTGAACACTTCTAGAAGAACCGAATGCGCCACCCGGCCATCGATGACATGGGCCCGTGGCACTCCCCCACGTACCGCGCGCAGGCAGGCCTCCATCTTCGGCGCCATCCCGGCGGACAGCCTCGGCAGCAGCGTCTCCAGGCGATCGACGGTCACCTGGGACAGCAGGCTGGACCGGTCCGGCCAGTCGGTGTAGAGCCCCTCGACGTCGGTGAGCATGACGAGCTTCTCGGCGCCCAACGCTACGGCCAGCGCCGCCGCAGCGGTGTCAGCATTGATGTTGTGGACCACGCCGTCGAGGTCCGGGGCCAATCCGGATACCACCGGGATGCGCCCGGCGTTGACGATGTCGAGCACCGCGGCGGGGTTCACCGCAACCACATCACCGACCAGCCCCACGTCGACCTGTTCGCCGTCCACAGTGGCAGTGCGCCGGGCGGCGGTGAACAGGTGCGCGTCCTCGCCTGAGATGCCGACGGCGAACGGACCGTGCACGTTGACCAACCCGACGAGCTCGCGTCCCACCTGACCGAACAGCACCATGCGCACCACGTCGATCGTCTCAGCAGTGGTGACCCGTAAACCCCCGCGGAATTCCCCCACGATGCCCAGCCGGTCCAGCATGGCGTTGATCTGAGGCCCGCCACCGTGCACCACGACGGGGCGTAGCCCGGCCAGCCGCAGGAAGACCATGTCCTGCGCGAAGGCCCGCTTAAGCTCATCGTCCAGCATCGCATTGCCGCCGTACTTGATCACAACAGTGGCTCCGTGGAAGCGCTGCAGCCAGGGCAGCGCCTCGGCGAGCACCGCGGCCTTCTGGGCGGCCGTGTCAATTCTCGACCCTGCAAGCAGGTCATCGGCGTTGATTCTCGACCCTGCAAGCAGGTCATCGGCGATCATGACGAGTACGCGCTGTTC
>JBOHGX010000259.1:0-4025 GCA_050700255.1 Pseudonocardiaceae bacterium
GCACCGGAAGATCAAACCGCACACCAGCCGATCACAGCGTGATCGACACGCACATGTCGCCGACCGCCGCATCAACACGCCGACGGCAGCGCGTCAGACCAGGTCAGTCCACGGGCTGAATGATTACGTGGACTGGGCTCAGGTGGCCGGTGCCGGGCTTAGCTAGCTGGCCCTCGTCGGCGTTACGCGCGGTTCCGACTTGTGCACGAGGACCGAACTAGCCGCGCAGAACTCGACAAGGCCATCGAGCGCCGCCTCAGCCGATAAATGCACCACAACGCTTCCGTTCGCCATGTGGCGCCTCTATGCATTCGTCCGCCCGGGATCGTCCACGCCGCACAGGCCCGGTCAGCGGCAGATCGATCTTCGGCGGGGCACACTGGGAGCACACCAGCTCGGAATGCGACAACAAGCGCTCGCAGGCGTTGGCAAGGTTCGCTGCTGGTCAAGCGGCTTTCTACGCTAGCCCGCTGGTCGGAGGACGACACGAACTTTGTCCGGCTTACAGGCCAGCTCGTCCGCCCACCCTCTGGCCTTCGCGTCCGGCGTGCGTTGAGCCGGGAAGCGCTCTTGCGGTCCCTCTTGGGTGGGGAGCTGGGGAAACCGTTCAGAGTTTGCGCCCGACCGCTCCCACCATGCAGTGCTGCACGGGCTCCAGCGGCTTGCTGGACCGGGGGCCGGTGGGCCGCCAATCACACACTGAACCAGACCAGGCTCGATCAGTTCCAAGCCCGGGAACATGCCCTCGATCTCGGCACGGGTACGAAACACTCCACTGCCCATCGGGCTGTGTAGGAAGACCTGTTCCAGCCTTCGGGCGAGCTCGCTCAACTCGGGAGTGGTCTCGGGGTCACAGAAGTGGCTGATCGCCACGTAGGAACCCGAAGGCAGGGCGTCCGGCCCGGGTCTTGGACGGATCGAAGAAGATTTTGCGTCGGGGACCGGACGGTTCGAAGCTGGGTAAGTCGCTGATCGAGCCTCCACGCGCCCGCACCATGCTGAGTGTGTCGTCGAGGAGTACCCGATCGTCCTCGTCGACATAGTGGTGGTCTGCCTTGCGTCCAGCAGCGCAGCCAGTGGGGACTCGATCCGGGCAAGCCCCAGAGTCTTGATGGATAGATCCGGGCTACCCGCGACGGTGACTCGTTGCCGGCTGCACGGCGGGCCGCGATCCCGTGTACACCACTGGTCACCTGGTGCCCCCTGCGCTAGGGCTGTGGCCACCCCGCGCCGGTGAGAACGTGACCTTCGTGCCACGAGCATGCACTCGCCAGGTCGCTGGCGACAACCCTCGTTGGCGAGCACGGCATCCGTATACGCGAGCACATGAGCATCACCACACCGGGCAGGGACGACAGACACGCCGGTGGGGTGACGCGAACGTGACCGCCATTCGTCATGGACATCGCTGCGCCGACCGGGCGGTTCACTGCACGTGAGCCGCCGGAGGGAATGGCGGCCCCGGATGGGGCGTCCGGCACCTTGAGGGCGCCGATCGGATGGCTTGTGACCGCAGAGTGTGCGTCCCAGGTGGGTGCACCAGAGATCCCGGGTATGCCCTACCTCTATATGGGTGACCACTGGGCGTGGCGTACCGGGTACTGTCCGCCAACCCTGGCATGGTCTACTCAGCACCCGCCGGGCGGCCGCTCGGTGCTGAACCGTGATCAAACCCCGAGGGGGTTGCGATGACTGCGCTGATCGTGGTCGCCCAAGCGGAGTTGAGCACGAACAACTTGCGCACCTGGATGTTGGACAACATCGTGCCGCTGCTTCTGCTGGGTGTGGCGGTCCTGCTGCTGTGGCTCGGCGGCGGTAAGGGAGACAACGCCGGCGTGATGCGGCGGGTCGGAGGAGTGATCATCGCGTTGGGCATCGTCGGGTTGGCAGTGTCTGGGGCAGGGGTGGACCTCGGAACGTGGATCGCCGGCCTGTTCAGCGGCTAATCGAGGAGTGAGCGGCCGTTGCGGATTCGCACAGATGACGATGTCTACCGGGTAGACGCGGTCTGGCTCGGGCCTCCGAAGGCGACGTTCCCGTGGCGAGCGCGGTATGTGGCCTGGGGCGTGGGCACGGTGGTGTTCCTTGTAGTGCTCGGCGTCGAGCGCCAGCTGGGTATCGGCTTCAGCTTCTTCTCCACCGGCTGGGGCCTGCTCATCACCATCCTGCTCACCCGGATGATCGGTTCCCGGATCAGCCACGAACGGCCACTGACCGCCGTTGCCGCCATGTGGGTCCGCGAGCTCACCGCTCCGCGGAAGAAGACCGGGGCGCGGGGTGGGGCCGCCAGTGCGGCGCAGATCCGCGTTCAACACAACCGCCCCCGGCCCGGCCAGGGGTCAACTCGTCGGGGGCGTGCCAGGAAGGAGGGCGACGTTGTTCGGGCTCGGACGTCCCCCCCGTAGACGTGAACGCGACCACCACCCCGCACCGAACAATCAGCGCTCGATGGCCACCGCGCCCGCCCCTCGAGGAGGCTCGAACCGGCGCAGCCACAAGCTCCCCGGAGAAGCCGCCGCCCCCACCTACACGCCCGCTATCGGCCTGCGTTCCATCGACGGTCACCTGGTACGCAACGGGCAGGAGGTCTACGCCTGGTACCGGCTCGCCCCGCAGCGCTGGTCGTTTCGCTCGGACTCGCAACGTCAGGACCTGATCCACGCCATCGCCGGCCAGTATGCGGAGTTGCAGGGCCGGTGGCTGCACCTGCGGGTCACCGCCCGCCCTTACCCGATCCGGATGTGGGCCGAGGCGCACGCGCGTAATGCGGTGGGCCGGCTACCTGACACCCCCGGGGCGCTGTCCTTCGACGACTACATGGTCGGTGAGCAGCAGCAACTGCTCGGGCATTCGATGGCTGAGAAGGAGGTCTATCTCGGCGTGCAGGTGCAGACCCGGTCCATGGTGGACCGGGTCGTCGAGCGGGCCGCGCCGGTGCTGCGGCGGGTGTTTCCCACCGCAGTCGACGCCGAACTGGTCGCCGTGGACGCCGAAGTCGAGCACCTCGACGGGGTGATCGGCGTCGCCGGGCTGGAGGGCAGGCCGGTCACCGCCGAGGAGATGTCCTGGCTGATGCACCGGTCGTGTTCGCTGGGACTGCCCGCACCGCGCAACCTGCCCGTCGTGCCCGGCGCCACCTGGGAGCCCGAGGATCTGGCCAGTTTCACCGATGCCGCGGACTTCCACACCGAGCCCTACGCGCCCACCCTCACCGTCCGCGGCCGCACCGGCTCCAACGCCGGGATCGCTCGGCACGTCGTGGTGCTCACCGTGGGGCAGATGCACGGGTTGCGGATCCCGGAGATCGACGACCCGTGGGTGCAGCGCTCGGACCGCCTGCCGGCTGGGGTCGAGTGGTCGGCACGCATCTACGTGCGCCGCCCGGAGGAGGTGGCCGGCGAGCTGCAGCGGCAGATGAACAAGGTGCGTTCCCAGGTGCGGCACTACACCGACGAGCACGACCTCGAGCCGCCGCAGAGCCTGGTTCGCCAGGCCGGCCGGGTGCTGGAGATCGACGACGAGATGACATCGGGTTTCACCGCGCTGGGCACCCGGGTGCGTTCGTGGTGGCGGCTGGCGGTCTCAGGGCCCACCGATCGGGATGCGCTGCGATTGGCCCAGCAGCTGCTGGATCTCTACAAGCCCAAGATCGCCATTGAGCATCCCGAGGCCCAGTACGCATTGGCCCGCGAATTCATCCCCGGCGAACCGCTGTCCTCGGGCGCCTACCTGCGCCGCGGCTCGGTGATCTGGGCGGCCTCGGCGGTGCCCACCGCCACCGCGGAGGTGGGGGACCGGCGCGGCATCCTGCTCGGTGAGACGTGCACCGCTACCCGGCGCCCGGTCGCCTGGGATCCCTGGATGGCCCAGGAGATCCGGGACTCCTCCGGGTTGACCGCGTTGGTGGCCGGGCTGGGCGGCGGCAAGTCCTTCCTCGGCGGCGGGATCGTTTACAAGACGCTGCGTTCCGGCGCGTACTGGACCCTGCTGGACCCCTCCGGCCCGCTGGCCAAGCTGTGTGAGTT
>JBOHGX010000260.1:0-1696 GCA_050700255.1 Pseudonocardiaceae bacterium
GCACTGGTGTTCGAGCCCGCCGCGCTCGTCCGCCACCACCAGGAGCTCTCGCCGGCCGGGTTCTGGCGCCAGCAGCTGCGCTACGGCCGGGGCGCCTACCGGTTCCGCTCCGACCATGGCACGTTGCTGCGGCTGGAGTCGCCACGCTTCTACGCCGGCCTGCTGCGCCGCGGCCTCGCCCACGGCCCGCGGGCCGGGGCCCTGATCTGCGTCGCTCAAGCCGCGACGGCGCTGGGGATGGGCCTGGAGGCTATCGCTGGAGCAAGGGCTCACCGGGCAGGTCGGTGAGGTCCGCGCCGGCCAGCGCGGCGGCGGTCGCGGCGATGTCCACCAGGCGCGGAGGCCGGCCGGGAGTCCGTGGCCGTGACGTGCCCGGCACCACCAGCGCCCAGGCATCGCCGGCGGTGTGATTGCCGGAACGACCGCTGCCCGAACCTCGGCGCCGTACGGTGCCGAACTGGGGAGAGACCACGGCGTCGAGCCTGGTCGCGGGCTGGTCGCTCCAGCGCACGATCAGGTCGGGCAGCCGGTCGGAATGGATCCCGGAGTCGAACGTGTCGACGACCCGTTCCACGGCCTTGACCGACGGGGTGCCGTCCGGGTCGTGGAAGGTCAGCAGACCGGTCGCGATCTGGTCCATCAGCGGCTGCGCGTCGGCGGCGTCGACGATCCCGTCCCGCTCGCGCCCGCGCAGGTTCAGCCGCAGGTAGCCCTGGTTGTCCGCGGGCTGGGCGAACGCCCGGGTGGAGCTCCAGTCCTGGCCGCGCAGCTCCAGGCGTGCGGTCAGCGCCAGCGCGACGCGGTCCGGCAGCGCGGCCGCGACTCGCGCCCGCAGGCCGGTCGGCAGGGCTGCGCGCAGCTTCCAGACCGAGCCCGACCCGGAAACTGAGCCGAAATTTGGGCGGGGACCGCCGAGCAGGACCGCGTCGAGCATCTCCGGCAACAGATCGGCCCGGCTGGTGTTGACGTCCATCCCCACCGGGGACACGGTGATCACGTCGGCGTCCTCGGGAAGCGCGGACAGCACGCGGCCGAAGCCCGCGTCGACGCTCTGGTACACCTCCTCCAGGGCGGAGGCCAGCACCTGCCGGGTGGCGCCGTCGACGTCGTCCTTGACTTGAGACAGATCCCAGAACTGGTGCCCGGCCACGTGCCCGGCGCTGAACGTCAACCAGGCCAGGTCGAAGTGGCTGCCGGCCAGCAGCAGCTGTGCGGCATCGGCGGCCCGCCCGGAAGCGGCCAGCAGGTCGCGGCGCAGCCGCAGCAAATCCCGGGTGGAGCTGCGCCCGAACACCTCTTCCACCGCCGCGGGCGGCCCGAACAGCTGCGCGAGCTGGCCACGCGTGCCCCGCGGGGACGACCAGGGCGCCAGCACCACCCGGTCGGTGAACTGCCAGCCGCTGACCACCGTGCCGGCCACGGCCGTGCGGGGCGCGCGGCTTTCGTACGGGTCGATGGCCAGGGTGCGCGCCCCCGTCCCGCCCAGCCGCTCCCACACCGGTGGCGGTGCCTCGAACGCCGTCGTGTAGCGCACCCGCTGGTCGGGCGCCGACCACTGGAAGGGGTAGCACAGGCCGTGGTCGGCAAGCTCCGTGCCGCTGTAGAGGGTGTGGAACGCCCCGGCCGCGAAGTGCGTGGCCGGGGTTTCCAGGTTGTGCCACCCGCCGCGTTCGCGCAGACCTGCGAGGGTGGGTAG
>JBOHGX010000261.1:0-4381 GCA_050700255.1 Pseudonocardiaceae bacterium
GCGATGCCGCCACCGGTGCCGCCCTGGTCAACGTTGGTGGCGAATCAGCCGAGGAACGGTTCTTGCTCAGCTTCGGCGACGTCGTCGCGTGGAGCGGGGACTACTTCCGGCCCCACGGCTCACCCACCTCCGGCCTTGAGTACTGGCAAGCCGCCCGACCCGAAGCGGATGGGTCGGGAAGGTTGTTCAGCCTCGCTTGCGCACCGGGAGAGGCGGGGACCCGGAGCATCTCCCACAGCGGGTAGCCTCCGACACTGCCACGGCGCTGCGGGAGCTCAGCCGGGTGATGAGGCTTGTGCCCGCCCGGTTCCTCTATCACCGCACCCTGTCTGAGCTCACGACCAGGACGAGCCGGTATCCCGAGCTTTCCCTGGGGGATCTGGTGGCCCGTGCCTTTCATGATTGGGACAACACCCACGGGCTCGCGGTTGAGGGAGGCGATGTCGTCTTCGGCGACGGCCACCTCGACGAGGGCGTGACCAAGGATCTGGCCCTGGCGGGGGTGCGGGCCGGCACCGACGACGTCGAGGTCGCCTTCGGGCTGGGGGCATCAGGCAGCGCTCTGAGCGGGGAGGCCCTGTACGAGAGAGTGCGCGAGGCGACCGGCGCTGGTGGCGACGCCTTCCTGGCCGAGACAAGGATTCCGCGGCTGTCGCCCGCCAACCCGGGCCAGAACTGGGCAGCGAATGATGCCGAGACCCTCTGGGAGTCCCCGATGGTGGGTGGCACCGGGACCACGGTGGGGGAGGCCCTGGTCGCCATGTTGGAGCCAGGCGAGCTGTTCATGCGCCAACTCGATGGTCTCGGGTCTCTCCGGCGAACGTGGCGTTTGTGCGGTGCCCATCCTCGGCAGGTGGCTCCGCGAGAAAGGTTGCCAGGCCTACCACGGCGGATTCGTAGAGTCACTGGCCCACGACCCGCAGCGAGTGATTCTGGCTCTGCTCCAAGGCGCTGGTTGCGGACCACGCGACGAATCGAGTTCTCCCCTGTGGGGACCCGCGTTGGGTCACCAGCAGCACCCGAAGCACAGGAGTTAATGGACAAGATCCACGAGGGTCGTCCTGTGGGGCAACGTCGCATCGGCAGTCAATGGTGCGGCGTCGATGATCGCAAACTCCCAACCAGCCTGGGCACACCCGTGCCAGATGATCGCGTCGCTGCTGCTGGACCAGCCGCCCCTCCGTGGCACCAGCATCGCGTCGGCCGACCGAGGTTTTCGTCGGCCGGAGTTGCTGTCTGATCTATCGGGCCGCGCCGAACGTGGCGGGCGCGGTGTGCGGCGACTGCGTACTGTCCCGCGATCCGCTTTCGTGAGGGTGACGTCACTCACCCAGAACGAGGCCATCGGCCTTGCGTGAGCGGGCGGTGCGGGATGGTCGCCGAGGTGACCTCGAACTACGACTGGCGGTGGGCGCGGTCGTCCAGAAGCTCGGCGTCGGGATCGCGGAGATGGTGTACAGGTGGTCCGCGCCTCATCCGTCTTGGGCGGAGCACGGCGAGGGGGCTGTGGGTGTGGCGGAGAAGCATCTGGCTCACCGAGCCGAGCAACGTTCCGCGGACGACTCCCCGGCCTCGGGGGGAGCAGCAGTCCGATCCGGGTGGGCGTACCCACGGCACCCTCTTCAGAGACCTTCATGACTACATCGTATCACGATATAATCGTGTCGGGCAGGTGATGTGGTGCACCGCCGTCAGCGTCCGGGGTGGCAGCGGCCGCGGGCCTCATGCGCCACGGGATTGATGACGACGACCGGGCAGGCGGCGTGGGCGGCCAAGTACTGGCTGACCGAGCCGAGCAGCGCTCCGAGGATCTTGCCGTGCCCGCGGGAGCCGACCACCAGCAGCTCCGAGCCCTCGGCCGCCTGCAGCAGCACCTCGGCCGGGTGCCCCTCGACGGGCGCGGTGGTCACCGTCTGGTCCTGGGCCGATATGCCGGCATCGGCGAGGGCCGCCACCAGGATCTCCTCGGCGGCGATCACCGGATGAAAGTCGCCGACCGTATGCATGTCGCCGAAGGTCGATTCCTGCGGGAATTCCCAGGCGGTCACCGCATGCAACGCCAGGCCGCGTAAGGACGCCTCCTGGACCGCCCAGCGCAACGCGGCCAGCGATCCGGGTGATCCGTCCACACCGACCACGATCCTGCCCACCGGCGGTGGCGGGCCCGCGCCCTGGGGGGTGGCCATCAGCCGGTCCCGTTCTCGGCGCCGAGCAGGTCCGCGAGCACAACGGCCTCACTGATCTCGGCGTGTCTGGTGGCGGTGAGCAGGGTCAGCGTCCGGTGCTGCGCCAACTCGCGCAGGTGCTGCAGCGCTTCGGCCCGCCCAGGATCATCGAGTTCTGTCCGGTAGCGGCGACCGAACTCCTCGAACCGGTCGGGGTCGTGGCCGTACCACCTGCGCAACGTCGCTGACGGGGCGATCTGCTTGCACCATTCGTCGAGGTCGGCCTGGTCCTTGGTCAGGCCGCGCGGCCAGATGCGGTCGACCAGCACCCGGACGCCGTCCTGCGGCGTGCGCTCGTCGTAGACTCGACCGACCTGCACGTGTGACTGTCTTGTCATCCTCTGGCTCCTGGCTGTTCGCGGGGCTATGCCGTAGCCGAGGCGATCCTTGAGTGCCTCCAGCTCGTCGCGCATCGAGGTCGGCAGCTTGTCGCCGATCTTGTCGAACCACTCCTCGATCAGTGGGATCTCGGCCTTCCACTCCTCGCCACGCCGGTTCCATCGGGTCGGGCAGTAGCCGATCGGGTGGGATGGTGGCGGCCAGCGCGAGCGCGCAGGCGTGGTAGCGGTCCACGCCGGCTCTTGGATCCTGAGCTGTCGCGACGGCGTGGAGGACGGCGGGTAACGCGAGCAGTGCCCAGTTCGTCTTGTCTGGGGTGATGATGATCAGCTCGGGATGATCGCTCGCTGCCTCGGCAAGTTCCCGGGTGCAGCCCACCAGGTCGATGACCGCCTCGGCGTCTTGCGTGATGCAGCGCAGGGAGAAGGTGACGGCGTCGAGGCGATTCCAGCTGGTGACGCGCCCGAATCCGGCGGCCAGCAGTAGTGGGCGCAGCACGGGCATGGTCGCCGCGCCGGCGATCACGACCCCGCTGCGCTCGGGTGAAAGGCCGCGGCGGTTCAGGGTGGTCAGCAGCGCCGCGGTCGCCGCGACGGCGGTCATCGCCGAATCGGTGACCACCGCTCGCTCTCCTCCCCCGCCCGGTGCCGACACGTTGCCCGCCGAGTAGTGGGTCGGGTCGGTACGAATCAGGACGATGACCCCGATATCGGGGGAAAGGCCGCGCAACCCAGCGCTGAGGTCCTCGGCGTCCTGGGCGGCCACATACACCGGCCGGGTGACCAGACCGGTGTGCTCGTGGATCAGTGCCGCCCAATGGCGTAGGATAGGTTCAACCGATCCAGCCCGGCGGGTCGGATCCTGGTGTGCGAGGGCACTGCCGTCGCTAACCACCGCGACCGCATAGGGCATGCCACTCTGACGCGCCGGAACCGATTCAGCATCTCGCGGAGCGTGTTGGCAGTCACTGAACATTGGGCACCTCCTGGCGCCTCGCGGGGTCTTGACGTTAACTCCACCCCCTCGCACATGTCTATCGTAACACGATATAGTGCCTCTCGTGCTCGCCAACAGTGGAGGGAGTGGTGTCATGTGTCTCATGGCGACCGAGGCCGAGGGCGTGGGATCAGAACCGCTGACGAAGCAGGATTTCGAGGCGTTGGCCCAGTTCCGCTTCGGGATCCGCCGCTACCTGCGCTTCAGCGAGGAAACGGTCCGTCGGGACGGCCTGACCCCGCAGCAATACCAGCTGCTGCTAGCGCTCAAGGGATTCCCCGGCCGGGAGTGGGCGACCGTGCGGGAGCTGGCCGAGCGGCTCCAGCTGCGTCACCACAGCGTGGTCGAACTGGTCAACCGGGCCCAGCGCCAGGGGCTCATCGAGCGGGCAACGGACCCCAGCGACGGCCGGGCAGTCCGGGTACTACTGACCAAGGCTGGAGAGCAGGTGCTGGCGCGCCTGAGCGCGCTGCATCGTGACGAGCTCCAGCGCATGGGCGCGGCACTTGCCCTCCCGAGCTGGAACGACCCTCCCGAGGGCGGGAGCGCGGCCCCTGCATGACGTCGGGCGCACAGGCCGGCGACGGACATCTCAGGTGATCGACGGTGCCTCAGGGTCCCCAGCGATGCGGCCAGTCGAACTCGGTGGGGCTTGTCGACAACGACCGGTTATGCGGCGAGCCGCCGAAACGCCGTCCCGGGCGACCCTCCACCAGTACGAGCAGCGGAGGACCACGGTGAGGGCGATCGCCAGCGGGAGCGCCTGCCTTCGGTGATCGGGTGGATCGCACGGTGGGCTCTGGCCGGCGGTGTGGAAGGAC
>JBOHGX010000262.1:0-2826 GCA_050700255.1 Pseudonocardiaceae bacterium
CCCACGCCACGGTGTACCTGCTAGGTGCAGAGGAGTCCCAGGTGGCGCCGCTCGTCGCGGCATTGACGGGGCACATCGCCCGGGAGGCCCGCCGGATCGCCGCCCGGCAACCATCAGGGCGGTTGGACCCGCCTTTGACCCTGGCGCTGGATGAGGCCGCGTTGATCTGCCCGGTACCGCTCGACTCGTGGTCATCGGACATGGGTGGCCGCGGGGTGCACATCATCGCCGCGTTCCAATCCCGTGCTCAGCTGGCCGCCCGGTGGGGTGCGACGGGTGCGCGAGTGATCCTGGGCAACGCCGGGGTGGTGGTGTTGTTCTGCCAGGGCGACGACACCGAAGATCTGACTCACTGGTCGGCCCTGGCCGGGGAGCGCGACGAGCTGGTCACCACCACCGACCCGTCCGGGCGGGCGACCTCCCGCACCACCCGCAAGGTCCCGGTGATCGCCCCCGCCCAACTGGCCAACCTCCCCAAACGGCGGGTGGTGGTGCTGCACAGCGGGATGCCTCCCGTACTCGGGTGGGCCCACATGGCCTGGAAACGCCGCGACGTCCGTGCCCAAGCCCGACTCACCCGCCGGGCTGCCCGAGCCGTGGTCGCCGCCGCCGAACAGGTCACCCAATCCGCTCAGCCCGCGGCCGAGCAGGTGGGTGAGCGCACCCCATGGGTAGTGAGCCCCGCAGGTCTGGTGGGTGAGCAGGCGCCCACACCGCCAGGTCTCCCGCCCGTGGCGCCGGGATCGACCAATGGCACACGGCCTCCTGGCGACACCGCCCACTGACGCGGTCACCGGCCCGACCGATCTCCCCGTGCCCGGGTCCTGTCACCGACGGCCCGGGCAACGAGACCACGCACCGAATAAGGAGGAAGTCGAATGACCGACGCACACGGACACGACCAGTTCCGGATGGTTCAAGACCGACCGACCCTGCCCAAGCATCTGCAGGACCAGGCACAACACGCAGCCGATGCCGCCGGGGGCCGCTCCGCCGATGATGCACTCGCCGAGTTGATCGCAGACCTGGACGCCACCGCGCCGGACCCCTACCCCGGCGATGAGGCCTACCAGGCACAACTTGCCCGTCAACCAGACAACACCCGAGCTGACCATCTCCAGGAGTCGCTGCACGATCGCGACATCGCCGCGCCGGCATCCGCCGGGGGCGGCCCCGTGAACTACGACGACGACCCGCTCACCCTTCGACACTCCCGCCAAGCCACGCAAGAGCCCCCGATCGACGGCCGCGAGTCACCGGGGAAAACACGCGCCGCTGAGGCCGTGGCCACGGCTCATGCGGCGGTGCAGGCATCCGAGCAGACCACCCAGCACGGCGAGGACACCGCGACCGTCGCTCACCAGCGCGACACCGGTCCGGTGCGGGGGGCGGTGACCAGCGATGACACCATCGCCTACTGAGCCCGACCCGACAGTCGTGGCGCTGGGCCGGGAGGTACAGCAACTCGCCCGCGGGCAGGTGACCGTCCACGGCCGGGTCGACGAGCTCGCCGAGCTGCTCCAGCAGCTGGCCACCGACGTCGCCACCCTGGCCGCCCGCTCGGCACCAGACGGCGACGAGGCGGTGCGGTCCTGGCTGCTGACCACCGACCCTGACCTTGCCGAGACCGACCTGGCGGACCTGGTCGAGTGGCTGGCCCGGGTGTATCTGCGGTACCCGGACGCGGTGCTCCCGTCGTGCTGGTTATGGCAGCCCGCACTGGACGAGGAGCTGCGATGGTTGCGGTGCGCCCACCGGGAGGCCTACCACGACAAACATGGCACCTTGGTGAAAGTGGGTGACTGGCACGACCGGCAGCGCCCGGGTGTGGTGCGGCGGCTCAACACCGCTTACGCGTCCTGCGAGCTGCGGGAACACGCCGAGGGTGGCGCGCAGCGCCGCCCGGCCCCGCAAGCGCCGCTCACCGACGCGGTGGGCCTGACCGCCCGGGCGTGGACCTCCATGCCCGACCAGCCGCTGATTCCCTCTGAGCTGCAGATCAAGCGGGCCGAGCAGCACGACGACGCCCACCACTGCCGGGGAGCCTGATGACCGACCCGGGAGCTTGCGGACACGATGACGGGAGGTCGCCGGCATGGCGGCGGACATCGGCGGTCGCGCCTGCACCGTGGCCGGGTGCGGGAGCAGGCACTACGGGCGGGGGATGTGCCGGGCGCACCACGCCCGGTGGCTGCGCACCGGCGATCCCGGACCCGCCCAGGTTGCCAGTCGGTCGCCACGGGATGCCACCTGCACCGTGGAGGGCTGCGGTCAACCCCACGAGGCCAGGGGGTACTGCCGAACCCACTACTCCCGCTGGCAGCGCACTGGCGACGTCCGACCCACCACCCCACCGAACCCGCGAGTATGCAAGATCTCGGGCTGCCAGCAGCGGTGCTACGGCGGGGGCATGTGCCGAGCGCACTACCGGCGCTGGCGCCGAGCAGGCGGGACTCTGCCCGGCCTGGACATTACCGAGTGCGCCCAGCTCTACCGCGACGGCGCCAGCGCCGCAGGGCTCGGCCGCCTCTATGGCCTGGCCCCCCGCACCGTCCTCGCTGCCCTCCGTGCCGCAGATATCCGGATCCGGCCACCCGGCCACCCGGCCAACCCGGACGAGGGCACACCCGATGACCTCCTCCCCCCTAGATCAGCGACCAGCGACAGAACGAAGAGTTCAAGAACCACGACCACGACATCAAGAGCAGGGACGAAGAACAAAGACCAGCAGACAACACAACTACGCAAAGTCACAACACAACCGTCCAGAGCATCAATCACACCATTGCATCGTGAGCCTATGGCGATCATAACCGGGCCTGCGGC
>JBOHGX010000263.1:0-2212 GCA_050700255.1 Pseudonocardiaceae bacterium
CGTTCGACTTCGGCCCCTTCACGATCTCCGGAGCTCCCGGGACCGACGAGGCCCCGGTCGCGTACGGTCCCCGGCGCAGCGTGCTGGACAAGCTGCTCGTGGACGCCGCGTCCGAGGCGGGAGCCGAGGTTCGAGAGGGGTTCACCGTCGAGGAGATCGTCATCGAGGACGGCCGCGTCACCGGCCTTCGCGGCCACAGCAAGGGCGGCACGCCGGTCACCGAACACGCCCGGGTGGTGATCGGGGCAGACGGCCGGCACTCGCTGGTCGCGAAGGCCGTGCGCCCCGAGCAGTACCACGAGAAGCCGCAGCTCCTGGCGGGCTACTACACCTACTGGAGCGGGCTGCCGATGGACGGCCGGTTCGAGGCTTACATCCGCCCCGACCGGGCATTCGCGGCATTGCCCACCAACGACGACCTGACGCTGGTCATCGGCGGCTGGCCGTTCGCGGAATTCGAGGCGAACAAATCCGACATCGAAGGCAACTACCTCAAGATGCTCGAACTGGCGCCGCCCTTCACCGAGCGGGTCCGCGCCGCCACCCGGGAAGCGCGCTTCGTCGGCACCGCCGTCCCGAACTACTTCCGCAAGCCCTACGGCGGCTGGGCGCTGGTTGGCGACGCCGGCTACAACAAGGACTTCATCACCGCCCAGGGGATCACCGACGCCTTCCGGGACGCGGAGCTGTGCGCCACCGCGCTGGCCGAGACCTTCTCCGGCGCCCGCCCCTTCGACGTCGCGATGAGTCAGTACCAATCCACCCGCGACGAGCATGTCCTGGCGATGTACGAGTTCACCACCCAACTCGCGACGCTCGAGCCCCCGCCGCCCGAGCTCCAGCAGATCCTGGGGGCAGTGCACGGCAACCCGCAAGCGATGGACGGCTTCGCCCGGGTCAACGCCGGAGTGACGTCACCAACCGAGTTCTTCTCCGACGAGAACATCGGACGCATTCTCGCCGCGACCGGGGAGCCACAGGCCAGCTAGGACACGACCTGGAGACACAAACCGAACCGACCGGCACTGTGCGCTACGAGCTGCTGAGCCCGAGTCGCGCGCGCCGGCGCGCCACCCGCGGCGGCGCCGCTGCGTCCTTCGCCGCGCCGTCTTCCTTCTGTGAGAGCCCCGATGTCGCGGCCGCCCTCTGCACCGCCGCCCGCCCACGCCACCACCCGCACGGCTCGCGTGAACACCCACACTGGCTGGAGGGATCACCCGTGAACACCACCGAGATGGACATCAGCGAACAGCGCGCGGCGCTGGCGAACCGGCTCGTCGGGGACCTGACCGCCTCGATGGAGACCCTCGGCGTCTGGCTGGGTCTGCGGCTTGGCCTCTACGCCGCTCTCGACCGCAACGGGCCAGCCACCGCCGCCGAACTCGCATCAGCGGCCGGCATCGACGCCCGGTACGCGCGCGAATGGGTGGAGCAGCAGGCCGTCGCCGGAGTCCTGGTGACCCGAGATGCCGCCCGAGACGCCGAAGATCGGCGCTACGCCCTGCCCGCGCCGCATCGGGAGGTGCTGCTCGACGAGGTCAGCCCGTACTTCGTCGCGCCGGTGACTTACGCGCTGGTCGGCATCGCGCGGGTGCTGCCGGACCTGCTGACGGCCTACCGTACCGGGGCCGGGGTGCCCTTCACCGCCTACGGCGACGAGATCCGCGACCACATCGAACAGCTCAACCGGCCTATGTTCGTCAACGACCTCGCCGCGACCTGGCTGCCCGCCGTGCCCGACCTGCACACCCGGCTGCAGGCCGACCCACCGGCCCGCGTCGCCGAGATCGCCTGCGGCGCCCGGCTGGGCGTCGATCGCGCTGGCCCAAGGCTACCCCAAGGTCCGCGTCGACGGGTTCGACCTCGACGAGGCGTCGATCCAGCGGGCCACCCGCAACGCGGCGGCGAGCGGCGTCGACGACCGGGTCAGCTTCGCCGTCGCGACGCCGCCGACCCAGAGCTGGCCGGGCGCTACCACGCCGCGCTGGTGTTCGAGGCGCTGCACGACACGCCCGGTCGAGGCGCTGGCCGCGATCCGAACGCTGCTGGCCGACGGCGGCTGCGTGATCGTCGGTGACGAGCGCGTCGCCGAGACGTTCACCGCACCGGGTGACGAGGTCGAACGACTGATGTACGGGTTCAGCATCCTGCACTGCCTGCCGGCCAGCCGCACCGAGACGCCGTCCGCAGCCACCGGCACCGTGCTACGCCC